>NZ_JBFBMQ010000011.1:0-103180 GCF_040687115.1 Microbacterium sp. NPDC076895
AGTGCCGACAACTCACTCGCGGAGAGCTTCAACGCGACGCTCAAGCGCGAGCTCCTCGCCGGCCGGTCAGCGTTCCCGGACCAGGCCACCGCCTATCGGGCCGTGTTCCGCTGGGCGAGCCGCTACAACACCCGCCGACGCCACTCCGCGATCGGCAACATCACCCCGAACACCTACGAGAACGTCTACGAAGCCGCGAGATCAGCTACCCTCGCGGAAGCGGCATAACCCACCCGACACCGTGTCCACGATCAAGGGTCAAGGCCCCAAAGACGTTTCTGCCGCCGTTGTCTTGAATCGTGCCGTACCCGCTTGCGCTGAAGGTGTTGTCGTTTCCGTTGACCGTGATGTCGCCGATGGCACCGTCAGCGTCGATGCGCATGCGGTCACCAGCGATCTGCATAGATCCGATCCCGCCACTGACGAAGCTGTTGTCGTTTCCCTCGATACGCACATCACCCATGTCGCCGATCGCGACATCATTATTGCTCCCCTGGAGCAACACGGTGTCCGCTGATCCGTCCATCTGCACGACGATCCGGTTGCCGGCGATCGTCACGTCGGCGCAGTCGCCCGTCAGCGAGAACACGACATCGTTGCCTGCCAGGACGGCTTTCCCGTTCACGCAGAGCGCATCTGGTGCGGATGTCGGAGAGACCGTGGTTGTAGGTGCCGGAGTCGGTGCCTGCGTTTCCCAGGAGGGCGAGGGAACCGGAGTCACGGCTCCCCGTGTCGGAACGACGGTGACACGAGGTCCCGGGAGCGCGATGCATCCGGCGAGCGCGAAAGCCGAGGCGACGGCCAGGGCGACACCGAGCGTGCGGCGCGGAGCATGCATGCGATTACCCTACGCGGGAAGCGCAGATCGTCAGAGACGCAGGGGTGGTGCCGCGTCCGTCTACGCCCGCGGGTGCGCGAGACGGTAGCTCGCCGTCAGCCGCTCGCTGGAGACATGAGTGTAAATCTGCGTCGTACCCAGGCTCGCGTGGCCGAGCATCTCCTGCACCGACCGCAGGTCGGCACCACCATCGAGGAGGTGGGTGGCGCCGGAGTGTCGCAGAGCGTGCGGGCCCACACTCCCCCCGGTGAGCGCGCCGACGCGTCGAGCGACGACGTCGTAGACGGTACGCGAGCCGATGCGCGCGCCACGAACGCCGAGAAAGAGTGCACTGCGGGCGGTATCGGTCACGGCAAGCGCCGGCCGACCTCGCACAAGGTAGGCATCCAGTGCGCGCGCAGCGGCACCCCCGTAGGGCACGACCCGCTCTTTCGCCCCCTTGCCCCAGACGCGCGCGGTCCGGCGCCCGTTGTCGAGATCTGTCAGGTCTAGGGCACACAGCTCCGAGACGCGCAGCGCTGCCCCGTAGAGCAGCTCGAGCATGGCGTGATCACGCAGATCAACCGCGTCGCCCCCCGTTCCTGCTAACTGCCCGAGCTCATCGAGCAACTGGGCAAGGCCGTCGGCAGAGGCAACCTTCGGCAGCGTTCGCCCGCGCTTGGGCGCGACGAGGCGCACCGCAGGGTCCGTGTCGATGAGGTTCGCATCCAGTGCCCACGCAAAGAAGGTGCGCACCGCAGCAGCACGCCGCGCGAGGGTGGACCGAGCGTCGCCGCGCTCGCTCGCGCGCCACATCCAGTTCCGCAGCATCTCGAGATCGACATCCTGTACCCGGGTGGGACCCACAGCATCGGCCAGGTCGGTCAGATCCGACCGGTACGCGCGCACCGTTGCAGGAGACAGCCGGCGCACATCGGCGACGTAGCGCAGGTAGCGCTCTGCCGCCTCGGAGATGTCCATGCAGACAGGATGCCTCAGCCGACCAAGCGGCGACGGCGCCCAACCCGGTGTGGCGCGAGGTGCCGCAGTCTCCAGCTCACGAAGGCGGGGTATCCGCGGCCTCGCCCCGGAGCGTGTACGCAGCCCCATCCCGGCTCCTGTCAACAAGGCCTGAATCAACGAGGTAGCGCCGTAAGAGTGCGGTGTCATCGACGAGCACGCGCAACCGGCCGGTGAGAACAGGTTCCGAGACCGTCTCACCGTGCTCGAGAACGCGCCCGACAACCCATCGCAACAGATCATCACGCTCGCGTAGCGACGCCGGGTAGTGCGTGATGCGCCCGTCGACGAGGAACCTTCCGATATCCGTTGCCTTTCGGGGCGACGCCTCGGCAAGGATGTCGCCGAACACCGTCGGTTCAAGCTCCAGCCCGCCCTCTTCCACGCGAACTGCGCCCGACGCGGTCAGCACCCGGACGATGTGCTCGCGCCGCGACGGTGACTTCGCATCAAGATAGCCAGCAGCGTCTCCGCCCATGAGCAACAAGCCGAAGGCGACGCGAACGTCGGGGTTCGCTAGCGCGGCGATCACCGGACGCCACCGGTTGCCTGTCTGCTGTGTCATCGCTGCCTGACCTCCTCACCCCGAGCCTCTCACGCCAGCCGCCAGCCGCCCGCGTCTGCCGTCACCACTCCGTCCAGATGCAGGATTCCGAGGTGGGATTGAACCTCTCCAGTGCTGAGGCCGCTGCGCCGCGCGATCTCCTGCGTGGTGCGCGCCACTCGTGTGCTGAGGGCGTCACGGACACGGGTGGCGTCGGTGGTGCGAGGTTCGGCGTCACGACCGCTCAGGCCCATGAGTTCCCCCCAGCCGATCAACTCGCGAACGTCGGCAGCGGTGGTGACGCAGGTCGCTTCGAGTTCGCGCAGGAGCCGGTGGCAACCCGCCGACGCTGCGCTGGTAACCGGCCCCGGCACTGCTCCGATCGCGCGGCCCAGGGCGCTCGCGTGATGCGCGGTGTTAAGCGATCCGCTGCGCCACCCGGCTTCGACCACGACTGTCGCCGCCGACAGGGCTGCTATGAGCCGGTTCCTCTGCAGGAATCTCCACTTCGTGGGAGCGAAGCCCGGCGCGACCTCGCTCACGACCGCACCTGTCGCGGCGATGCGCTCGACAAGCTCGGTGTGGGCCTGCGGATACGCCCTTTCCAGCCCGCCCGCCATGAGCGCGATCGTGCAGCCGCCACCGGCGAGGGTCGCCCGGTGAGCGGCGGCGTCGATACCGAAGGCCGCACCCGACACGATGGGGATTCCGGAAGCGGTAAGTTCAGCGGCGAACTCCCCCGCGACATGTTCCCCGTACGATGTGGCCGCACGCGCTCCGACGATGGCCACCCCCGTGCGGGCCGCGGAGATCGACCGCGGGTCGCCGCGCACCCATAGTGCCAGGGGTGCGTGCGCTCCCAGGTCGTCGACAGCATCGGGCCACTCCTCGTCGGCAGGGGTCACGAGCCGCAGTCGAGCGGCACGGGCAGTACGCAGGAGGCCAGCCACCGTACCCGGCCGCATCCTCGGTTCCCACCGCTGCAGTGCCGCACGGGCCTCGCTCTGGTCCAGGATGCTGTCGCCGATGTCCCCGCGCCGCACCCGTGCGAGCGCCTCGAAAGCCCCGAGCGATTCCGTCAGGATCCCCGCTGCCGCGTCACCCGGCTCGGTCAGGCTGTTCCAGACCACGCGGGCATACCGATCGAGAATGCCGTCGTCGGAGAGTGGGCCCGTCACGAGAGGGCCGAGCTCGTCTCGAGCGCGCTGCGGATCAATCACGAGACTGTTCCTCGCTTCAGGAACAGTGCGCGCCCGATGTGGTCGGGGGTCGGCATCCGTTCCCCCTCGAGATCGGCGAGCGTCCACGCCACCCGCAGAACCCTGTCATAGCCGCGCAGCGTCAGAGTGCCCCGCGCCAGGGCGCCATCGAGCGGGGCACGAACCGCGGGCGGGAGCGCCCCAGCGCCGGAGCGTAGCCACGTGCCCGGTACATCGGCGTTTCGCCGCCACGGGGTATTCGACAGGCGTCGCGCGGCCCGATCACGGGCTTCGACCACGAGCGCCCGGGCATGGGCAGAGTCCAGGGCTCCCCGCGCCTCGGGAACACGGCCCACCCGCAGCAGGGTCAGCTCGATGTCGACGCGATCGAGAAGCGGGCCCGACAGGCGGTTCTGGTAGCGCCTGATCGCCTGCGACGGGCATTCACAGACAGCATCCCGAAGCCCCCGGTTTCCGCACGGACACGGGTTGGTCGCCAGGACAAGCTGAAACCGCGCGGGGAAGGATGCCGTGTATCCGGCTCGATGGACGGTGATGTGCCCGGACTCGAGGGGTTGACGCAGCGCATCGAGCACCGTCGTGGCGAATTCTGCAGCCTCGTCCAGGAACAACACGCCCTCGCTTGCACGCGCGATTGCGCCGGGGCGAGGCGCACGAGATCCACCGCCGACGAGAGCTGCAGCACTCGCGCTGTGATGCGGCGCCTCAAACGGTGGGACGCGCGAAAGATGCGTGACAGCGCTCCCCGAGAGCGAACGGATGGATGCCGCAGCCAACGCGGCCTCGTCATCCAACGGCGGCAGAATCCCGGGGAGTCGCCGCGCGAGCATCGTCTTTCCGGCGCCCGGCGGACCGGTCATGAGCAGATGGTGGCCACCGGCGGCCGCGACAAGGAGGGCGGCGACAGCGTCATCCTGTCCAACCACGTCAGCGAGGTCCAGCGTCTCCTCCGTCACACCGAGGTCACTGGGAAGATCGACCGGATCGGCCTCGGGTAGCCGCGCCTCGATCCCATGTCGGGAGAGAACGTCGCTGAGGCTCGTCGCACCGACCACGGTGATTCCGGGTACGAGCGCTGCTTCGTCCTCGCTGGCTCGTGGCACGACGACGGTCTCGAGTCCCGCCCGAGCTGCGGCCAGCACGGCGGGAAGGATGCCGGGCACGGGGCGCAATCTGCCGTCGAGGCCGAGTTCACCGATATGCGCAGTACGCATGAGGGCATCAGCAGACAGCGGCAGTTGTGTAGCCAGGGCAGCGACGGCGATCGCGAGATCGAACCCGGAGCCGTGTTTCGGCAGGTTCGCTGGCGAGAGATTGACGGTCAAGCGACGACTCGGAAGCGGAACGCCGCTATTGGCGCAGGCGTTGCGTACGCGTTGAGAGGACTCCCCGAGCGCACGGTCGGCAAGTCCGATGATGCGAAAGTCGGGAAGCTGATCGGAGAGATCGGCTTCGACTTCGACGGCGACGCCCTCGATTCCCACCAGCGAGATCGCCCAGGTGCGGGCGAGGCTCATGCGAGGTCTCGCAAGTGCTCGATCTGCAGCGGCGCCGCGGGATCTCCGCTGATCGCGATCCCGTCCACGCGCACGGGGCGGCTGCCGGCTAGATCACGGTGGGCGGTGCGCCACTCTCGCGCCAGCTGGTGCAGGCGGTGGAGCTTTCGTGCGTCGATCGCCTCGAACGGATGCCCGAAGGCGGCGGATCGTCGCGTCTTGACCTCGACGATCGCGACAGTGTCGGCATCGGCGACCACCAGGTCGATCTCACCGGTGCGGCAACGCCAGTTGCGATCGAGGATCTCGAAGCCCCGTGCCCGAAAGTAGGCCTCGGCGGCGTCTTCACCCGCCCTGCCGAGTTCGTCTTTGCGTGCCATTCCCCCAGCGTCGCTGCGCACCCATCGGCGACCGCCAGGATCGGGGCAAGAAACGAAGAAGCTCGGGGATTATGCGCCTGGGGAGGAAGGACGCTCAGCTGTCGAGCGTGAGCTCGTCGGGCAACTGGAAGTCGCCGCGCTGGAGTTCCTCGACGTTGACGTCCTTGAAGGTCAGCACGCGCACGGACTTCACGAAGCGGTCCGCGCGATAGATGTCCCACACCCACACGTCGTTCATCGTGATCTCGAAGTAGAAGTCGTGCTCCGTGTCCCGGCGAACGACGTTGACGTCATTGGCGAGGTAGAAGCGTCGCTCCGTCTCGATCACGTACTGGAACTGGTGTACGACATCCCGGTACTCGCGATACAGCGCCAGTTCCAGTTCGCGGTCGTAGTCCTCGAAGACCTCGTCATCCATGGTGCTTTCATCCTAGTTCCCGGGATGCGGCAAGCGACCACGGTCGAGCTCCCACGGGCGTCTCAGAAGAGCGTCGGAGCTCCGGCGAAGGCCCACGATACCCGATGGTGGTCACTCACCCCGTGCTCGAGAATCGCGGCGCGGTGCTCGGGACTCGCATACCCCTTGTTGCGGACCCACTGATAGGCGGGCAGGTCGTCGTGGAGACCCACCATGAGATCGTCTCGCGCAACCTTGGCGATGACGGATGCCGCGGCCGCGCCGGCACAGTCGCGGTCGGCCTTGATCACGGGGCGGACCGTCAGCCGAGGGCCCGCAGCCCGCGAGATGTAGTCGTGGTTCCCGTCGAGGACGACGATCGCGCGCGACATGTCCACACCGTGGGTCGTGAGCTCCGCCAGCGCACGCCTGGCAGCGAGCCCGAGGGCGGGCAGGATGCCGACCTCGTCGATCTCGGCTGAGCTTGCCCACCCGACAGAACTGTCGACGACCCAGCCCGCAGCGCGTCGAGCCAGCTCCGCGCGGCGCGGTTCGGGAATCAGCTTTGAGTCGCGCAGGCCCTCGGGAACCCGGCGGCGCGAGAGCGCGGCATCCGTCACGGTGGCCCCCACGGCGACCGGGCCGGCGAGGGCACCGCGACCGACCTCATCGCACGAGATGACGAGGTCGTACTCGCGCAACAGCTGCCGCTCCAGAGTCAGGCGCGGGACCGCTCGCGACGCCCCGGTCACTGCGCGCCGGTTCCTTCGCCTGCGGGAACGCCAGCGAATACCTCACTGTGCGGATCAAGAATTCTCCACCGCGAGATCGGCCACGTGGTCACGAATGCGCGACCGACGACGTTCTCCATCGGCACGAACCCGGCGCCAGGTTGGTCCTGGTTGAAGCGCGAGTCCTTGGAGTGGTCTCGGTTGTCACCGAGAACCCAGAGGCTCCCGTCGGGAACCACGACATCGAACGGCACGGGGTTCGGCGCGGTCTGACCCGGGTCGAGCTTGACGTACGCCGACTCGTCGATCGGAATACCGTTGATCGTGATCTGTCCGAGAGCGTTGCAGCACACGACATGGTCGCCCGGAACCCCGATGACCCGCTTGATGAGGTGGTCCTCGGAATCCGAGACCGAGAGACCGACGAGAGTGAGGAGCCAGTCGATGCCCTCGACGAACGGAGACTGGGCCGGGCGCACACTCGGAGGAAGCCACCCACCCGGATCCTGGAACACGACGATGTCACCGCGCTGGTACCCGTTCCAGCGCGGTGTGAGCTCGTCGACAAGGATGCGGTCGTCGATCTGAAGCGTGTCCTCCATGGACCCAGACGGGATGTAGAACGAGCGGACCAGGAACGTCTTCACCAGCGCCGAAACGACGACGGCGATCAGGATGATGACCAGTACGTCCCGCAGGAAAAGCCAACCGCCGCGTCTGCCACTCTGTCGACGCCGCTGTGCCCGTGTTACGGGTTCAGCGGGCGCGTCAGCGTCGGAAGTCATGCAGCGATCCAATCCGTCCGAGGTGATACCGGACGCTCAGATAAGGGTGTCACACGATGGGTCTTCCGGGGGTCGTGCAACGCCCGGACAGACACGTGTGCCCCGGCACCAAAGCGCCGGGGCACACGTGGAGAGGCGCAGACTCAGTTGTCGCGCTTCTCCTTGATCTTGGCCTTCTTGCCGCGAAGCTCGCGCAGGTAGTAGAGCTTCGCACGACGGACGTCACCGCGGGTGACGAGCTCGATCTTGTCGATGATCGGGCTGTGCACGGGGAACGTACGCTCGACGCCCACCTGGAAGCTGATCTTGCGGACGGTGAAGGTCTCGCGCACGCCGTCGCCGGAGCGACCGAGCACGACGCCCTGGAAGACCTGGACGCGCGAGCGGCTTCCTTCGACGATGTTCACGTGCACCTTGACGGTGTCGCCGGGGCCGAAAGCGGGGATGTCGCTGCGCAGGGAAGCTGCGTCGACGATATCGAGGGTCTGCATGATCGCTACTCTCTGCGGCCGCCACAGGTCGGTCGCGGGTGGATAGAAAAGGATGAGGTGTGCCGAACCGCGGTCAGGACCGGCGGCGGATTCCCCTGAGGCAGAATCCGTCAAGGCACAAACAGCTATTCTGCCACGACAGCCGCCGCGAACAAAACCGTCAGGAGCCGGGCTGCTGCTCGGTGATGACGATGACCTCGGGGTCCTCGCGGCGCGGAGCGGTCGCCGGCGAGGGCGGGATGTAGGACACTCCAGACGCGCTACGCAGCGTCGCGATGCCCGGACGCGCTTCGCGCCACAGCTGCCAGAGCATCAGCCAGAACAGCGACAGCCCGACGGCGACCGTGAGCAAGAAGACCGGGAACCACCAGGCCGCCACGAAGAAGCCGAGCGCGATCGTGAGAGCGTGCCAGACCGTGAATCCCGCGACATCCCACCACGACACTGCTCGTGCAGCCCGAGCAGTCGGACGCGCCCGCACCAAGAGTGTCAGGACGAGCTGGCCGATCAGTACCGAGGGAATGGCCATGAGCAAGACCCACAGCAAGGCCCACGCGCCGGCGTCGAAGGCGATCCAGCCGACGAAGAGCCACAACGGCAGCACGAACGCGGCGGGGATCATCCAGCCGTAGTAGGCGCGTCGCAGCCACATGATTCGATGCTACGCCCGGCTCATGCCACCCGTGGCCGAGGCACGCGATGCGAGGCATCCTCACAGCCGATCGATAGCGGATCAGACAGAATGGACCGGTCGAGAGGAAACTGATGATCGAGTTGCGCACCCCTGCCGAGATTGAGGCGATGAAACCGGCTGGTCGCTTCGTCGCCGAAGTACTCGCGACCCTGCGCGCTGAGACCCGCGTCGGAACGAACCTGCTCGACATCGACCGCCGCGCGCACGAGATGATCCGCAAAGTCGGCGCCGAGTCGTGCTACATCGACTACCACCCCTCCTTCGGAGCAAGCCCGTTCGGCAAGGTCATCTGCACGTCGATCAATGACGCCGTGCTCCACGGGCTTCCCTTCGACTACGCCATCCGCGACGGCGACCTCGTGACCCTCGACTTCGCCGTCTCCGTCGACGGCTGGGTCGCCGACTCAGCGGTGTCTTTCGTGGTGGGCACGCCCCGCGACGAAGACCTCGCCCTCATCGACACGACTGAGCGCGCGTTAGATGCCGCGATCAGCGCAGCGGTCATCGGTAACCGCATCGGTGATATCTCGGCCGCCGTGGCCGCCGTCGCTCACGGCGAGGGCCTCTCGATCAACACGGATTTCGGCGGCCATGGGGTCGGTCGCGAGATGCACGGTGACCCGCACGTTCCCAACGACGGCAAGCCCGGCCGCGGGTACCCCCTGCGGGCTGGACTGGTGCTCGCGCTCGAACCCTGGTTCCTGCAGTCGACGGACCAGCTGCGAACGGATGCCGATGGCTGGACGCTACGCAGCGCTGACGGCTCGCGCGGGGCTCACTCCGAGCACACGATCGCCATCACCGAGGACGGCCCCGTCATCCTCACCGACCGGAGCTTCCTCGGGGTCAGCTGAGCCGGTACCTCGTCCCGGGTTCACGACCCGTCGGAGGCGCCGACGCGGTGGACCCGCACGTTGTTCGTCGACCCCGGGGTTCCGGGAGGAGCGCCCGCGGTCATGATCACGACATCACCCGGCGCGGCCCGGCCCGTCTCGATGAGCACCTGGTCGAGAAGTTCGATAAGCCCGTCAGTCGAGGTGGCTCGGGGCACGAGGAACGGCTCCACACCCCAGCTGAGCGCGAGGCGTGATCGGGTTCCCGGCAGATCGGTGAACGCGAGGATCGGGACGCGGTGGCGTAGCCGCGCCATCCGGCGGGCCGAGTCGCCGGACTGGCTGAACACGCACACGAATTTCGCATCGACGAAGTCGGCGATCGTGGCGGCGGCAAGGGTCAGCGCGCCGCCCTGCGTCCGTGGCTTCGTCCCGAGCTGGGGCACGCGCTCGAGCCCGGTCTCCTCGGTTGACCTGACGATTCGGGCCATGGTCTCGACCACCGTAACGGGATGCGCGCCGACGCTTGTCTCACCCGAGAGCATGACCGCGTCAGCGCCGTCGAGAACCGCATTGGCGACATCCGAGGTCTCTGCGCGCGTCGGCACCGGATTCTCGATCATCGACTCAAGCATCTGGGTCGCGACGATGACCGGCTTGGCCCAGCGGCGGGCGAGCTCGATCGCTCTCTTCTGCACGATCGGCACGGTCTCCAGCGGCAGCTCGACGCCAAGATCGCCACGAGCGATCATGACGCCGTCGAACGCGTCGATGATCTCCTGCAGGTGTTCGACAGCCTCGGGCTTCTCGATCTTGGCGATGATCGGAATCCGGCGACCCTCTTCGGCCATGATGATCCGCGCCCGCTGTGCGTCCTTGGGCGAGCGCACGAACGAGAGCGCGATCATGTCGACGCCGAGCGCCAACGCCCAGCGCAGGTCGGCTTCGTCCTTCGCGCTCAGAGCTGGCGCGCTGACTGCGACCCCCGGGAGATTGATGCCCTTGTTGTTCGAGACCGCTCCCCCGACCACGACCTCGGTGCGCACCCGGATGCCGTCGGTGTCGAGCACTCGCAGCCGAACCTTGCCGTCATCGATGAGCAGCGTGTCTCCAGCAACGACGTCGGAGGCAAGCTGCGGGAACGTCGTTCCACAGATCTCGCGCGTGCCCTCGACATCCTCGGTGGTGATCGTGAAGATGTCGCCCGGCTCGAGGTGGTGCGGGCCGTCGGCGAAGCGTCCGAGCCGGATCTTGGGGCCTTGCAGATCCGCGAGGATGCCGACCGGTCGCCCGGTGGAGTCGGCGGCTCGTCGCACGTTGGCGTACGACTGCTCGTGAATGTCCCACTCGCCGTGGCTCATATTCAGCCGGGCGACATCCATCCCCGCGCGAACGAGGGCCTCGATCTGGTCGTATGACGATGTCGCAGGTCCCAGAGTGGCGACGATCTTGGCGCGGCGCATGCAACGATCCCTTCGGCGGGTGAGTCGCTCTCAGTCTGGCGCCCTGACGACACCGGCGGGTTTCTCGCGTGTGACAAGTCGGTGACTGACGACGCTGCTCAGGGCTCGCCTCAGCTGCGCATCCTCATTCCGTCAGCAGATCAGGCCGACGCGCACGAGTTCGCTCGAGCTGCTGCTGCGCACGCCACTGCGCGATGGCACCATGATTGCCGCTGAGCAGGATGTCGGGCACAGCGCGATCTCGCCACACGGCGGGTTTCGTGTAAGACGGATACTCCAGGAGCCCGTCTTCGTGTGACTCCTCGACGATGCTCGCCGGGTTTCCCACCATCCCGGGAACGAGGCGTCCGACGGCTTCGATCATCGCCATAGCGGCGACCTCGCCGCCGTTGAGCACGTAGTCGCCGAGGCTGATGAGGCGAACCGAGCCACGCGCGGCGGCATCCTCGAAGACCCGCTCGTCGATGCCTTCGTATCGTCCGCACCCGAAGACGAGGTGCTCTTCGCGCGCGAGCTCGCGCGCCGTCGACTGGCGAAAGAGTTCCCCCGCCGGCGACGGGAACACGATCGTCGGCCGGGCTGACGCATCAGCTGGCGCAAGTTCGTCGAGTGCCTCGCCCCACGGTTCGGGTTTCATGACCATCCCGGCACCGCCCCCGTAGGGGGTGTCATCGACAGTGCGGTGGCGGTCGTGAGTCCACTGACGCAGATCGTACACGCGGACATCGAGCAGGCCGCGCTCGCGGGCCTTGCCGATGAGCGAGACCTCGAGGACGTCGAAGAACGCCGGGAAAATCGTGACGACGTCGATGCGCACGTCAGTTCCCGTCGGTGTCGGCTGCCGTGTCCTCGGGAGACTCATCGGAGGATGCGGCGGGTTCGGGATCCTCATCGACGATGTCTTCGAACAGGCCTGCCGGTGGCGTCACGATGACGTAACCCGCTGAAGGATCGACGACCGGCACGATCGCTTTGACGAAGGGCACGAGCACTTCGCGATCAGCGTCAGCGCGAACGATCAACAGGTCCTGTGCCGGCAGGTGCTCGACGCGGATCACGCGGCCGACCGAGGCGCCATCGCGGCGAACGTCGAGACCCACGAGCTGGTGGTCGAACCAAGCATCCTCTTCGTCGGATGCCGCGTCAGCTGCCTCATCGACCCAGAGGATGGCACGCACGAGGCTTTCGGCAGCGGTCCGATCATCGACGCCCTCAAAGAAGGCGACCGGGTGAGAGTTCATCCAGCGGAACTCACGAACGGTCAACGGCTTGCCGTGCCAGGGAGAGGTGTCGGGGACCTGGAGGGTGAACGTCGCACCGGGAACGAAACGTCCGTCCGGATTGTCGGTGTAAAGCTCAAGCTTCAGCGCACCCTTGAGTCCGTGCGCCTTCACGAGACGTCCGACCCGCAGCTGGGTTCCTGCCGAAGGGGGCGGCGCGGAGCGCCCGTCCGAATCGACCACGTCAGTCGTCCGCGACGTCAACCCGCACGCGGCGCCCGTCGGCCAGCGCCGAGATCAGGGTGCGGATTGCTTTGGCCGTGCGACCGCCGCGCCCGATGACGCGTCCTCGGTCGTCGGGGTGCACATGCACCTCGAGTACCTCACCGCGTGAGGACTCCGACGAAAGGATACGCACGTCATCCGGGTTGTCGACGATCCCCTTGACGACGTGTTCGAGCGCGGCGGCGAGCACGGATCAGGCTTCTGCGGTCTCGGCCGACTCAGCGGCCTCGGGTGCAGCGTCGGCCTCAGCGTCAGCCGCGGGGGCCTCCTCAGCCTTCTTCTCGGCCTTGGGCTTGACGACCGACTTCTTCGAGGTCTCGACCTCGAAGACAGGCTTTGCCTCGGCGGTCTTCAGCGTGGAGACAGCGTTCTTGTCGCCCTTGAAGGTTCCCCAGTCGCCGGTGATCTTGAGGATGGCGCGCACCTGCTCGGTCGGCTGGGCGCCGACGCTCAGCCAGTACTGGGCACGAGCAGAGTCGACCTCGATGAACGAGGGCTCCTCGGTCGGGTGGTACTTGCCGATCTCTTCGATGACGCGTCCGTCGCGCTTGGTGCGCGAGTCGGCGACGACGATGCGGTAGTACGGGGCACGGATCTTACCGAGCCGCTTGAGGCGGATCTTGACAGCCACGATTCTCCTGTGTGGTGGATTCGAACGAACTGATCGCCTGGAGCGTGGGGTGCACACCCGGCGGAAGCTCAAAGGGGGCGGATGCGCTGGATAGAGGGTCGAGCGCGGTCCGACCCTCTATTCTGCCAGATCCGACCGGATGCCGAGAACCGACGACGCGCAGGTGCCGTCGAGGGGTACTCGTCGCACCGTGTCGCAATCGGGTCAGAGAGTGCCGGTGCATGCCAAACTGACGCCATGACGCTCGGCTTTGCGACATCCGCTCGCTCCTCCGTCGGCCTGGAGTGGGAGCTCATGCTCGCCGACCGCAGCACGGGTGACCTAGCCGGCCGGGCTCCCGAGGTCCTCGATGAACTCGCGCCCACGATTGATCTCGAGCGTTTTTCGCTCACAAGCGAACTGCTCACGAATACGGTCGAGGTCACGAGCGGGATCGGGTCGACCGTGGCCGAAGCCGCCGAAGACATGGTCGACGGCATCCGTGCCCTTCGGACAGCGACCGAGCCGCGAGACCTCGACCTGCTGTGCGCCGGGTCGCATCCGTTCGCGCAGTGGTATGACCAGGAGGTCACCAACAAGACGCGGTACCAGGCACTCATCGAGCGAACCCAGTGGTGGGGTCGGAACATGATGATCTGGGGCATCCACATCCATGTGGGTGTTGAGGACGTGAACAAAGTCATGCCGCTCATCCGGGCTCTGTCGACCTACCTCCCCCACCTCCAGGCGCTGTCGGCGTCGAGTCCCTTCTGGGCAGGCGACCGCACCGGCTACGCATCGAACCGGGCTCTCGTGTTCCAACAGCTCCCCACTGCCGGTCTCCCCTGGCTGCTCGATGACTGGGAGTCATTCGAGGCTTACCTCGACGACATGGTGAACACCGGCGTCATGGCTGACGCGACCGAGGTGCGCTGGGACATCAGACCCGCACCGCGCTGGGGCACGATCGAGGTACGCGCATGCGACGGGATGTCGACCCTGCCCGAGCTTGCAGCAGTAGCCGCCCTCGTCCAGGTGTTGGTGGAGCACTTCTCGCGGCGACTCGATGA
The DNA here is from genome assembly GCF_040687115.1 of Microbacterium sp. NPDC076895. Classification (NCBI taxonomy): domain Bacteria; kingdom Bacillati; phylum Actinomycetota; class Actinomycetes; order Micrococcales; family Microbacteriaceae; genus Microbacterium; species Microbacterium sp. NPDC076895. Next base: position 14,057 of record NZ_JBFBMQ010000011.1, read on the forward strand.
CGGGGAAGACCTGACCGGGATCCAGCCCTGGTTCATCCGGGAGAACAAGTGGCGTGCAGCCAGGTACGGCCTGGATGCCGAGATCATCGTCGACCGTGAGGGAACACCTGTGCCCGTGCGCGAGCATCTGCGCGAGGTCCTCGACGATCTCGCCGAGATCTCTGTCGAGCTCAAGTGTGCGAAGGAGTTCGCCGGTGTCGAGATGATCCTCGCGAGCGGAGCAAGCTACGAACGGCAGCTGCGGGTGGCCGACGAGAACGGTGGCGACTTGCGAGCGGTCGTGCGGCACCTCGTAACCGAGTTCCGAGACGGGCCGACCCTGCGCGACCATCTGAACGCCCTGCGCTAGCCCGACACGTCACCACGACATCCGGCGTTGACGCTCCCCGGCGCTGCGCGCTTCCCGCTCCTCCGGGGTGAGTTCCACCTCGGAACCTTCGTCGGGGACGGCCGGCTCGGACGGGGTGGCGTCAGGCTGTTCGCGGGCAGCGGCGTGCGGCGCCGCGAACCGGGAGGTGCCGTGCTCCGTCTTCTCCCAATAGTGCGGCCTGGTGATCAGCTGCCAGAGAGCCTTGTACGCCGCAATCGAGTGCAGGATCCAGAACAGGGGCTTCAGGAGAGCCCAGGGCACGAGCCCGAAGAGTCCCCGCTTATACGGGCCCATCATGTTCATGTAGATCAGCAGGGAGTAGCCGAGCAGGAAGTTCAAAGCGCTCAGGACGATCACGATCGGCGGGACCTCGACAGGGACGACGTAGAACGGCAACGCGAGGGCGAGTACGAGCAGGATGGCGAAGGGGATCACGCTGAGGAAGGTGAAGGGCGTGCCGGCGATCAGGAGCGCGAACGCAGCGAACCGGCGCAGGCCGATCCGACGGATCAGCGCTATGGGCTGCCGCGAATGGACGAGCGCCGTTTGCATGTAGCCCTTGATCCAACGACTGCGTTGCTTAACGAACTGCGGAATGCGCGAGGTCGCTTCCTCCATCGTCGTGGCATCAACGACACCGACCCGATACCCCAACGCACTGGCACGGATGCCGAGGTCGGCATCCTCGGTGACGTTGTAGGGGTCCCATCCCCCGAGGCGTCGAAGCGCCGTCATCCGGAAGTGATTGGACGTCCCTCCGAGCGGGATCGGAAGGTCGGAGTCTTCGAGCCCCATGAGCATGTAATCGAACCACGCCCCGTACTCGAGGGTGAACAGGCGCGTAAGGGCGTTCTCGCGGGCGTTGAAGTAGTTGAGCGAGGCCTGCACGACGGCTGTCGATTCGTCGGTTCGCGAAAAGACGATGACAGCCTTCTTCAGCTGGTCGGGTTCAGGCGCATCTTCGGCATCGAAGATCACGAGGAACTCGCCGCGCGCCAGTTCCAGCCCGACGTTGCACGCGCGGGGCTTGGTCTGCGGCACCCCGGCCGGAACCGGAACGACGATGAAGTGCTCCGGGACTACTGACCGAGCGATCGCCGCCCTGGTCGCATCGTCGCCCTCTTCGACGAGGATCAGAACCTCGAGGCGGTCGCGCGGATAGTCCAGACGACCGAGATTCGTCATGAGCTGCGCGACGACCTTCTCTTCGCGAAAGACCGGCACTAACACGGTGTAGAACGGCAGATCGTCCTCGTCGAGCATCGCCAGTTCGAGCTGCGACACCTTGTTGACCAGGTCGTAGCGGGATCCCCGGAAGGCGACAACGAACTTGAAAAGCACACTGGCCAGGAAGAAGAGATTGATCAGAGCAAGGATGACGACAAGCGTCGGGCCCGTCAGCAGCACCGCACCGAGCACCGCAACGCTCGCCACGACCGCGAACCCGATCACCTGGCCCCGCGAGAGGACGGTGCGCGCCGAACGCACCGGATTCGCGTTCGCGAGCCCGTCCGCAGCCTCAGCGGCGAACTCTGCCGCGAACACCTCGATCACCGCGTCGATGATGAATTGCTGGCTTACCGGGACCACCTCGATCGGCGCGCCAAGATCGTCGGCGATCGCTTCCTCTTGCGTGGGGTTCAGCTCGCGCGACGCGCCGACCAGGACGGTGCCGTCCTCGCCCGCCGCGAGCGGAATCCATCCCTCGCGGGCGTAGACCGCGCGAAAGCCGACATCCAGGAGGCTTACATCGATGTCTGTCATCCGTTGCCACCTCCGGAAGGAACCTGACCGAACCCCGTGAAGACGACCGACCACTCCTGGGCCTCGGGAAGTCGCGAGGCGACAACCCACCCGACGATACCGACGAGCACGGAACACATGACGACGATCGCCGCGTGCTGCGCCGGCGACTCCGTCGGAAGGATGGCGACCGAAATATGCACGAGTAGGTAGGCGAGCGCTGCGGCAGCGATCAGCGGTGAACCCACCAGAACGCCGGCCAGAGCACCCACCGCGATCAGGAGCATCATCACGCCCGAGCGCGCGAAGCCGAAGACCCCGGCAGTTATGGCGACGACGAGCACGGGAGCGAGGTACAGCATCAGTGGCTCGCTGAGCGGGTCAGAGACCAGCGCCTCGATCGCACGGGCGGCACTTGTCGCATCGGTGCGGAGAAAGGTGAGCGGTCCCGAGCCGATGATCACGCCGGCAAGGGCGAGCGCGACAGTGACCGCGACAGTGGGAAAGGCCACGATGACCGCGTTCGCCGCCCGGGCCTGCGGGCGGGAGTGGATGAGCAGAGTCCCCACGATCGCGACCGTGAGAACGAGAGGAATGGCCCGCACGTCCGTCATCGCCGCAGCCCCGAGCAGCAGCCCCGCGCGAAATCCCGCCTGGGTGTTGGCGAGATTCTCAAAACGCACGATGTCGATGAGTCCGAGACCGAAGAGGACGACGGCGCCGAACATTGTGATGTCGGTTGCCGAGAGCAGCACGAAGACCGGCGAGATCAGCAGCGAGACGAGAACGACGAGACGGATGATGCCGTGCAGTCCGCGGCGGAACATCGCCTGGTCGAGACCCTGCAGGAAGAAGCCTCCGAGCAGTGCCCCGCCGACGGCGAGGAGCAGCTCCGAAGGAAGGACCAGTGCCGGCAGCGCGCCCAGCGGTGGTGAGAAGGTCGTGAGGAGTTGCCCGAAATCCGCTGCGCCTGCGCCGTCCCGGACGCGGGCTAGCAGCGCTTGATTGGCAGTGTCATGCCACGGCTCGGGGGCTAGGAGCGCGTAGCGAACGACGACGATAACGAGCGGCAGTGCGAGGATGCCACGCATCGTCCAGCGCAGCCACGTTCGCCGAGGGTAGGGCGGCAGGACTCCTGCGGGGCTCTCCAGGAAGCGCGGCACATCGCGGTCGAACAGGTGCTGGCCGCTGAGCACGGACATTCTCGGTTCCGCTCGCCGATGAAGACAGATGACGTGCGGATTGTAGCGAAAGCCCCGGTCGGTGGCGAGGCTTCACCTGCGCGATATCAGCGCAGTCGTCAGTTCTTGCCGAGCAGCTTCTGGAGTTCGGCCAGGTCAGCCTCGCTCGGCGCCTGCTGTCCGCCACCCAGACCGAACCCCGAGCCGGTGGGCGTGGCGCTTTGGCCTCCGAGCCCGGCGTTCTCGGCGGCACGCTTCGCGGGGTTTCCCGACCGCGAACCCTGACGCGCCTTCTGAGCCTTGGACTGCTTGCCGCGCTTGGCCGACGCGCCGGGGCGACCGCCGCCGGGGACCGGACCCATGCCGGGGATGTTGGGAACACCGCCGCGCGCGACGGTCTTCATCATCTTCGCCGCCTGCTCGAACCGCTGCACCAGCTGATTGACATCAGTGACCGTCATCCCGGAACCGCGTGCGATCCGCAGGCGTCGCGATCCATTGAGGATCTTGGGGTTGCGTCGCTCGCCCGGGGTCATCGACCGGATGATGGCCTCGGTGCGGTCGATCTCGCGCTCGTCGAAGTCGTCGAGCTGCTGCTTCATCTGGCCCATGCCCGGGAGCATCCCGAGCATCTTCTTCATCGAGCCCATCTTCTTGAGCTGCTGCATCTGCTCGAGGAAGTCTTCGAGTGTGAACTGCTCGGTCGCGAGCTTCTCGGCCATCTTGGCCGCTTCGGCCTCGTCGAAGGCGCTCTGCGCCTGTTCGATGAGGGTGAGGATGTCGCCGAGGTCGAGGATCCGGCTCGCCATCCGGTCGGGGTGGAACGGCTCGACGTCATCGAGCCCCTCGCCGGTGGACGCGAAGATGATCGGACGACCGGTGACGGATGCGACGGAAAGTGCCGCACCACCGCGGGCGTCGCCGTCGAGCTTGGAGAGGACGACACCCGTGAAGTCGACACCCTCTTGGAAGGCCTTCGCGGTGTTGACGGCATCCTGACCGATCATCGCGTCGATGACGAACAGGACCTCGTCGGGGTCAGTTGCCTTGCGGATGTCGGCCGCCTGCTTCATGAGATCGGCGTCGACGCCCAGGCGGCCGGCGGTGTCGATGATGACGATGTCGTGCTGCTTCTGCTTCGCGTACTCGACACCGTCCTTCGCGACCTTGACAGGGTTTCCGACGCCGTTGCCCGGCTCGGGTGCGTAGATCGCGGCGCCGGCGCGCTCGGCGACGACCTGGAGCTGGTTCACGGCGTTCGGGCGCTGCAGGTCACAGGCCACGAGCAGCGGCGTGTGGCCATCCTTCTCGAGCATCTTCGCGAGCTTTCCCGCGAAGGTCGTCTTTCCCGAACCTTGGAGGCCCGCCAGCATGATGACAGTCGGCGGAGTCTTCGCGAACTGCAGTCGGCGCTGCTGCCCGCCGAGGATGCCGACGAGTTCCTCGTTGACGATCTGCACGACCTGCTGGGCCGGGTTCAGCGCGCGGTTGACCTCGTCGCCGAGAGCGCGTTCGCGCACCTTCGCGGTGAACTCCTTCACCACAGGCAGGGCGACGTCGGCATCCAGGAGCGCGCGCCGGATCTCACGGACGGTCCCGTCGACATCCGCGGGCGTGAGCTTGCCCTTGGTACGGAGGTTGCGGAAGGTTTCGGTAAGGCGATCCGAGAGCGTGCCAAAGGTTGCCATGATCGTCCGATTCTACGTGAGGGTGCCCTACGGGATCAGCGAAGCATTCCCAGGGCGCGACGGAGGAGATCGTCGAGTCGCTCCCGCCCCGCACCGGCCAGAGCCCAGGCGCGCAGCGCAGCGATCACCGCGCCAGCATAGGCGGCTGCATGCACTTCGGCTGCGAGCGCATCCTGCCCCGTGCGACGCAGGTAGGGACTGATCGCGGCGGCAATGCGCCACTGGCGCGTCGCCATCTCCTGCGTGAGCTCGGGAACGATCCCCATCGCGTCCGAGTTCACAAGCGCGAGCGCGAGTGCATCGGGGGCAAACCGCGAGAAGGCCTCACGCACGGCATCCGTCACGACCGCAGCCGGCTGTGACGACGGGCACGCCGCGGCAAGGAACGCGTCGAGGAACCCGATCCTCTCGTCCAGGCCCGACCAGAAGACCTCGGACTTCGACTCGAAGTAGTTGAAGAAGCTCGAACGGCTCACTCCGACCCGGCGAGCGATGTGTGCGACAGTCGTGCGCTCATATCCCTGTTCGAGGAAGAGTTCGCACGCCGCTTCAGCAATCAACTCCCGCGATACCGCGTGTGGTCGTCCTCCGGACATGGAGGAAGGGTACACGCTCGGTGTTGCCAGGATCCGGCGTATTGTTAGACGGAGTCCAACAATACGCCGGAGGCTTTCGTGATCGATGTCGTGGTGGCGGGATTGTCTCCCGCGACGGTGCCTTATCTGGACGGCTGGGAGATGCAACGCCGCATCCATCGCGAGATCGTCGCTGGATCACGCCCCGACACGCTCATCCTGCTCGAACACGACCCGGTCTACACGGCAGGTAAGCGCACCGAGGCGCACGAGCGGCCCACCGATGGGACGCCGGTGATCGACGTCGATCGCGGTGGCAAGATCACCTGGCACGGTCCGGGGCAGCTCGTCGGCTATCCGATCCTGCGACTTCCCGATCCGATCGATGTCGTAGCTCACGTGCGGCGTCTGGAGCGGCTCCTGATCTCCGCCCTCTCCCACCACGGCGTCGAGGGCTACCAGGTCGAGGGCCGTAGTGGTGTCTGGGTGCGACGCCCCCTGTCGGAAGACAAGGTGGCGGCCATCGGCGTACGCGTCGAAAAGGGGGTGACGATGCACGGCTTCGCAGTCAACTGCGACAACACGCTCGCCGGATTCCGCGGCATCATCCCCTGCGGAATCACGGATGCCGGTGTCACGACCGTCAGCGAGGTGGTCGGCGCGTCGGTGGCCCCGGCAGATGTCCTTCCCACCGTCATCAGAGAATTCGAGCGAGAGTACGCGGAGGTCGCAGCGTGAGCGCATGTGGGACAGGATCGACCGGCGATGGGGGCCCCAACGGAGCGCAGACCGCACCGGACGGGAGAAAGCTCCTGCGGCTCGAGATCCGCAACGCGCAGACCCCCATCGAGCGCAAGCCCGAGTGGATCCGCACGAAAGCGAAGATGGGGCCTGAGTACACCCAGCTGCAGCATCTGGTGAAAGACGAGGGTCTTCACACGGTGTGCCAAGAGGCCGGATGCCCGAACATCTACGAGTGCTGGGAAGACCGCGAGGCAACCTTCCTCATCGGCGGATCCCAGTGCACACGTCGCTGCGACTTCTGCCAGATCGACACGGGCAAGCCTGCGGCTTACGACATCGACGAGCCGCGGCGGGTTGCCGAGAGCGTGAAGCGGATGCAACTGCGCTACGCGACAGTCACGTGTGTCGCCCGCGACGATCTACCCGACGGGGGCGCATGGCTGAACGCTGAGACTGTGCGGCGGATTCACGCCGTAAACCCGGGTACCGGCGTCGAGCTGCTCGCGACCGACTTCAACGGCGAGCCCACGCTTCTCGACGAGGTCTTCGCGGCACGCCCCGAAGTCTTCGCACACAACGTCGAGACAGTCCCGAGGATCTTCAAGCGCATCCGCCCGGCGTTCCGCTACGAGCGCTCGCTGGACGTGCTGACTCAGGCTCGGCGGGCAGGACTGATCACCAAGTCCAATCTCATCCTTGGGATGGGTGAGGAGCCGGAGGAGGTCGTGCAGGCGCTTCACGACCTCCACGAGGCTGGAACCGACATCATCACCATCACGCAGTACCTGCGACCATCCCCGCGCCATCTTCCCGTCGCGCGCTGGGTCAAGCCTGACGAGTTCGTCTCGTTCAAGGAGGAAGCCGAGCGGATCGGATTCCTCGGGGTCCTTGCGGGGCCCCTGGTCCGCTCGTCGTACCGCGCGGGGCGCCTGTGGGCACAGTCGATGCTCTCGAAAGGACGGCAGATCCCCGAGAACCTGTCGCACCTCGCTGATGACATCGCGCGCGAGGGCCTGAGCTTCGCTCAAGCCGTGTGAGGCGAGTGGTCGCGCCTAATCCGCGCTGGTGACCGAGAGCACCGTGCCGTCGGAGGCCATGTTTACCAGCAGCACGTCATCGGTGGCATCCGGGTCGAGGGCGTACTCGAGCACGGCGAACGGATCAGATCCGCCGTGCTCATCGGCAAGGATCGTCATGCTCATCAGTTGAAGCGCACGGATGACGTCGATATGGGTATCTCCCGAAACGTCGACCAGGAAAGATTCGAGCTCCTCGCCCAGCATTTCCTGCTGCTGGAGGATGTACTCGGTCACCTCGCTGGTGCGCTCGCTCAGCTGCGACACCATCGCCTCGCGCGCGATCCGATCGATCGTCTCGAGAGACGAGATGAGGCTCGCGGCAACGTCGAGCGCGGCCGGCGAGACATCGTCCTGGTCGGGCGCGGTCAGATCCACGGTGACCGACTGGTCCGCGAACTCCACGTTCTCAGACCAGAAGATCGAACCGTCGGGGCCAGATTCCAGCAGGCCGAAGAAGTCGTGCTCGATCGCCATGTCCCCATGAAACCAGCCTCGGGGTCAGACCGATAGTCCTGATGCCCGGCGCGGCGTCAATCGACGAGCGCCGCAGCGAAAACGTGGGGGGTGAACCCGGTGAGATCGCCGATTCCTTCGCCCTGCCCGAGGAGCTTCACCGGAATGCCCGTGCGCTCCTGCACGGCGAGGACGAAACCGCCCTTCGCCGACCCGTCGAGCTTCGTGAGAACGAGTCCGGTAACGCCAGCGTGCTCGAGGAACGCCTCGGCCTGCATGACCCCGTTTTGGCCCGTTGTCGCATCGAGGACGAGGAGCACTTCGCTGATCGGCGCTTGCTTCTCGATCACCCGGCGGATCTTGCCGAGCTCATCCATCAGGCCACCCTTGGTGTGGAGGCGCCCTGCCGTGTCGACGAGCACGATCTCCGTGCCGGTGTTCTTCGCGTACTCGATCGTCTGAAAAGCCACGGATGCCGGGTCTTGCCCCTCATGCTGCGGCCGGACGATGTGCGCGCCCCCGCGCTCAGCCCACGTCGCGAGCTGATCGACGGCTGCCGCACGGAACGTATCGGCAGCCCCCACCACGACGCTGCGCTGGTAGCGGCGCAGGAAGTTCGCGAACTTGCCGATCGTGGTGGTCTTGCCCACACCGTTGACCCCGACCACGAGGACGACGGCCGGTCGCTCGGTGAGCTTGAGCGTGGTGTCGAACTTCGCGAAGTGCTCCTCGAGCGTCTCTTTGAGCATCCGCTGCAGGTCACGCGGATCGGTGGTCCGATAGCGATCGACCTTCTCGCGAAGCTCATCGACGATGCGCTCGGTGATGTCGGGACCGAAGTCGGCAGTCAGAAGTGCCGTCTCGAGGTCCTCCCACGTCGTTTCATCGATCGTGGGTTTGACGAACATGCCGCGAAGCGCTCGTCCGAGCGACCAGGATGATTCGGCCATAGCTCCAGCCTACGGTCAGCTGGCTGCGCGATCGGCGATCCGCTGCCCGACGACCGCGGAGACGCCGTCCTGCCGCATCGAGACGCCGTAGAGGGCGTCGGCGATCTCCATCGTTCGCTTCTGGTGCGTGATGACGATCAGCTGGCTGCTGCCGCGCAACTGCTCGAACACGCCGAGCAGGCGACCCAGGTTCGCATCATCGAGGGCAGCCTCCACCTCGTCGAGGATGTAGAACGGGCTCGGCCTCGCCTTGAAGATCGCCGTCAGCAACGCCACCGCCGCAAGTGATCGCTCGCCACCGGAGAGCAGCGAGAGCCGTTCGATCTTCTTCCCGACGGGTCGCACCGCAACCTCGATTCCCGTGGTCAACGGGTTGTCGGGATCGGTCAAGCTCAGGCTTCCAGAACCCCCGGGGAACAGGACGGGGAAGACCTCATCGAAAGCGGTCCGTGTGTCTTCGAACGCAGCGAGGAAGATCGTCTGCATCCGCTCGTCGAGGTCGTCGATGATCGTCACGAGGTCTTTACGCGTGCTCGTGAGGTCGGCGAGCTGCTCGGTGAGGAACGTGTGCCGCTGCTCAAGCGCGGCGAACTCCTCGAGCGCGAGCGGATTCACCCGCCCCAATTGGGCGAGTTTGCGCTCAGCATCCTGGAGTCGCTTGCGCTGATGTGCGCGGTCGAAAGTCGCCGGCTCCTCGCCGTCGTCGGCGGGAATCGGTTGATCGGGGCCATATTCGGAAATGAGAATGTCTTCGTCAAGGCTCAGTTCCGATCGTGCCCGGTCGAGAATGCTCGTGACGTGAAGCCGCTTCTCGTGCATCTGCAGCTCGAGCCCATGAACGCTCTCGGTCAGCCCGGCCAGACGCTCCCTCACGGCCGCCTCGTCGGCACGGACTGCCGACAACTCCGACGTCACGGCCGAGCGCGCAGACTCTGCCTCCGCCAGCTCGAGACGCGCTGCCGAGACTGACCGGTCGACCGAATCGAGAACGGCAGGCAGGGTCGCCGCGACGTCGGCGGCAACCTGACGTTGACGTCGACGGATGACCGCACGACGGGCGGCTTCGGCAGCAGCCGCAGCCTCACGTTCACGCTGGCGCTCGAGCTGCTGCACACGCGCCTGTCCGGCACGAACGCGCTCGCGGAGCGTCTCGACCTCGAGTCGCGCCCGCATCTCGTGCTCTCGTGCTCCCTCGAGCGCCTCGAGAAGCCCGTCACGCGCCGACGCGTCCAGGATGGGGCGCGGCGCCTCAAGTGCATGCTGCAACTGCGTCTGTGCCGACGCTGCGGCAGCCGCTGCATCGTCCCGTGCGGTCTGCGCCTGCGCAAGCCCTGCCTCAAGCCGCTCGCATTCCGCGCTGGCAGCCTCCAGCTGCACCGTGGCTCGGTTGACGTGCTCCGCGTGCGCGGCCACTGCCGCATCATGCTCGCGCAACCGCGTCAGCGCAGCACTCGTGTGCCGTTTGGCTTCTTCGGAGGCGGCCCGCGCATCGGCGAGCGCTTCCCGGAGGGAGTCGGCCACCACGACCAGCTCATCGCGACGCTCGGCAGCAGCGTCCCGTTCGGCCAGAAGCTCGAGGCGCGATCGTGATGCTCCGGCACCCGCGCGCAGCGTCGAGCCGGTAAAGACCTCTCCGGCTCTGGTGACGACGGTGATGGTGCGAGGGTCGGCAACGACTGAGGGCGCGCTCCTGCGAACCGCGTCGAGATCATCCGCGATGAGAACGCGCGTCAGAAGCGCGATTACACCTGCGGGACCCGTGACGACATCCGCGGCGGGGCGCAGCGGATCGAAACCCGACAGATCGTCAGCTGTGCCGGCGACCTCACCGATGACGAAATCGACCACTCCACGATCGGCATCGCGCACGCGCTCGGCAAGCGCGAAGCCATCCTCGAGGCTGTCAACCAGCACACCTTCGGCGCGGGGACCGAGTACCGCGGCAATGGCAGCCTCGTAGCCAGGAGTGATCTGGATGGCGTCGCCGACCAAGCTCCGAACCCCGGGGGCACCCTCAGCGATGAGGTCGGCCGAGGCATTCTTGACGCCCAGCGCACGCGTCAGTGCGGTGGTCTGGGCGGTGAGCGCTTCGATCTCGCGCTCGGTGCCGTGAAGGCGCTCACGCAACTCCGAGACCCGGGTCTCGGCATCCGTCGCCCGGCGGCCCGCCTCGTCGTATTCAGCGGCGTACTGCGCCGTGCTGCCCTCGGGGACAAGCTCGGGATCGACCCCGGCAAGTTCGGCTGCTGCAGACTCACGGCGGGCCGTGGCAGCGTCCAGCGCGCGCTGCTGGCGCGCCAGGCCGTCATCGATGGCCGCGAGTGCAGATTCTGCCGCGTCCGCGGAGCCCCGCAGCGCGGTGAGCTTCATCTCATGCTGCGAAACCAACGCGCTCTGCTCGGCGATGTCGACGTCCAGCGCATCCAGTTCGGCGCGAGCCCGCATGACGTCGCGGGCAGCCTCGGATGCCGCGTCCTCGGCATCCAGGAGCCCTGCAGACACCTCATCGATCTCAGCCCGCGCGTCATCGATCATCGCGCTCGTGACGGTACGGACTGCCGCACTGTCGTCGTCTGCCGATTCCCCGAGAAGGGTCAACCGTTGCCCGGCGAGCGAGTACAGCCCACGCAGACGCTCCTGCACACGCTCGAGCGAAAACAGCACGCGCCGCGCACCGTCGACAGCCTCGGAGCGCTGCTCCGCCTCGAGCTGAGCGATTCGGACCCGCAGCTGATCCGACCGGTCCTGCAGCACAAGCCGCTCGGCGTGGCGCTCGTGCTCGGCACGCATGTGGTCAGCCAGCTCCGCTCGCAGACCGACCAGTTCGTCAGCGATCAAGCGAGCCTTCGCGTCGCGCACGACAGCGGCGATCGTGGCAGCTTCCCGGGCGATCTCGGCCTGACGGCCCAGCGGCTTGAGCTGTCGGCGAAGCTCACCAGCCAGATCGCTCAGGCGTGTGAGGTTGGCCTCCATCGCCTCAAGCTTGCGAAGCGTCTTCTCTTTGCGGCGCCGATGCTTGAGGATGCCGGCGGCCTCCTCGATGAAGCCGCGTCTGTCCTCGGGTGAAGCCTGCAGAACGGTGTCGAGGCGGCCTTGCCCCACGATGACGTGCATCTCACGGCCGAGGCCCGAATCACTCAGGAGCTCCTGCACGTCGAGCAGGCGGCATCCTTCCCCGTTGATCGCGTACTCGCTCGCTCCATTGCGAAACAGCGTTCGACTGATCGTGACCTCGGAGTACTCGATCGGCAAGACACCGTCGCTGTTGTCGATCGTGAGCTGCACCTCGGCGCGACCCAGCGGCCCGCGCGTCGAAGTACCGGCGAAGATGACGTCTTCCATCTTTCCGCCGCGCAGTGTCTTGGCGCCCTGCTCCCCCATCACCCAGGCCAGCGCATCGACGACGTTGGACTTACCAGACCCGTTGGGGCCGACGATCGCGGTCACCCCCGGTTCGAAAGCGAACGTGGTCGGCTGGGCGAACGACTTGAACCCCTTGAGCGTGACGCTCTTCAGGTGCATGCGCGTTCCTTCCCGACCTGTGGCGTATCGACCCCACGTCCGACCGTCGACCTACGGTACCCTGCTGCGACGCTTCCCCGAGGGAGCCAGGCCCAGGACGGGCGACACGCCCGGATGACCACGAATTCTGGGAGCTTGCTTGACGAAGGCGGGTTCGACCCGCTAGCGTCTCAGATCGCGACACGTCACGAGAGGAGGACAGCCATGATGATTCGCACTGCAGTGTTTGGACACACCCCGTTGCGCGTGCCCATGGGACTGACCTCCCCGGGATTGCTCGCCGCTCCCACCGCCGCCTAAAGCGCGCTGGTCGAGCCACCGGACCTCATCGGTTCCGGTCACACGGACCCACCGTCCGTTCACTTCTCCGCGTCTGCGCTGACCGTCACGTCAGCGCACTGATGCCTCCCCGCTGCATGTCGGAACATCACCGGCATCCGCAGCTGACCGAAGGTCTCTCATGTACACGACACTCGAGCCCGTCGAGGCTCTCACCACCCACCCCCAGGTCCGTCGACATCTGACGGTTGCCGAGCGCGCGAGTCTGCGGATCGCCGTCTGGGTGCTCACGCAGCACCTTCGTCGTGCTGCTTCCCGGGAACAGCGCGAGGTCGCACGCCTCCGGTACGAGCAGGAGCTGGCACGCGAAGAGCGTGCGGCTCACGCCCTGCGCCTGGCTGCTTGGCACCTGAACGCCCGCTGATCGAAGGATCCGACGTGACCACCGCAACACCCGACATCCGGCCCCTCGCCATCCCGAGCAGCCTCAACGCCCCCGAGGCGGCGGACTTTCTCGAGATGGTGAGGGTCCGCAACATCGTCTACGACGAGATCAGCGGCAATCGAGACGAAGAACTCGAACCCGCAGTGCTCCTCCCCCACTACCAACCATCCGCATTTGAGCAGCGGCTCATCTGGGGCGTCTGGAACGACGACGAGTTCGTCGGACGCGCAGGGCTTGATCTTCCCCACGATGGCGATGCCACCGTCGCCTACGCGCAGATCGAACTGCGCCGCCACGCCTGGAGCCGCGGCACCGGAAGCACGGCGCTCGGCATCCTCGAAGCCACCGCGGCCAAGAACGGCCGCCGCATCATCCAGTCATGGATCGAGCACCCAACGGCAGACGGTGAGCAGGTGACACCGCCGACCGGCTTCGGGCGGATTCCCCTCGATCACGCTGCCCGATTTGCGCTCCGCCACGGCTACGCACTGGAGCAGGTCGAACGTAAGAGCATCCTCGACATTTCGGCCACCAGCGTCGAGCTGGTGGGCGAGCTCCATGAGCAGGCATCGGCGGCCGCAGCCGGATACGACATCGTCTCGTGGCACCCACCGACTCCTCCGGAGTTCGTGACCGACTACGCCTGGATGAAGTCGCGGATGAGTGTGGACGCACCGAGCGCGGGAATGGAGATGGCGGAGGAGAGCTGGGACGCTGCCAGGATTGTCGAACACGACACTCACTGGATCGACGGGGGCCGCGACGTGCTCATCGTCGCGGCACGCGATCGCGGGTCCGGCCGACTCGTGGCCTTCACCGAGCTGGCGTCGAGCCCCGGTCACCCCGTGACGCACCAGGAGGACACGCTCGTGCTTCGCGAGCACCGCGGTCACCGACTCGGCATGCTGATCAAGACCGCTGCGCTTCTTCTGTGGCGTGATCTCGCGCCGCACACGCAGCGGATTCTCACCTACAACGCCGAAGAGAACCGGCCGATGCTGGCCGTGAACGAAGAGATCGGGTTCCGCCCGGTCGCCTACATCGGCGCGTGGAAGAAGACGCTTACGCTGTGAGCCGGGGCGGTCGTTGGCAGTGCGGGCAGAAATGGCTTGAGCGGTTCGTGAACGATACCTTCACGATCGGGGCACCGCACCGTGCGCACGGCTGGCCGGTGCGACCGTACGCGTTCAGGGAGTGCGCGAAGTAGCCGGCCTGCCCGTTCACGTTGACGTACTGTGCGTCGAAACTCGTGCCGCCCTCCGCGAGAGCTTTCTCCAGCACGGCCCGCACTTCGGCGATCAGGCGGTAGACGGCGCGAGTACTCAGGTCCGAAGCCCGCGTGTCGGGGTGGATTCGCGCTGCCCACAACGACTCGTCGGCGTAGATGTTTCCGATGCCCGAGACCACGGTTTGGTCAAGCAGCACGCGCTTGATCGCCGACGCCTTGTGCTCCAGGGTGCGGCGAAAGGCCCGAAGGTCGAATCCCGGATCCAGAGGATCCCGCGCGATGTGCGCGACCTGAGCCGGGACGAGTGCGTCGTCAGTGCCGTATCCGCCCGCACGTGCGTCGGCAGTGTCCTGAAGAGAATCGATCGCGAGCGAACCGAACGTGCGTTGATCAGCGAACACCACCGCGAGATCGCCATGCTCCGGATGCCGGATGTCGAGCCGCACGCGCTCGTGCCGCTCTGGAGGCGCCCCGGAAGGCCGCAGCAGCATCTGCCCGCTCATACCGAGGTGCGCGACCAGAGCTTCGGTGGGCACCGCGCCCGGAGCGCCGGGGGCTAGCGGGATCCACAGGAACTTGCCCCGTCTTGCCGGGCCCCCCAGGGTGCGGCCGAGGAGCCGAGCCTCGAAGTCCAACGCTCCCGGCGGATGCCGCGTCAGCGCGCGACCATCGATGACGGTGGCTGACTCGATGACGGCATCCGTAACCGCCGGCGCGAGACCGGCGCGGACGACCTCGACCTCAGGAAGTTCAGGCATCGTTCTCGGGCATCGTGCTCAGGCATCGCGTTCGGGGAGCGAGATCACGTGCGCGCGGTGAGGTCGCGCCAGGCCCGGAGGGCAGCAGCCATCTCGGCGTGCTTCTTGCTGGTCCCGACGCCCTCAGCGCGGTGATCACCGACGACCACGATCGCGGTGAAGCGGCGGTCATGATCGGGCCCCGTCGATGAGACCTCATACGCCGGCGGGGCAACGCTACGACGGGCAGCAAGCTCCTGCAGCGCCGTCTTGGGATCGACGGCGGCTCCGTAGCGGTCTGGATCGGACAGCAGCGGCTCGATCAGGCGAAGAACGAGGTCGGATGCCGCATCCGGGCCCGCCGACAGATAGGTGGCCCCGAAGACGGCTTCCATGGTGTCGGCCAAGATCGAGTCCTTCTCCCGGCCTCCGGTCTGCTCCTCGCCTCTCCCGAGCTTGACGTACGCGCCGAGATCGATGCCGCGGGCAACCTCTGCCAGCGCGACGGTCGACACCACGGCTGCGCGCCGCTTGGCGAGCGAACCCTCGTCGAGTTCGGGATGCGCGCGGAACAGCCGCACGGTCACGGCCTGGCCGAGCACGGAGTCGCCGAGGAACTCGAGCCGTTCGTTGTGGGGCACTCCGCCGTTCTCGTAGGCCCAGGACCGGTGGGTCAGTGCCAGCGCGAGAAGCTCGGGGTCGATGTCGACCCCGAGCTTCTGCGCGAGTTCAGCGGACTCGCGAGTCGTCACGTCGCTGCGACGCTCAGACGTCGGCGACCTTGCGGCCCTTGTATTCGAGGAACAGCTCGGTGCCCTGCGAGTCGGTGACGACCTTCGCCTGGTGCGGACGGCTGTAGACGGTCTTGCCGTTCTCGACGGTCTTGACGAGGGTGGGCGCATCGGCCTTCCACTGCGCACGGCGCGAGCGGGTGTTCGAACGCGAGACCTTGCGCTTCGGGGGGTTACCAGCCATTGTTCAGCTCTTCTCTTTCTTCTCGGCAGCCACTCACGCGCGTGCGTCGTGGTCGCCGTGGTCTGTGGTGTCGTCCTGGGTGGTGTAGCCCTGGAGCGCCGCCCACCGGGAATCGATGGGTTCGCTCGCGGGCGAACCGGTGCTCTCGGTCAGTCGCTCACCCGTGACCGGATCAAGGCCGGGGCAATCCGGCTGACACACCGGCTGAAATGGAAGCGACAGGACTACCGCATCCCTGACCAGAGTTTCAAGATCCACGTGGTCGTCTTGAACCTCGAAGTCAGTTTCTTCCTGCCCAGGATACGCGAAAAGCTCCTGGAACGCGACGCGGACGCCTTCGGCGACCTCATTGAGGCACCGTCCGCACACGCCGGTGTACTCGGTGTCGACCTCGCCGGTGGCGAGGATCCCCTCGTGCACGCTCTCCACCCGGACATCAAGAACGATCGGTTCGCCCTCCGCGACCGAGACCAACCCTTCGCCCCACTTCTGCGGCGCCGGGATCTCGAGGGAGAACTCTCGCATCTCGCCGGGACGGTGCGTGATGTCACGGACGGGGACCACGAACGGTCCGGAGTGCTGCCTACTCACGGGGGACCATGCTACCCGCGTGAGAGGGAACGGGCTCGATGACGGCTCAGAGGTCGTGGCCGCCGGTGTGCAGGAATCGAGCGACCGCGGGCGGTACGTACGCCGAGACGTCACCGCCGAGGGCTGCTACCTGTCGCACAAGCGAGCTCGACACCATCGCGTGCGACGGATCGGGCAGCAAGAAGACGGTCTCCACGTCCGCGAGATCGCGGTTCACGACGGCCATGGGCACTTCGTAGACGACATCAGCCTGCGAGCGAATGCCCTTCACGAGAACTCCGGCATTGACATCGCGCGCGTAGTCCACGAGCAGCCCCACACTCCAGGAGGCAACGACAACGCTGCCCTCGATGTCGGCCTCGGCGATGGATTGCTCCAGCAGTGACAGCCGCTGCGCAAGCGGCAGCATCGCCTCTTTGCCCGGGTTGTGAACGACAACAACGTGCAACTGGTCGTAGAGTCGCGCCGCACGGCGGATGACGTCGAGGTGACCCCGCGTCGGCGGATCGAAGGAACCCGGAACCACGGCGATCCGACTGTTCATGCCTCCACCCTATCGGGGGTCAGCATCAGTTCTTGGCGAGAGCCGCACGCTCCTGCTGACCAACCCGCCGTTCGATCTCGTCCGAAAGCGGACGGTGAGACAGCAACGCCGGATCGGCCGCGAGGATGTCTTCAGCAGCCGCCCGGGCGCGGGCGATGAGGTCGGCATCCGTCACGACGCGCAGGAGGCGCAGCGACGACCTCGCGCCGGACTGCGCTGCGCCCAGCACGTCCCCCTCGCCGCGCAGTTCGAGATCGACTTCGGCGAGGGCGAACCCATCGAGGGTCGCCGCCACAGCCTCCACGCGCGCACGCCCCGACGTTCCCTGCTCGCTCTCGGTGACGAGCAGACACAGTCCGGGCACAGAGCCCCGGCCGACCCGGCCGCGAAGCTGGTGCAACTGGGAAACCCCGAAGCGGTCGGCCTCGAGAATCACCATCGTCGACGCGTTGGGAACATCCACGCCCACCTCGACGACGGTCGTTGCGATGAGAACGTCGATGCTCCCTGCGGCGAAGGCCTGCATGACAGCATCCTTCTGTTCCGCGGGCATCTTGCCATGGAGGATCTCGACCGTGAGGTTCTCGAACGCCGGATGCCGCGAGAGCAGTTCGGCGACCTGCACGACCCCCCACCGCGTCTTGCGCGACGAGCCATCCCCCGTCGCTTCGCCAGAGTCGACCGCGGGAACATCGGCTACCTCGTCTGCCGCTGGCTTGCCCGCTGCGGCGGCATCGATTGACGGGCACACGACGAAGGCCTGACGACCCTGGGCCACTTCTTCGGCCACGCGCTCCCAGACACGTGCGAACCAGGCGGGGCGGTCGGCGATCGGGGCGACGAAGGACTCGATACCGGCGCGACCGGCGGGCATTGAGCGGATCGTGGAGACGTCGAGGTCGCCGAAGACGGTCATCGCAACCGTTCGGGGAATCGGCGTGGCTGTGAGCACGAGAGCGTGCGGCGTCGTCCCTTTCGCGCGCAACGCCTCACGCTGGTCCACACCGAACCGGTGCTGCTCGTCGACGACGACCAGCCCCAGGTCAGCGAAGGTTGTCGCGTCGCTGAGGAGCGCGTGCGTGCCCACGACGATGCGCGACTGCCCGGATGCGACGCGCAGCGCCACCCGGCGTCGCTCAGCCGCTGTCAACTGACCCGTCAGCAGTGTCGGCATGAGCTCGACCGCCAGCTCGGGACCGAGCATCCGCGCGATCGAGCGCAGGTGCTGCGAAGCGAGAACCTCGGTCGGAGCGATGAGGGCGGACTGGCCGCCGCTCTGGGCCACCTGCAGCATCGCGCGCAGCGCCACGAGCGTCTTGCCCGACCCGACCTCGCCCTGAACGAGCCGATTCATGGGCCACTCGCCCACCAGATCGCGGGAGATCTCATCGCCGACCGACACCTGATCGGGGGTCCGGGTGAACGGTAGCGCTGCGTCGAAGCGTTCGAGGAGCGCGCCCGGCTCTCGCCGGGTCGCCGACATCGCCCGCACGAACTGGCGCTGCTGCAGAAGCGCGGTCTGCAGAACGAGGGCCTCATGCCAGCGCAGGGTCTGCCTCGCCGGCTCCACCTGATCCGGGAAGTCGGGCCGGTGGATGCGATCGAACGCCATGCGATACGACAGCAGACCGTGGGCCCGCCGCAGATCCTCGGGCAGCGGCTCGGGCAGCTCGTCGAGCCCGTCGAGAACCATCCCCACGAACTTCGCGATCTGCCAGCTCGCCAGCGACGCGGTAGCCGGGTAGATCGGCACGGGAAGGTTCGCGGTGGCTTCGGCCGTCGCCCGTGCGCGGTCTTCGTCGTCGAACAGCTCATAGTCCGGGTGGGCAAGCTGCAACGACCTTCGGTACTCCCCCACCTTGCCCGCAAACACCCCGCGCCGGCCGGGCGTGAGCTCTTTCATCCGCCACGACTGGTTGAAGAAGGTCAGGGTGAGTTCCCCGTTGCCGTCACTGATCACCACCTCGAGCAGGGATCCTCGGCGGTTTTGCATCCGCCGCTCGGAGGCCCTGCGGACCTCCGCAACGATCGTGACAGGTTCGCCGATCGGCAGGGACGCGATGGGCGTGAGCTCTCCCCGTCGGGCATAGCGACGCGGGTAGTGCTCGAGCAGGTCACCGACGGTGCGCATTGCGAAAGCTCGCTCGAGCGCTTTGGCCGTCTTACCGCCGAGCGCGCCATCCAGTCGCGACGACAGCGTGAGGGCGACCATGCTCCTGAGTTTAGGCAGAGCATCCGACGCGCGGACGCCGAGGCTGCGCCCTGCCGGTTTGTACAGTGGACGGGTGACACGGATCATCGCCGGCGCCGCCGGCTCCCTGACCCTCGAGGTTCCGGGAAGCGGCACGCGGCCGACCAGCGACCGAGTCCGCGAATCGATCTTCGGCTCGCTCGATGCCGCTGACGCCATCGCCGGCGCGCGGGTGCTCGACCTCTACGCCGGGTCGGGGGCGCTGGGGCTTGAGGCACTCAGTCGGGGCGCGACATCCGTCGACCTCGTCGAGAAGTCTCCGCGGGCAGCGAGCGTCATCGAACGCAACGCTCAGCGCGTGCGGCACGCTGCCGGCGGCGCGTCCCGCGTGCATCGAACCTCAGCGGATGCCTACCTCGCAGCCGCGCACGAACCGTACGCGCTGGTCTTCATCGATCCGCCGTACGACCTGGGCGAGGAGGACCTGACCCAGGTTCTCCGGCTGCTCGTCCCATCGCTAGCTCCGGACGCGATCGTCGTGACCGAGCGTGCAGCACGATCCCCCGAGCCCGCCCTTCCCGCCGGGCTCACGATCGAGCGCCACCGGCGGTACGGAGACACGGCAGTGTGGTGGCTCAGTCGTGTGGCAAACGTCGCTGACGCGGACGATCAGCCCCGCGACGCATCCCAGTCGCGATAGGGATCCCAGCCACCGCTGCCCTCATAGCGGGCACCGTCGACCAGCACCGGCGACTCCCCGTACTCGCGAACCACCCCGATGACCTGGAAGCCGTCGGGCACGGCATCCGTCGTCGGGAAGGTCGCCAGGAGGCCGTGGTCCTCGCCGCCGGAGAGTGCGTCGTCGGGGTGCGGGCCGAGCGCATCCCGATGCAGGTCGAGAGTGACACCGGATGCCGTCGCCATTCGCCCGGCGTCAAGAACGAGTCCGTCCGACAGATCCATCATGGCCGTCGCACCCGCCATCGCTGCCCGCACCCCGTCGGCGATGTGCGGTGAAGGCCGAAGCTGCGCGTCGAGCTCCCGACCTTCCTCGCCCGTGAGACCGGACCGGTCAACCGCGATCGGGTTGCCAGCGGCATCCCGGAAGCGGTCGAAGAGCAGACGCAAGCCGCGAGCGGCATCCCCGAGACGCCCTGTGGCGGCGACGACGTCTCCGACCTGTGCTCCCGATCGACGCACCGCGGGGCGACCCTCAAGGGTGCCGAGCGCGGTCACGGCGATGGTGAGCACATCAGACACGGTGAGATCGCCGCCCTCCACGACGCAACCCGGCGCGAGAGCTTCACACCCGGCACGAAGCCCGCGGGCAAGATCGACGACGAAAGACACTCGGGTGGCGTCGGGCATTGCGAGCGCGACCAGGAGCGATGTCGGGCGCGCGCCCATCGCCGCGATGTCTGCGAGATTGACCGCCGCGGCCTTCCATCCGAGATCGAAGCCGCCCGACCAGGCAAGGCGAAAGTCCGGACCGTGCACGAGCGTGTCGACCGTCGCGACGACACGTCCATCGTCCGCGGTCAGCACTGCTGCGTCATCCCCCGGCCCCACCTCGGCCGCGGAAGGTCCGAGCTCCCTCAGAATCACTGACAGAATCTCGCCCTCGGAGAGCTCACCGACCGACGCATCCTGCATCGTCCCACGCTACCGCGGCGGTAGATTGGACCAATGCCTTTCGCACGCCGCGCCATCGCCGTGACGGTCACGTGCGCGACGAGCATTCTCGCCCTCGCTGCCTGCAGCACGACGGTTTCGCTGCAGCCGGCACCCGATGCGAACAATCCGCACTGTGCTGACGTGACCGTCCGGTTCCCCCAGACCCTCGACGGTTTCGAGCGGCGATGGACGGATGCGCAGGCGACTGGCGCCTGGGGCGAGGGCGGCAGGAGCAACATCCTCGTATCCTGCGGCGTCGATGTCCCCGGTCCGACGACCCTTCCGTGCTCGACGCTCAGCGGTGTCGACTGGATCGTCGACGACGCCGACGCGCCGTACTACCGGATCACCTCCTTCGGCACGGATCCGGCAGTGGAGGTCTATCTCGATAGCGAGACAGTCTCCAGCGCGGAGGTACTCGACGCTCTCGGGAACATCATCGTTGACACGCTGCCCGTCAACGGCCTGCAGTGCACTGACCAGGCCACCGGCTCCTCATCCGCAGTGGGCTGACTCCGGGTCGGCTTGGATGCGTAGCGGTCAGGTGCGCGCGAGGGCGGTGTCCAGAAGGTCGCTGATCAACTCGGCGTAGGTCATTCCCGAGGCGATCCAACACTTCGGGAACATCGAGATCGGCGTGAAGCCGGGCATCGTATTCAACTCGTTGACGTAGATCCCCGCCGGAGTAAGGAAGAAGTCGACGCGCGCGAGTCCCCGCCCGCCGACGGCATCGAAGGCGCGGATCGCCGCTGCCTGCAAGGCAGCGATCTCATCATCCGTGAGCACGGCAGGACACACGACCTCGGCTCCGTCACCGCCGAGGTACTTGCCCTCGAAGTCGTAGAACTCACGTGTGGTCAACACGATCTCGCCCGGCAGCGACGCGCGCGCTGGCGCGCCCGGCGTCTCGAGCACGGCTACCTCGATCTCGCGCCCGACGATCGCGGTCTCAACGAGCGCCTTGTCATCCTCGGCGAGCGCAAGCTCGACGGCGGCGTCGAATTCGTCCCAGTCGTGGACTTTGGAGACACCGACGCTGGAGCCTGCCCGCGACGGCTTGACGAAGTTCGGCACGCCGAGCGTGCGGGCAGCCTGCCGCGCGGCATCCGGATCCGAAGCCCAGGAGTCGCGCGTGATCGTGATCCACGGCGCGACTGTCACACCGGATGCCTGCAGCACGATCTTCATGAAGTGCTTGTCCATGCACAGCGCCGAATCCAACACGCCGCCTCCCGCGTACGGGATGCCCAGGGTGTCGAGAAAGCCCTGGACTGTGCCGTCTTCGCCGTGGACTCCGTGAAGAATCGGCAGGACCACGTCGAGCGAGCCGAGCGTGTCAACAGTGCCGTCTGCGCGGCGCACGCGCAGCACGCGGTCGGCACCACCTTCGGGCCAGAGCACGCGGGTGCCGTTGTCACTCACCTCGGGAAGGTGCGCGGCATCGAGGGCGAACTTGTCGGGGTCATCCTCTTCGAGGACGAAGACGCCGTCGCGGGTGATGCCGACCGGGATGACGCGAAAGCGCTCACGGTCGAGTGCCCGCAGCACCCCTCCCGCCGTGACGGAGCTGATCGAGTGCTCGCTGGAGCGACCGCCAAACAGCACCGCCACCGTCGCCTGTGCCATTCTGCGTCCTCTCGCCCTGGGGTTCGTCGTCGTCCGTTGTGAGGTGTGGCGCGATGTCCTTGGGGTTCATCGTGCCGTCCAGAACCATCTTCACCTGCTCGACGATGGGCATGTGGATGCCCGACTCCGCGGCAAGTGCCAGGACCGGGGCAACGGAGGCAAGACCTTCGGCGGTCTGCTCCATCTGCTTCACCACGTCCTGGAAGCTGTATCCCTGACCGAGAAGTCGGCCGGCCGTGTTGTTCCGGCTGAGCGGGGACTGGCAGGTGGCGATCAGATCACCGAGCCCCGCGAGTCCCTGGAGGGTCGCGGGGTGCGCGCCCTGAGCGACGGCGAAGTCCGTCATCTCGACGAGGCCGCGCGTGATGATCGAGGCCTTCGTGTTCTCGCCGTAACCGACGCCATCCACGATTCCGATCGCCACGGCTATCAGGTTCTTGAGCACGCCGCCGAATTCTGTGCCCACGACATCCGTGTTCACGAACGTCCGGAAATACGAGTTGCGGGCACGCCGGGCGACGGCATCCGCTGTCTCCTGGCTGCTGGATGCGATGACCGCCGCTGTGGGCTGCTCCTTCGCGATCTCCAGGGCCAGGTTGGGGCCGGATGCGACGGCGATAAGGTCCGGATCGCATCGCAGTTCCTGCTCGATCACCTGACTCATCCGCAGGCCGCTCTTGCGCTCGACACCCTTCATGAGCGACACGACGGGAACGCCGGCATCGGCGATGAGGGGACGGATCGTCTTGAGATTCTGACGAAGCGCTTGGCTCGGCACTGACAGATAGATCTGCTCTGCTCCCGCGAGCGCCTCTTCCAGGCGAGAGGTCGCTGTCATGAACCGAGGGAGATTGATGCCCGGGAGGTAGTGGCTGTTGCGCTTGGCCTCCGTGATCTCGGCGGCAAGTTCAGGGCGCCGAGCCCACATCGTGACCTGGGCGCCACCGTCGGCAAGGATCTTGCCGAACGTGGTCCCCCAACTACCAGCACCGACCACCGTCACCCGGGGACGCGCGGCATCCGCTTTACGACTCAAGGCGCCCGGTCTCCTTCTGCCCGTGGGAAGCCGGATCCCAGCGCTCGGCGGGCGGAGTCTGTTCGCGCAGCACGCCCTCGAGACGAGCAATCTCGGCCATCAGCAGGTCAGTCGCTGCGACAAGGGCGGATGCCTCGCGGGTGCGTCCCACGAACGCCGAGAGATCCAGAGGGTCTCCCACGAGAACGCGCACACGCTTACGCAGCGGCCACAGGCTCAGCTTGCCGTAGCGCGGCAGGATGCGCTGCACGCCCCAGTGGGCGACAGGGATCAGTGGGATGCCGCCCTCGAGGGCCAGCCGTACGGCACCGGTCTTGCCACGCATGGGCCACAGGTCGGGGTCACGGGTGAGGCTGCCCTCGGGGTAAACGATCACCCCGCGACCCTCCTCCACCAGGTGCTCTGCCTGGGCCATGGTCTGCTTGGCAGAGCCTGCAGACGACGCCCGCGCAACCGGGATCATGCCCGTGGCACGAAGGACCGCACCGAGGACAGGAATTCGGAACAGACTCTCCTTCGCCATGAAGCGCGGCGCCCGTCCCATCCCCCACACCGCTCGCGCGACGATGATCGGGTCGAACTCACTCATGTGGTTCGGCGCGAGGACGAAGGCACCCTCGCGGGGCAGCTTGTGGCCGTCGTCGATGTCCACCCGCGCCACGATTCCCAGCAACGGCACCACTATCGCTGCCAGCGGCCAGAAGACACTGGGCCGCGTCTTCTCCGAGGAGGCTCGCGGTTTGGGGTCGCCCATATCAGCCGACGATATCGAAATCTGCGCCGAGTGCCGAAAGCTTGGTGAAGAGCTTCTCGTACCCGCGGCTCAGGATCCCGACGCCGCGGACGGTTGACTCTCCGTCGGCAGCAAGGGCTGCGATCAGGTGGCTGTAGCCGCCACGGAGGTCGGGGACGACGACGTCGGCGCCGTGCAGCGGTGTGGGGCCGGTCACGACAGCAGCCTGCTCCAGAGCGCGCCGCGGAACGCGACGGTACGGCGCATCCAGGCCATCGCGGTGCACGACGATGCTGGCGCCCATCTTGTTCAAGGCGTCAGTGAACCCGAACCGGTTCTCATACACGGTCTCGTGCACGACCGACTCGCCCTCGGCCTGCGTGAGCGCGACGATGAGTGGCTGCTGCCAGTCGGTCATGAACCCGGGGTGCACGTCCGTCTCGACGATGACCGGCTTGAGCGGCCCACCGCGGCGGAACTGGATGCCGTCCTCGCGCACATCGAACCAGCCACCAGCCTTGCGGTAGATGTTCAAGAAGGTCAGCATCTCCTGCTGCTTCGCGCCCTCGACGAAGATGTCACCGTCGGTGGCGAGTGCCGCGGACGCCCAGGACGCTGCTTCGTTGCGGTCGAAGATGCAGCGGTGGTCGTATCCCGTGAGCGCATCGACACCCTCGATGAGGATGACGCGGTTGGGCTCGTAGGAGATGATCGCGCCCATCTTCTGCAGTACGGCGATGAGATCCATGATCTCGGGCTCGATTGCCGCACCCCGAAGCTCGGTCACTCCAGCAGCGCGAACGGCAGTCAACAACACCTGTTCGGTCGCGCCGACACTCGGGTACGGCAGCTCGATGTTCGCGCCGTGCAGCCCCTCCGGCGCCGAGAGACGGATGCCGGTCGGCAACTTCTCGACGACGGCGCCGAACTGGCGGAGTGCGTCCAGGTGGAAGTTGATCGGACGGTCGCCGATGCGGCATCCGCCGAGGTCCGGGATGAACGCCTCGCCGAGCAGGTGCAGCAGCGGGCCGCAGAACAGGATCGGAATCCGGGAGGCACCGGCGTGAGCGTCGATCTCTTCCATGTGGGCCGAGACGGCATCCGTCGGATCGAGCACGAGCGAGCCCGGCTCAGCTCCGTCCGTGACCTTCACACCGTGGACTTCGAGCAGGGAACGGACCACCCGGACGTCGCTGATCTGCGGCACATCACGCAGGGTGCTCGGCGAATCGCCGAGCAGGGATGCCACCATCGCCTTGGTCGCGAGATTCTTCGCACCCGTGACAGTCACCCGTCCGCGCAGCGGGCGTCCGCCGCGCACCAGCAGCACCTCGCCGGCCGGTTCGGTACCTGCCGCCTGCGCGGCTTCATCGCTCAGAAGCATCTTCATCCGGGATGGACCTCACTTATATCTCGGCACCGCGAGACCGATCGGGTCTGCTGATGCCTCGGTAGTCGGCTACGGAACGGGGAGGGTTCGCGGCCGCCAGGATGCGCGGCGCGACTCGAACTGGGTGATCGCTTCTTCGTTTCGCAGTGTGAGCCCGATATCGTCGAGCCCCTCCAGGAGCCGCCATCTAGTGTAATCGTCGATGTCGAAAGCGACCTGAAGGTCGCCGATCGTCGCAGTGCGCGCCTCGAGATCCACGGTCATCTGCACGCCCGGGTCGGCATCGATCACGCCCCAGATCGCCTCAAGATCGCTCTCGCTGATGACGCCGGTGAGTAAGCCCTGCTTGCCCGAGTTGCCGCGGAAGATATCCGCGAACTTGGGGCTGAGGACCACCCGGAAGCCATAGTCACGTAGCGCCCAAACGGCGTGCTCACGACTGGATCCGGTGCCGAAATCAGGGCCGGCAACGAGGATGGAAGCGTTCGCGAACGTCGGCTGGTTCAGGATGAACTCGGGGTCCTGACGCCAGTTGGCGAACAGCGCATCCTCGAAGCCCGTCTTCGTGACGCGCTTGAGGTAGACGGCTGGGATGATCTGATCGGTGTCGACGGCCGAGCGCTTCAGTGGAGCGACGACACCGGTGTGGGTGACGAACTTGTCCATGTCAGGCCTCCGCTCCGCTTGTCACGACCGATTCACTGGTCTCGATCGGGTCGAGATCGCTCGGGCTCGACAGCGTGCCTCGCACTGCGGTCGCCGCCGCGACCAGGGGCGACACCAGGTGGGTGCGCCCACCCTTGCCTTGGCGACCTTCGAAATTCCGATTGGAGGTCGACGCGCACCGCTCACCCGGAGCCAGCTGGTCGGGGTTCATGCCCAGGCACATCGAGCACCCGGCAAACCGCCACTCTGCGCCGAACTCGGTGAAGACCTTGTCCAGGCCCTCGGCCTCTGCCTCCAGCCGGACGCGAGCAGACCCAGGAACGACCATGACCCGCACGTTCTCGGCCTTCGTGCGCCCCTTGATGATCGACGCGAACGCGCGTAGGTCTTCGATGCGGCTGTTGGTGCACGAGCCCATGAACACGGCATCCACCGGAACCTCCTTCAGAGGCGTCCCGGGAACCAGGTCCATGTACTCGATGGCGCGCTCCGCGGCGGCACGCTCGTTCGGGTCGCTGAACGACTCGGGCGAGGGGACGCTGTCACTGAGTGACACACCCTGGCCGGGGTTGGTCCCCCACGTGACGAACGGCTCGAGTTCGTTCGCGTCGATGAAGACCTCGGCGTCGTAGACGGCACCCTCGTCGCTCGGGAGCGTGCGCCAGTACGCGACGGCATCCTCCCAGTCCTGGCCCTTCGGGGCGTGAGGGCGTCCTTCGAGGTACGCGAAGGTGGTCTCGTCGGGTGCGACCATTCCTGCGCGGGCGCCGGCCTCGATCGACATGTTGCAGATCGTCATCCGGCCCTCCATCGAGAGCGACCGGATGGCGGAGCCGCGGTACTCCAGGACGTAGCCCTGGCCACCGTTGGTGCCGATCTTCGCGATCACGGCCAGGATGATGTCCTTGGCCGTCACGCCGGGCTTGAGCTCACCCTCGACCGTAATCGCCATCGTCTTGAAGGGCTTGAGCGGCAGCGTCTGGGTCGCGAGCACGTGCTCGACCTCGCTCGTGCCGATGCCGAAGGCCATGGCACCGAAGGCACCGTGCGTCGAGGTGTGGGAGTCGCCGCAGACGACAGTGATGCCGGGCATCGTCAGGCCGAGCTGCGGACCGACGACGTGAACGATGCCCTGTTCCTTGTCGCCGAGCGAATGCAGACGCACCCCGAACTCTTCGGCGTTACGACGCAGGGTTTCGATCTGGGTGCGGCTGGTGAGATCCGCGATCGGCTTGTCGATGTCGAGCGTCGGCGTGTTGTGGTCTTCGGTCGCGATCGTGAGATCAAGACGGCGCACCGGACGCCCCTCGGCTCGAAGACCATCGAAGGCCTGCGGGCTCGTGACCTCGTGCACCAGGTGCAGATCGATGTAGATCAGGTCGGGCTGGCCGTTCTCGCCCTTCACGACCAGGTGGTCGTCCCATACCTTTTCAGCCAAGGTACGGGGGTGATCGGGAATGCCGACGTCAATGGATTCGCTCATGAGCTCTTTCGTTCCAGGAAAGTGTGGTTCAAGCCCGCGACGAAACTCCGCGACGGGGATGGCCTGAGAACTAGGACCCGTCGCGGCCGCTAAGAAGGAGGCGAGCGATCCGCATTCGCTCAGACTACCACCGGTGTCAGGCGCGCTCGTCGGGGCTCTCGGTCGGTGCCGGAGCGTCCACCGTCGAGGGTGTGCCCTTCTCCTGCGCGACGACGGATGCCGCATCCGCCGCCCCAGCGGGTTCTGCCTGACCTGCAACGCGACGCTCCCGCGAGGATGCCACGAGGCTCGCGACAGTGGCCACAACCATCGAAATCACGATGACGCCGAGTGACATGAGCGTCGAGATCTCAGGCGCCCAGTCGATCGGCTCTCCCCCGTTAATGAACGGGAGCTCGTTCACGTGCATCGCGTGAAGGAACAGCTTCACGCCGATGAAGGCAAGGATGAACGCGATGCCGTAATGCAGGTAACGGAGGCGGTCAAGCAGATCGCCGAGCAAGAAGTAGAGCTGGCGCAGCCCCATGAGAGCGAAGATGTTCGCGGTGAACACGATGAAGGCGCTCTGGGTGATGCCGAAGATCGCGGGGATCGAATCGATCGCGAAGATGAGGTCGGTCACGCCGATCGCGACGAACACGATGATCATCGGCGTGAACATCTTCTTGCCATCGACCACGGTGCGGATCTTCGCGCCGTCGTAGTGGTCGCTGATGTCGACAGTGCGTCGCACCAGCCGAACGATGAAGTTCTCTTTCTTCACGTCTTCGTCATGATCCGCGCCAGGGAAGGCCTGCCGGTACGCGGTCCACACGAGGAACGCGCCGAAGATGTAGAAGACCCAACTGAAGTTCTCGATGATCGCGGCACCGGCGAGGATGAACAGGCCCCGCAGGACAAGGGCGATGATGATGCCCACCATCAGCACTTCCTGCTGATACCGGCGGGGCACCGCGAACTGGCTCATGATCAGGACGAAGACGAACAGGTTGTCGATCGACAGGCTGTACTCGGTTAGCCATCCGGCGACGAACTGTCCGGCGTACTCGCCACCGGCTATCAGCCACATCACCCCCGCGAAGATCAAAGCGAGGGTCACGTAGAAGACCACCCAGAGCGTCGATTCACGCGTCGACGGAATGTGCGGGCGCTTGAGGATGATGAGGAGGTCGGCGAGCAAGATCAGCGTCAGAACGACAAGAGATCCGATCTCGAACCAGAGCGGGAGGGTGAGATCCACGAGGGCCTTTCACAGCAAGCGGGCAGGTGCATGCACCGAAAGTCTCTCCCCCGCCGCGTGGCGGTGCGCGCCCGGGGCCGCCGGCCCGTGATGACGAACGCGCAAGAACGGGATACTCCCTCTCGCTCCCCCAGGATAGCGGCACTCAGGTACCCGCCCCCGTCTCGAGGGTCGAGCGCAGCGGAACCTCCTTGATGAAGGCCACGATGACCAGACCCGCGAGGACCATCGGGATCAACATCGCGAACACCGGGGTGAGCGCGTCGTTGTATGCACCGACGATGATCTCGCGGATCTGATCGGGCAGCGCATTGACTGCTGCAGGTGTGAACGAATTCGCATCCCCGGTATCCGCGCCCGCGGGCATCCGCTCCGTGAGCAGTTCCGTCAGCCGCGACGTGAAGATTGCGCCCACGACGGCACCGCCCAGCGAGGCGCCGATCTCGCGGAAGAAGTTGTTCGAGGCCGTCGCGGTACCCACCTGCGAGTCGGGGAACGAGTTCTGTACGACCAGGATGAGGATCTGCATCGACAGACCGATTCCCGCACCGATGACGAACAGGTACGACATCAGCACCCACAGTGGCGTGTCGACGGTCAGCGTGGATAGGAGCCAGAGCCCTACCGCGATCACGATCATGCTCGCGATCGGCATCCACTTGTAACGCCCGGTCTTGGAGGCCAGGAAGCCTGTCGTGATCGCGCTCGACATCAGACCCGCGATCATCGGCAGCATCATGAAGCCCGAGACAGTGGCGTTGACGCCGGTCACCATCTGCAGATAGGTGGGCAGGTAGGCGAGTGTTCCGAACATGGCAACACCGATGAACAGGCCGGCCGAGGTCGCGAGCACGAAGTTTCGGGAGCGGAACAGTGAAAGCGGGATGATCGGCTCGGCAGCCTTGTATTCGGCCAGCACGAACAGTGCCGCGAAGACGACGGCGGTAGCGATCAGCCACAGGATGGTCGGCGAGTTCCAGTCGTACTCGGTGCCGCCCCACGAGGCGACCAGAATGATCGAGGTCACGGCGACCGCCATCGTGAGTGTGCCCCACACATCGAACCTGACCCTCACGGAATGCCGCGGGAGCTTCAGGAAAGCCGCTGCGAGCGCAATCGCGATCAGACCCAGCGGGACATTGATCCAAAACGCCCACCGCCACCCGACACTCTCGGTGAACCATCCGCCCAGCAGCGGTCCGGCGATGGAAGAGATGCCGAAGACAGCGCCCATGACGCCCATGTATTTCGAGCGCTCGCGGACGGGCACCACGTCGGCGATGATCGCCTGCGACAGGATCATGAGCCCACCGCCGCCGATCCCCTGCACGGTGCGACCGATGATGAGCCAGGTCATGTCCTGTGCGGCACCGCCGACGATCGATCCGAGAACGAACACCGACAGAGCGCCGATGAACAGCCCCTTCCGGCCGATGAGGTCGCCGAGCTTGCCATAGATCGGCATCATGATCGTCGCGGCCACCAGGTACCCGGTCGTCACCCACAGCATGTGGTTCACACCGTCGAGTTCGCCGACGATCGTGGGCAACGCCGTCGAGAAGATGGTTTGGTCCAGCGACGACAGCAGCATGGCCACGAGCAGGCCAGCGAATACGAGCAAAACGCGGCGCTTGTCGGTAGCTGCGGAAGCCTCCTCAACGACCGAATCGTCGAGAGCCACAGTCATTTCCGTCACACAACGATCATTCGCCGAATGCCGCTGTGGCGCGTCCCGCAGCCGCGGCATCTTCGCATACCGCGATCGCGGTACGCGAAGTCACTCCCCCGGCGTCAACAGCCCGGACTCGTAGGCGAGGATGACGAGCTGAGCGCGATCGTGAGCCTGGACCTTCGTCATGATGCGGTTCACATGGGTCTTGGCGGTGTGGGGCGAGATGAACAGGGCGTCGGCGATCTCCTGGTTCGAGAGGCCCCGCGCGACCATCAGAAGCACCTCCTGTTCGCGCTCGGTCAATGACGCGAGCGCCGGCGAGAGCTGCAGCCGCGAGGGAGCAGCGGGCGCGCTGACAAAGCGGTCGATGAGTGCCCGCGTCGCCGTCGGGGAGAGCAGCGCGTCGCCCACGTGAACCGAGCGCACGGCCCGCACGATGTCCTCGGGCTCTGCGCCTTTTCCGACGAAGCCGCTCGCACCGGCGCGAAGCGCTGAGATGAGGTTCTCGTCCTCTTCGAAGGTCGTGAGGACGAGAACCTTGGTCTGCGCGAGTGTGGGGTCCGAACAGATCTGGGCGGTCGCCGCGATTCCGTCGAGCTCAGGCATCCGGATATCCATGACGATGACATCCGGATGCAGCGCGCTGGCAAGTCTGACGGCTTCGAGTCCGTTGGAGGCTTGACCGACGACCGTGATGTCGTCGTGGGTGTCCAAAATGTCGACCACCGCCTGGCGGATCAGGGATTGGTCGTCCACGACCACGACAGCTGTCATTGCGTATCCTCCCGACTCAGCGGCAATCGCGCCTCGACCTTCCAACCGGCGGTTGCTGGGCCCGCGCTGACGGTACCGCGCACCGATGCCACGCGTTCCCGGAGTCCGACGAGGCCAAGGCCCGAACCTGCAGCGTCGCGCCCACGCGCGGTGCCGGTATCCATCGGGTTGGACACGGTGACGACGACGGCATCCTCACCGACGTGCACGAGTACATGTGCGCGGTGCTCGGTCCCGTGCTTGTGCGCGTTGGTCAGCGCCTCCTGGATCACGCGATATGCCACGTGGCTCACCGCACCCGAAACGCGGGCTGGGTCGCCCTCGATGCGCGTATGTACCTCGAGGCCGGATGCCGTGAACTGGTGCACGAGCTCCTCGAGGTGGTCAAGTCCACCCTGAGGTCGGGATGTCGAATCGGCCGCACCGTCGGCCCGCAGCATCGTCATGAGGTCGCCGATCTCGGCGAGAACGGTGCGCGCCGCAGCACGAATCGTGGCCAGAGATTCCTTCGCCTTCTCAGGGCGCGTATCAACCGCCGAGGAGGCCACACCTGCGTTGAGACTGATCACCGCGATCTGGTGCGCGACAGCGTCGTGCAGATCGCGGGCGATCCGCAGACGCTCCTCGCTCACCCGACGGCTGGCTTCGGCTTCCCGTGTTCGTTCAGCCCGCTCGGCTCGTTCCTGGATCGCCGCGATGTACGCACGTCGAGATCGCGCCCCGTCGCCCGCGGCTGTGCCGAGCGCGACGATGAGTCCGAACTGCAAGATGCGGGGATCGACAATGCTCCCCACCGAGCCGAGAAACGCCAGCAGGACGATAGCGGCTGTCGCGCACGCCCCCACCATAAAACCCCGACGCCTACTGCCTCGCGCGGCGACATGGAACACGGCGGCAGCCAGAGCCACCGCGATTCCGGGTGAGAGCGTGCCAGCGAGCGCCGCAGCCGCAAAGTCAACGAGGAGGGCGATGACGACTGCTAACGGCCATCGGCGGCGCCACGGCAGAATCGCGATCGGCAGCAGCACGAACACCAGCGCGACAGGGCTGCTCGCGGTGAACTCTTCGACGGGCGACGGGGCGAACGCCAACGCGACGACGATGAGCCCGAGGATCACGTCGGGCAGCCACACCGGCAGTCGCGGGTGTGGATCCACCGGCACCTCAGGCAGGTCGCTCTGCTGGCTCACGAGTCCAGTGTGCCGGACCGCCACACCCGCGACATCAGCTTCTCGCGGTAACCGTTTGTACCGCGGTCGCGGTATCGAAGTGTCCACGGCTGCGGGACGCGCCGAGATTCGTCCCTGCTGACACTGGGATCACCGACCACGAACGGAGACCTCATGTCCACCCCGATCTTGCGGGTCACAGATCTGCGCAAACATTACGGCCGCGGCCAGAGCCGCTTCGATGCCCTCAAGGGGGTGAGCTTCGATGTCCGCGAGGGCGAGTCCGTCGCGATCGTCGGCAAGAGCGGATCAGGCAAGTCCACACTGATGCACCTGTTGGCGCTGCTCGACGCCCCGGATGCTGGGACTATCGCGCTCGACGGCGTAGATACCGCCAAACTCCGGGGCTCGAAGCTCAACAAGACCCGCAACAAGACGTTCGGATTCGTCTTTCAGCAGTTCTTCTTGACCGGCAACAACAGCGTGGTCGAGAACGTCATTCTGCCCCTGAAGATCGCGGGCGTGGGCCGCGCTGAGCGCAAGCGGCGCGGCATGGCGGCGCTCGAACAGCTTGGCCTGGCCGACAAGGCCAAGAACAAGGCCCTGAATCTCTCAGGTGGTCAGAAGCAGCGTGTCGTCATTGCCCGCGCACTGGTGAACAACCCCCGCATCATCTTCGCCGACGAACCCACCGGCAACCTCGACACCACCACCGGCGCGGTCGTCGAAGACATCCTCTTCACCCTCAATCGCGAGCACGGCATCACCCTCATCGTCGTCACCCACGATGAGGACCTCGCCGCTCGGTGCGATCGCCGCATCGTCATTCGCGATGGGCTGATCGTCGACGAGACCACAAAGGAAGCCGCATGAAAACCATCGATCTGATCGGCTCCGCCGTCAGCAATACCTTCCGCTCGAAGACGCGCACGATCCTGACGATCCTCGCGATTTTCGTCGGCGCCTTCACCCTGACACTCACGAGTGGCCTGGGAACGGGGATCAACGCCTACATCGACGACACCGTCTCGGGTGTCGGCGCTTCCGACGCCATGACCGTCACGAAGACGGATGACAGCGCTACGGTAGGCCCCGGCTCGAGCGAGCCACGGGAGTATGACCCGGACGCCGTCTCCAGCGGCATCCCGGGGCAAACCGTCATCGCGCTCACCCCCGATGACATCACCGCGATCGAGGATGTCGACGGCGTTCTCAGCGTCGACCCTGTCCGCACGATCAGCCCGGACTACATCCAGGCTGGAGACGGCACCCCCTACGTCGCGTCGGTAGGAAGCCTCATCCCCGGCCAGACGGTGGTGCTCGCCGCCGGTGAGGAACCGGATGCCGGCAGCTCAACCCACGAGGTTGCACTCCCCGTCGCCTACGTCGAGCCCCTGGGCTTCGACAGCAACGAGGACGCGATCGGCCAGACCGTAACCCTGGCCATCACAGATGCCGAACGCACCCAGCACACGATCGAAGCCACGGTCGTCGGCGTGACCGAGGATGCCCTGGCCAGCCCCACCGGTTCCAGCATCCTCACCAACGACGCCCTCAGCGACGCCCTGTTCGACGCGCAGTCGACGGGTCTGACCGAGGAGCAGGCGGACCGCTACGCCTCGGCCACGGTGTGGTTCGACCCTGACGCGACAGATGACGAGATCAGCGCGCTGAAGGATCGTTTGGCCGATGAGGGGTACACCGGAACGACCATCGCCGATCAGCTCGGCACGATCACGACAGTGATCGACGGCATCGTGCTGGTGCTCAACGCGTTCGCGGTGATCGCCCTGCTGGCTGCCGCGTTCGGCATCGTCAACACCCTCTATATGTCGGTTCAAGAGCGCACCCGCGAGATCGGACTCATGAAGGCGATGGGCATGGGGTCAGGACGCGTGTTCACGCTCTTCAGCCTCGAAGCGGCCTTCCTCGGATTCCTCGGCAGCGCGATCGGTGCCGTCATCGCGATGATCGTCGGAACAGGAGTCAGCGGCGCGCTATCGACATCGCTGCTCGCCGATCTTCCGGGACTGACGCTGATCGCCTTCGACCCTGCGTCGATCGCGACGATCATCATCCTGGTGATGGCTATCGCCTTCCTCGCGGGTACTCTCCCCGCCGCCCGGGCAGCACGGGCTGATCCCGTCGACTCACTGCGATACGAGTAATCACCGCGCAGGAGGGGCATCCGGTCATCGATCGGGTGCCCCTCCTGTCGTTCCCCGATCTGGAAAACCCGTGAGACGAATCGCCGGATGCCGACACTGACGGGGTGAGAGACAATGAGGCGCGCCGACTCGCGGTGCGATACAGGGGAACCGATGACCGATTCAGTGACCACGGGCGATGCCGAACTCGTCGCCCGAGCCGCAGGCGGCAGCGAACAGGCCTTCCGACAGCTGTATCGGGCCTACGTTCGGCCGGTGTATTGGATCGCGCACCGGCTCCTGGGCGATCCCTCGGATGCCGAGGATGTCGTGCAGGAGACCTTCGTCGTTGCCTGGCGGAAGCTCCCGGAGCTTGACCTCGCGTCGGACTCGCTGCTGCCGTGGCTGGCAACGATCTGCCGATTCCAGTCGGCGAACCGGATGCGCGCGCAGCGAAAGGACCGCGAACAGGCGGGAGCGGTGGCAGATGACACCATCCCGGCGACGGTAGATGTCGAGCAGCAAGTGGTCGACGAGGAATACCTTCGCCTGATCGCTGCCGAGATCGCGACCCTCTCCGACACTGACCGCGAGATCCTGCGACTGTGTGCGGCGGAAGGTTACGCCTACAGCGCCGCGGCCGAGCAGCTCGGCATCCCGCACGGAGCTGTTCGCAACCGTCTCTCCCGCATCCGCACGCGTTTGCGGACCGTTGCCAAGGAGAGCACATGAACACCGACAATCCCCAGAGTTCGACCGGGGACCGACTCCCGCTCCTGGATGACGAGCGTGTCGCCGTTATCGAAGACCGGGTCTTCACGACCATCGAAAGTGAGCGCGCGGCATCCGCTCGTCGCTCTGTGGCACGTGGCCGAGTCTGGATGGCGGGTGCGGCTGCGGCTGCGGTCGTGGCTGTCGCCGCCATCATCGCGCCGACCGTTCTCAGCGGGCTGAGCACGAATGAGAGCGGAGCGGCGGGCATCATGTCCGCAGACATGCCCGTGGACGGCGGCATGTCGGGAAGTGAGATCGCACTCACTGACGGAGCTGTCGTCGACAGCTCCGGCGGTGGGAAGGCAATGGATGCGGCCATCGGCGAGTCCGGTCGTTCGATCATCGCCTCCTCGTCAGCCACCGTTGTGGTTGACGACGTTCGTGGCGCGGCTGACCAGATCGCGACCGCCGCCGACGGGCGCGGCGGGTACGTCGAATCGATGAGCATCGGGTCCGGTTACACGGGGATGCCCGTCGATCTGGCCGACCCGACCGTCGCCGTCACGAACGGGTGGATCACCGTGCGTGTTCCCGCCGATGAACTTGCCGACGCGATGGCCGACCTGGAGCAGGTGGGCGAGGTGACGGCATCCTCGATCGACCGATTCGATGTCACCGATCAGGTGGTCGACCTGCAGGCACGGGTGGATGCCGCCCAGGCATCCGTCGACCGGCTGCTCGAACTGATGGGGCAGGCAGGGTCGGTTTCGGACCTGATCGCCGCCGAGTCGGCTCTCGCCGAGCGGCAGGCAACCCTCGAGTCCTACCAGCAGCAGCTCGAATCGCTCGAGGATCAGGTCGCGATGTCGTCGCTGAACGTGTCGCTCACCGTGCGCCACGAGGCGGTCGACGCAAACCCTGCCGGCTTCTGGGACGGCCTCGTCGCCGGCTGGAACGGCCTGGTCGCAACGCTCAACGGCATCGT
Organism: Microbacterium sp. NPDC076895; assembly: GCF_040687115.1. Lineage (NCBI taxonomy): Bacteria > Bacillati > Actinomycetota > Actinomycetes > Micrococcales > Microbacteriaceae > Microbacterium > Microbacterium sp. NPDC076895. The sequence continues at coordinate 50,661 of NZ_JBFBMQ010000011.1, forward strand.
GGTGGCGCTCGGATTCCTCATCCCGTGGATTGCGGTGCTCGCGGTTGTCGGCGCAGTGGTCTGGGGTGTGGTGGTGCTGGTGCGCCGGCGGCGTCGCCCCTCCGCGGAGGAGTGAGCTCGGGGCGCTCGCCCGCGCTCAGCGCGTGGGCCAGACCCAGGCAGGCGCGTCAAGCGAGCCCTGACCCTGAACCCGTGTCTCCCCGCCTGACTTCTCGAGCGTGTGCACCCTCGCACCAGCCTTCTCCAGCGCGTCAACGAGCGGCTTGGAGTGGGAGACGACGATGATCTGGGAACGGGCTGCCGCATCCACGAGCATCGCCGCGAGCGGTTCCAGGATGCTCGGGTGCAGGCTGGTCTCCGGTTCGTTGACGGCGATGAGGCTCGCGGGCCGTGTGCTCATGAGTGCTGCCACCCACACGAGGTAGCGCAGGGTCCCGTCAGACAGCTCGGGCGCAGACAGGGGCCGCAGCATCCCCGGCTGTCGCAGCGAGAGCTCGAAACGCCCCGCGTGGTCAGTGACCGACAGGCGACTGCCGGGAAGTGCGAGCTCAATCGCTGCGTCGAGCGCCTCGGGATCCCCCTGCTCTCGGATGGTCTGCAGCGCGGAGGCGAGGTCGCTCCCGTCGGATGCCAGGATCGGTGTGCGTGTCCCGATGCCGGGGCGCCGAGCGGGAGCATCCGCGTCGGTACGGACAGCGTCATAGAAGCGCCAGTCACGCAGGCCTGAGCGAAGCCCCAAGACCTCTGGTGCTGCATCGATGTCTCCGAACTCCGCCAGCATGCTCTCCCACGGCGCGAGCGGTCGCTGCACCATGTGCCAACCGGCGTCGGTGCGAATGCGGTAGATCGCGCCGCGTCGCTCGCAGATGAGGGAGCCGCTGCGAAGAACAGGCCCACCCCAGACGGCCTCTGCCTTGATCTCGGGGTCTGCGCCGAACATCGTCGTGGCTGGGATCGGGATGCCAAGATCCATCGCGTAACCGAAGCCCGCGGCATCCGAGCCGAAACCCAATCGCAGCGCGATCGGCCCCTTTCGCACCGTGCCCTGCACGGGACCGCTCGTCGGCGCGCCAGACTCGGGTCCCGCCCACAGCGTTCCCGGAAAGCCACCTTCAGCGGCAAGGGCACGGATGGCGCCTTCCCGAGCCGCGGCTGCCAGAAGTCGCAACGACCGATACAGGCTTGACTTTCCGCTCCCATTCGCCCCGGTCACAACCGTCAGCGGAGAGAGCGGCAGGACCAAGCAACGGATGGAGCGGTAGCCCTCGATCGCCAGTGTGGTCAGCACAGCCGTCAGCCTACGTCGGTGCTCGGACACCTCTCGGCAGCACCCGGATGCTTCGCCTGACCTACCCGAGGTAGGAGGAATCCTGGGCGTAGGACGCTTGAGCGCTCAAACGTCCTACGCCTGCGATTTCGCCTACATTCGTGGGCTAGCCCGCAGCGTCTCCGCCGCGCGGGTCGGCGGTCCGGACGCACGAAAGCCCGGTACGAGACCGGGCTTTCGTGCGTTGGTGACCCCAGCGGGATTCGAACCCGCGTTACCGCCGTGAGAGGGCGGCGTACTAGGCCGCTATACGATGGGGCCGCAAGACAACCGTTCGATTATGCCATGCATGCGAACAGGCGGCCAAATCGACGGGGACACGGCAGCGGGGTTGCCCCGAGCCCTCTCGCGAGGGTTGACTCGGGGTATGCGAGTCACGAAGCACGAGCACGCTGCCCTCACGATCCGCGACTCCGGCAAGACGCTGGTCGTCGACCCGGGATCGTTCACCGATCCCCTCCCGGATGACGGTGATGTCGTGGCCATCGTTCTCACGCATGAGCATCCCGACCACTGGACCCCGGAGCACCTGCGCCGCATCCTCAGCAACGCCCCGAAGGCGCAGATCATCGGCCCGCAGGGGCTGGCCGATGCCGCCGCCGGGTTCGATGTCACGGTCGTATCGCCCGGCGACAGGATGACGGTGGGCCCGTTTGAGCTCGAGTTCTTCGGCGGACGCCATGCCGTCATCCACGAATCGATGCCCGTCGTCGACAACGTCGGCGTGCTGGTGAATGACCGTCTCTACTACCCGGGCGACTCGTACGACGTGCCGGAAGGACGGGACGTGAAGCTCCTGGCAGCCCCGGTCGGCGCACCGTGGTTGAAGATCGGAGAGGCCATGGACTTCGTCCTCGCCGTCGCTCCACGAATGTGCTTCGGCACTCACGACATGACCCTCTCGGTCATCGGACGAACAATGGGGCGTCAGCGGCTGCGATGGGCGACGGAGCAGGGTGGCGGCGAGTTCCTCGATCTGGATGCCGGAGCCTCGGTCGACATTTGAGGAACCCTCTCTCAGTCACCTCTCGCTCCCCGGCGATCGTGGCGCATCGTCTGCCACACATAGAATCCGCATAGGGTTCCGAAAGGTCGCACCTCACGTCGATCCCTACCGTCGGGGCATGGTCATCGACGCGCACCCCCTGCCACCGGCACCAGCCGCCGCGACCGAACCCAGCCGCCCTCTGCGCAAGCCCCGCGCGTCCGGTTTCGCGATCGGTGTCGCAGGGCTCGCCCTTGCAACCGCGCTGCTCACGATCTGGGCGATCGATTCGGCATCCGAATCGCAGTACTACGCTGCCATCGCGGTCTCAATGGCTCAGAATCCGGCGAACTTCTTCTTCGGCGCGTTCGACCCGGCAGGAACGGTCACCCTCGACAAGATTCCCGGTTCGTTCTGGGTTCCCGCGCTCTTCGTTGCCGCCTTCGGGTATTCGACATGGACGGTCGTCCTACCCAATGCGCTGGCCGCCGTAGCGACGGTTGTCGTCGTGGCGTTCACCGGGCGACGAGTGGTATCACCCACGGCGGGGCTCATCGCCGGCGCGGTAGCAGCCACGACACCGATCCTCATCGCCGTGTCACGCTCTAATCAGCCAGAAACGTTCTTCGTGCTGAGCCTCGCCCTCGTCGCGTGGGCCGCGTCACGCGCGCTTACCCAGCGAAGCCTCGGCTGGCTCATCACGACGGGCCTGTTCATTGCACTCGCTTTTCAGATGTACATGCTCGTCGCGTGGGCGGTGTGGCCGGCACTTGCGTTGGCGTATCTGGTCACCGCTCAGCCCATCGCGCGGCGCATCTGGCACATCGCTGTCGCTGGGGCGCTAAGCATCGCGACATCCCTGACGTGGATCGTCATCGTCTCCCTCATTCCCGCTGACTCCCGCCCATACATCGGCAGCACGCTGAGCAACAATCCGTGGGAGATGGTGTTCGGCTACAACGGGCTCGGACGCTTCTCGGCGACAGCCGAATCATCCGAGTACCTCTCGTTCAGTCCGCCCTTTTCCGGCGATCCGAGCGCGGTCCGGTTGTTCACCGAACAGCTCGCCAGTCAGATCGCGTGGCTTCTGCCGGCAGCGCTCTTTGCTGCGGTCGCGCTCTGGATGCTGCGCTTCTCGCGTCCGGTCACGGTCTTCCTCGGCGCCTGGCTCGTCGTCTTCGCGGCAATGTTCTCTGCCGTCGATGGAATGCACCAGTTCTACACCGCCGCGCTCGCGGTGCCGGCTGCATTGCTCGTCGGGCTCGCGTTCGGGGTTGCGCGGCGTCGCGGCATCCTGTGGCCACAGGTCTCGCTCATCGCGATGGCCGGCGTGACAGCGGTGCTGATTTCGCTCTGGTACCCCGGCTATTCCACCGTGGTTTCGGTGGTCCAAGCGGCGATCGGCGCCCTCGCAATCGTGTTGCTGTTCGCCGAGCACAAGCGCACCGGTGGCAGCGGATGGTCGGTCCCGCGCTGGATCACGGCGCTGGTCGCGGCGATCGCGCTGGTACTCACTCCTGCGGTCTGGTCGGTGGTGACCATCGCAAATCCCAGCGACATCAACCCCGTTGCCGGAGGCGTTTCGGATATGGGCGGCGCGGGCGGCCCGGGCGGACAGGGCGGCCCGGGCGAACAGAACGGCGTCGGCCCCGGCGGGCAGGGCGGCGGGCCGGGTCAGGGGGGCGCACCGGCGCAGGGCGGTGCACCAGGACAGGGAGGCAACCCTCCCGGACAGGGATCAGGACCTGGCGCGGGACAGGGGCCAGCGACATCCGGACAAGCAACGGGCGCCGCATCGGGAAGCTCGACTGGTCGAGGTGGCGCGGCATCCAGTGACCTCGTCGCCTGGCTGCAGGAGAACCAGGGTGACACCGACTACCTCGTCGCGACCTTCGGAGCTCAAAGCGCCGCCGGCATCATCCTCGCCACGGATGGCGGATCGGTTCTGCCGATCGGTGGCTTCAATGGAAACGACGCTGTGCCCACGCTCGACGAGTTCCAGGCACTCATCGCCGACGGAAGCCTCCGGTATGTGCTGGGAACCGGAATGGCAGGGCAGGGCGCAAGCACTCCTTCCGGCGGAACCTCGACCACCTCGGCGCAGATCCGACAGTGGGTGGAGGCGACGTGCGAGACGGTGACCGATGCCCCCGGCGTGGTCTACGACTGTGCGCCGTAGGGGGGACGCGCCGCGGTCAGCGCGACCCGCGCTGCACCGTGATCTGCCCACTCGCCCCGTCGATCACGAGCTCGTGTTCGCTCCAGCGCAGGGTCAGGATCGTATGCGTGCAGCACCGGCACCGCACGATCGCAGACGTCGGCGCCAGCTCGACCGCTGAATCGGAAAGCGCTGAGGCATCGGCGCACGACCCGCAGGTAAGAGCGAGCGTCGCGGTAGCAGCACCGAAGGCTTCTTCGAGGATGCCGATGAGCGCGTTTCCGTCGACCATGCTGGGCCGCGGCGTTGCGGGCGGCTCTGGCAGCGGATGTGTGGCGAGGCTCATGATTCTCCCCCGAACCTCTCGGTGCGGATGCGCTCGGGTCGATATCCCAGCGCGACAAGTGTTTCGGCGACGAACTCCACGAACGGTGTCGGCCCACAGACGAAACTGACGGGGTCGACGGATGCCGGGTGCAAGGCCTCGGCGAGCACGGTAGCGCTGAGGCGACCGACGGTTCCCGCCCAGTCGCGCGGAGCTTCGCGCGTGTAAGCCCAGGTCGTCGAGATCCGGGGCGCATCGAGCACGAGCAGCTCGTCTCGGTACATCGCCCGATCGGCATCCTTCACGGAGTAAACGAGACGCAACGACGCTGTGGCGTCTGCAGCCACGTGCGCGCGCACCATGGCGATCAGTGGCACAATTCCTGATCCACCGGCGATCAGTTGCACCGGCGAGGGGTCGGTGGCGTCCCAGACGAAGTACTGACCGAGGGGACCCTTCACCTCCATCTGATCACCGACGCGCACGTCTTCGACGAGGTAGGGGGAAACCTCCCCGTCCTCGACTTCATCGACGCCGAGCTCGACGGCTGTGCCCGAACCGAACGATGCGATCGAGTACGACCGCACCGCCTGATAACCGTCCTCGGCAGTCAGGCGAAGATCGAGATGCTGCCCTGGCAGGTTCCCCGGCCAGTCCGGAACGTCAAGGACGAGAGCGCGGGCCCCCAACGCGGCGGGGCGAACCTCCAGCACGGATGCTGCCAGCCAGGCTCCGACGCTCACCAATACCGTTCCTCGCGCCAGGGGTCGCCGTGCATGTTGTAGCCGTTTTGCTCCCAGAAACCCGGTTCGTCGCGGCGCAGGAGCGACAGTCCGCGGACCCATTTGGCGCTCTTCCAGAAGTAGAGGTGCGGCACCAGCAACCGCGCCGGACCGCCGTGCTCGGGGTCGATCGGCGCGCCGTCGAACTCCGTGACGACCCACGCCTTGCCGCCGAGAAGATCTGCGATCGGCACGTTGGTTGTGTACCCGCCGTAGCAGTGCGCCATCGCGGCCTCGGCATCCGTCTCGATGCCCGCCATGAGTGTGTCGACCGAGACGCCCCGCCACCTGGTGTCGAGCTTCGACCACCGTGTCACGCAGTGGATGTCGGTGTGGATGTCTTCGAACGGCAGTGCGTGGAACTCGTCCCAGGTCCAGGACCGAGACTCGCCCCGCTCGTCGCGGATCGCAAAACGCCACTCGACCGTGTCGAGGCGCGGTGTCGGCCCTGCCGAGAGCACCGGGAAGTCCGTCGTCAGATACTGCCCCGGTGGCAGCCTGTCGTTCGTTTCACGCCGACGAGCGCCGAATCCGCGGGAAACAGGCGCCATGAGCATCCTCCGATCCACCACCGATGCTCGCATCTTACGGATCACGCGGAGTCGGCGAAACAGCGCGGCCCTCGGGGGCGACAGATGTCGAGGATAGGCTCAGGAGGAAGCAGGCGGACGCCCGTGGACCCACGAGGAGTGAGCATGGCTGAGAGAACCGACCCGCGCGTGGCGGTGTATCTGGACTTCGACAACATCGTCATGTCCTGGTACGACACGGTGCATGGCCGCAACGCCTACGGCAGGGACCGGCAACGCATCGCGGCCGACCCGACCGAGCCCGAGATCGCCGAACGCCTCGCCGCCGCAACAGTGGATCTCGGCGCGATCATCGACTATGCGGCATCCTTCGGCACTCTCGTGCTCACGAGGGCCTACGCCGACTGGTCATCTCCCGTGAACGCGGAGTACCGCACCCAGCTCGTCGCGCGCGCCGTCGATCTCGTGCAGCTGTTTCCCGCTGCTGCCTATGCGAAGAACGGCGCCGACATCCGACTCGCCGTAGATGCCGTCGAAGACATGTTTCGCCTTCCCGACCTCTCGCACGTCGTGATCGTGGCGGGCGACTCCGATTACGTGCCGCTCGCGCAGCGCTGCAAGCGCCTCGGCCGGTTCGTCGTGGGCGTCGGGGTGGCTGGCTCCAGCGCGAGGTCGCTCGCCGCGGCCTGCGACCGGTTCGACACCTACGATGCCCTGCCCGGGATTGAACGGGAGCCCGTCAAGGATGCCGAGACCGCCGTCGCCGCCAAGACCCGCCGCAGCCGCAAGAAGGCCGCAGATCCCGGCGCCGAATTGCTCGAGCGCGCCCTGCGGCTCGAGGGCGACCGCGAAGGCACCGAGTGGCAGCACGCGAATGTGGTGAAGAGTCTCATCACGCGGCTCGATCCGGGCTTCAGCGAGCGAGCCTTGGGGTTCCGGAGCTTCACAGACTTCATCAAGGCCCACCCCAAGGTCGCCGAGATCGACGAAACCGAGAACATCGTGCAGATCCGGCTTGCCGCCGGGACGCGCTGAGCACCAGGCTGGCCCCACGGTGCGCTTGCGTCCCACGCCGACGGTGGCATACTGGGGGCGCACTCCTGCAGCATCCGCTGCTCGTGAGAGGGAGTGAACGGCAAGGAACAGACATGACAGGTTCGGGCTTCAGCATCCCCTGCTGACCGGCCCCCCTGCCCTTTCTGCGGACCCGTGTCAGCGTCCACCCTGACCTCGTCAGGAACCGACACGTTCTGGAGTTCCGCATGCCTGCCCCCATTCCTTCCGTCGTTCTTCACGACCTCACCTTCACCTGGCCCGACGGCCACCGTGTTCTCGACGCCGTGTCGGGTGCGTTCCCATCCGGCTCGACGGGTCTTGTCGGCCTCAACGGCGTCGGCAAGTCGACGCTGCTGCGTCTGATCGCCGGCGACCTCACGCCGACATCGGGTTCCGTGCAGGCTGCGGGTGTCGTCGACTATCTACCACAGCGAACGGATGCCGAACCCGGCCATACGCTGGTCGATCTTCTCGGCATCCGCTCGATCGTCGACGCGATCGCCGCCGTCGAGCGGGGCGAGATCGACCTCGCCCTCTTCGACGCGATCGGCGCAGACTGGGACGTCGAGGAGCGGGCAATTGCCGCTCTGAGCGCGGCTGGCGTCGACATCGACGACCTCGACCGCCCCGTCACGACGATCTCGGGCGGGGAAGCGACGGTTGCGGCACTCGTCGGCATACGGATGCGCGGAGCCGACATCGCCCTGCTCGACGAGCCGACCAACAACCTCGACGGCCACGGGCGGGCACGGGTCCACGACCTCATCGGCGCGTGGGACGGTCCCGTGATCGTCGTCAGCCACGATCTGGAGTTGCTGGAGCGCATGCAGAACACGGCTGAATTACGGGCCGGCGCGCTGATGCTCTTCGGCGGACCGTACTCAGAGTTCCGAGAGCAGGTTGCACGCGAACAGGAAGCAGCCGAGCGCGCGGCGCGGTCCGCAGAGCACGCTGTCCGCGTCGAGAAGCGGCAGCGGATCGCGGCAGCCGAGCGTATCGCGCACAGCGAGCGGCAAGGCAAGAAGGATGCCGCCAATCGCAAGTACATCGGGGCCGTCGTCAACGACCGGCGAAACTCGGCCGAGAAGACCCACGGAAGGCAGCGCGGACTGCTCGATGATCGGATGCAGGCGGCGCAGCGTTCACTGCAGGACGCCGAGTCACGCATCCGTGATGACGACCGGGTCAGCATTGACCTCCCCGACCCCGCCGTACCTCCGGGCAAGCGGATCGCCGAGTTCACGGGGAGCGACGGGCGAACGGTCATCGTCCAGGGACCGGAACGCGTCGCAATCACCGGCCCGAACGGGGTCGGCAAGAGCACGCTGCTGGAGGGGCTGGTTTCCGGCGTGGCTGCCGGCCCCGGCCGGGCGGTAGCCGTCGCGGACATTCATCGCATCGGCACGCTCTCCCAACGCCTCGACACCCTCGACGACGCGGCATCCGTTATCGAGAACGTGAGCCGAGTCTCGCCGCGCATTCCGCGAACGGAGCTTCGCAACCGGCTCGCGCGACTCCTCGTGCGCGGGGCCATGGTGGATCGGCCCGTCGGTGTTCTCTCGGGCGGCGAGCGGTTCCGGGTCGCCCTCGCGCAGGTGCTCCTCACCGATCCGCCACCTCAACTGATCGTGCTCGATGAACCAACCAACAACCTCGATCTCCAGACCACGGAGCAACTCATCGAGGCGCTCGGCGCCTACCGCGGCGCGATGATCGTGGTCAGCCACGACCGAGGATTCCTGGATCGCCTCGCGCTGGACGCTGAGGTCGCGTTGGATGCCGCGGGAGTGCTGACCGCGATGCGGTAGGCACCGAGCAGACGATGCGCTAGCGGCGTGCGATCGGCATCCAGAGCTCGGTCGTCGCCGTGCTGAAGTCGTCGGCGCGATCGAGTACGGCGACGATCGAGGGGCCAGGACGCAACTGCCAGAGGTTGGAGGGGAACCAGTCCGATGCGGATGCCGCGTAGGCCTCCTGGAGCGCTGCGGGGTAGGGGCCTGACGTGCGGAACACCGCCCACTCCCCCGCCTCGACTTCGATCACGTCGAGATCTGCGGGCACGGATGCCGCGGCATCCAGAGCGACGCCGTGCAGGTAGGTGAGCTCGGTTCCTTCTCGGTAATCCGGGTCGACGCCGTCGCTCACCTGCAGCAGCCCACCCGGCTCGGTGCTGCTGAGCTCCTTGAGGCGGGCGTGTTCGCGCGCGGGAAGTGCGGCGACGAACTGCTGGACGTGCGGATTGATTCCTTCGTGGATCAGCGGCACGCGAGCAGCGTGTCCGACGAGACGGAACGCGGGGCGTTCGGCGATGCGCGTGTCCATAGTGGTGTTCCCTTCGACGGTCAGGCGAAGCCTGAGTTTCGGTTGCGTGCGAAGGGGACCACCATTTACCCGCACCTCGGCGGGCGACGAACCGTGGACCGCGCGAAAAGCTCGGCCAAAGGCTTCGGTCGAGCCGTATCCGAACCGCACCGCGATATCGAGGAGCGGGTCGCCAGCGACCACGGCGGCGGCTGCGACCGTCATCCGTCGCCGGCGTATGTACTCCGACAGCGGCATCCCGACCAGCGACGAGAACATCCGCCGCAGGTGATACTCGGTCACGCCCGCCTCCCGCGCCAGCGCCCCGATGTCGAGGTCTTCGGACAGGTCGTCGTCGATGACATCGATCAGTCGATTGAGCTCCGCGATCATGGGGCCTCCTTCGACATCCAGCCTGCGAGATCCACGCCGCGCGTACCCGATCGTTCCGGTCCGGTTCGATCGCCCTACGCGGGTTCGGTCGTGCGTACCAGCCCGCATCTGACGCACGACCAGGCGACGAGGAATCGCTCATCGTCGAGGATCTCGTACCGTAGCCGATCACCGCACGTCGGGCACTCCCACGCCTGCGACTCGCGACTCGTCACAGCCTCAGCCTAGGCGCCCCCGATAGGGGCGGTCCGGGTACGGGACCTCTGGCCGGTGCCGTCGCGTCGCGCCCCGGCGACGATGGAGCCGTGGATGCCGAGCGCACCGATCGTGCGGATTTCTGGCGGCTTCCGGTCGGCGCCGGAGGAGTGATTGTGGCGCACACGAGCCGGTGGTGGGAGCTGCTGTCGGCGCGTCGCGACTGCCGCGCGCCGCAACAGCTCGTGCACGCGGCACTCGAGGTTTTCACGGGCGGCGAACGATACGTCATCGAGATGACGCCACAGTGGGGGCAGCCGCGCACGGCATCCGGGGTCGTGGCGATCGGGCCAGTGGGTCCGCCACCGCTCGGACGATTCCGGATGTTCCGCTATGTCGTTCGCGCCTGGCCGAACGGAGTACTCCCCGATCGGGCGTACGCCGTTGCAGCTCCGACCTCGATCCCGCTAGGCAGGACACAGGCGCAGGGGCTGCTCGACACCCTGCCCGACGTTCCTCTCCACACCTGGGGGCGCGCAGTTCCGCCGAGTACCGACATGTGGAACAGCAATTCGCTCATCGCGTGGGCGCTCCGTCGCGCAGGGGTCGACGCGGGTACGCTCGCTCCGCCCGCAGGTTGCAGGGCACCAGGGTGGGCAGCGGGCCTCGCGGCAGGGACGCGTCAGCGTCGTGGGTGTCGAGAGGTAGCGACGCGCAACCTGCGGCGCACAGCTCACGCGACAGATTCAGCCGCGCGCCACTGACGTTGGAGATCTCCGGCCGCGGGATTCCAGGAACGTCTCGATCTGCTGGCGCGTGTCGCTGAGTTTGGTGATCCGCTGCGTGAGTTCGTCGAGAACCACCTCAAGCTGGTCGGCAAGCGCGTCGTGGGTTGCCGCGGATGCCGGGCCGGCGCATGCGAGGACGGACTGCACGACGTCTCGAGGAAAGTCCATTCCGAACAGCATGTGGATGGTGCGCGCCTGTTCCACGGTCGACTCGTCGTAGTCGCGATACCCGTTGGGCTCACGATGCGCCGAGATCAAGCCTCGCTCCTCGTAGTACCGGAGCGACCTCTGGCTCACGCCGCTGCGCGCGCTCAGTTCACCGATCTTCATCGCCTTGACCTTGACATGATGTCAGACTATAGCGTCGTCCTCGAGGCAAGCGAGAGTCGCTCGCTCGGCGAAGGAATGACAATGCACGCAACGATCACGGTCGGCGCCCGCGCCCGCACGTACACGGTGGTCGGCGACCTCGACGGCCCCGAAGGCCGAGCGCTCGTTCTCGTCTTCCACGGCTCACGCCAGGACGGAGCGACGCACCGCGAGTTCACCGGCCACGTCCTGGACGACCTCGCGCACGATGGCCGCGCGGTCGTCGCGTATCTCGATGGGCACCGGGGCAACTGGAACGATGCGCGAGCCGAGAGCGCCTTCCCCGCGCGCAGAGACCAGGTGGACGACGTCGCGTTCGCGCGGGCACTTGTCGACGAACTCCAGCGCACCCACCACATCGACCGCGGCAGAGTCATCGGTCTCGGCTTCTCCAACGGCGGCCAGATGATCTTCCGACTGCTGCACGAGGCATCCGATCTGCTCGCTGGCGGTGTGATCGTGTCGGCAACGATGCCGGTCCGCGAGTCTTTCCTGAGCGGCTACGCAGAGACCGCCGAGCGCTCCGTGCCGATCACCCTCATTCATGGCACGACGGATCCGATCATCCCGTTCCAGGGCGGTCGGATGCCGTGGTGGGCGCGCAAGGTGTTCAAGGTCGACGGGGTGAGTCTTTCTGCGCCGGCAACCGCCGAGTACTTCGCTAGACGCAATGGCATCAGCGCCACACCCGAGGTCACCGCCCTCCCGCACCGCGGAGCAAAGCGGCGCCCCACCCGCGTCGAACGCGCCACGTACAGCGAGCCGAACAAATCCCCCGTGACCATCTACACGGTCATCGACGGCGGACACACGGTTCCCTCACCGAAGGCCGGGCCCGCGATCGTCGGCCGCACCGCGACCGACATCAGTATCGACGAGGTCGTGAGCGACCTGATCGACCTCATCTGAGTCGGGGTCACGCCACGCCGTTGCGTGTCGAGCGGCGCTCGATCACGACGGTGTCGCGCCACTGGCCGGCATGCGGTCCGAGCTGCGAGCGTGCGATTCGTTCGCGCCGGCCGACGACGCGGAACCCGTACTTCTCGTGGAGGCGCAGGCTCGCGGTGTTCTCGGGGAAGATGCTCGACTGGATTGTCCAGTAGCCGGCGGCGTCGGCATCCGTCACGAATCGACTCAGCAGCGCGCGCCCGACCTCTCGCCCCTGATGCTCGGGCGCCACATAGACCGAGTGCTCGATGACCCCGCGGTAGGCTGCCCGACTCGACACGGGCGAAGCAGCCGCACAACCGATGACCTCACCCGCGGAGCTGACGGCAACCAAGCGCGGCTCGGGGAGCTTGGCGACGTCGAACTCCGCCCAGCTCGGGGTCGCGACCTCGAACGTGGCTTCGCCTCCAGCGATGCCGTCGGCGAAGATGAGCTCGACTTGTCCCCAGTCCTGCGCGGTCATCGAGCGAACCGTGGCGCTCAACAGCACGATCCTGTGCCCGCGGCATCCGTCGAACACACACCCGTCGCGGGGAGGGTCAGCTGCACCGCGGATGCCGACGCGAGGTCACCCGAGAGCCACGCTGCGATCGAGCGCACCTGCTCGTACCCCGTCGCCAGCAGGAACGTCGGCGCCCGCCCGTACGACTTCATGCCGACGATGAAGAAGCCGCGCTCCGGATGCTGCAGCTCGGCGAATCCGTGCGGAGGCACCGTGCCGCAGGAGTGGATGTTGGGATCGATGAGGGGCGCGAGCCTGCGGGGCGCCTCCACGACATCGTCGAGCTCGAGACGGATCTCACGCAGCATCGCCAGGTCGGGGCGGAAGCCGGTGGCACTGACGACGTGATCAGTCTCGTGCACGGCAGGCTCGCCGTCTCGGGTGCCGATCAGTCGCACCCCGCTCTCGGTGCGCTCGGCGCGGGCGATCCGGAAGGAATCGACAAGCTGGATGCGGCCGGATGCAACGAGTTCGTCAGTTCGAGCCCCCAACCGCGCGCGGCCGGGGAGTTCGTCGGCCTCCGATGCCGTGACGCGGGTGGCCGAAGGTGTGCGCAACAGCCAGGTGACGCGGGTGCCGGGCACCTGGTCGGCAAGGTCGGCGAGAGCCAGCAGAGTGTTCGCCGCAGAGTGTCCCGCACCGACCACGGTGGTGTGCCGCCCGGCGAAGAGGTGACGATCCGCACCCGCGACGTCGGGAAGCGCGTGCGAAACCCGGTCGGCGATACTCGCGCCGCCCGGGAGGTCGAGCCCTGAGGAGGCAAGCGGATTGGGGGTCTCGTAGGTTCCTGATGCATCGATCACGGCTCGGGCCCGTAGCTCGACAGTCATCCCCTCGGCATCCTCGATCTGTAGGAGGAACGGGGTGTTCGCGCGTCCCTCCGTGCGGGTGCGATCGATGCCGTCCTTACCCACGGCAGCAACGCGCGTCGACAGTCGAATCCGCGAAGCGAGGGGATCGAGCGTGGCAAGCGGCTCGAGGTACTCGTCGATGAGTTCCTGGCCTGTCGGCATCCGGTCGAGATCAACCGGGTCGGTCCACCCTCCGGCCTCGAGCAGACGCCGCGCCGCGGGGTCTATCAGGTGCCGCCACGACGAGAAGAGCCGGGTGTGGCCCCACCGGCGGATCGAGGAAGCGACCTGCTCCCCCGCCTCGAGTACGACGACGTCGATGCCGCGCTCGAGCAGGTGAGCGGCGGCGGCGAGCCCGACGGGACCTGCACCGATGATGACCACGGGCAGAGTCGCGAGGCGGGCGTCGCTGGTTGGGCGGGCAGTGAGGTCGAGCAGTGTCACGGGAGTCTCCGGTCAACTTAGGCGAGTGTGGAGAGCCAGTATGCGACGCTATATCGATATCTGTCAATATTCACTATTATCGATGTATGACCTCCCTCGACATCCTTCCCCAGGCGGACCCCGCGGCGTGCTGCGCACCTCTCGCGCAGGCTCCGCTCTCTCGCACGGATGCCGAGGAGCTCGCATCCGCACTCAAGGCGCTTGCTGACCCGGCCAGGTTGCAACTTCTATCGATCGTCGCTGCCAGCGAGGACGGAGAAGCATGCGTGTGCGACCTGACCGAACCCGTGGGGCTGGCCCAGCCGACGGTGTCACATCACCTCAAGGTGCTGACGGACGCGGGATTCCTGACACGATCCAAGCGGGGCACCTGGGCGTACTACCGGCTCGTTCCGAGCGCCCTTGAGCGCGTAGCGCAGGTCGTTCGACCGAGCTAAGACGCCTCAGCCAGGTCGGCGAGCATACCCACGAGATCGTCACCACTGACGCCCCACTTCTCGGTGTCGAGTTGCCCGGCACGCTCCATCCCTGCCACACCGAGGGTGCCGCTCAGTAGCAGCGCTCCCATCCCGCGCGCCCGCGAGTCACCCACGACAGCGGCAACGATCGCGAGGAACTCGTCTTGCGAGGCGACAGCCGCGCGTGCCAGTGACTCCGGATCACGCTGCGGCGGCGTAAACATCAGTGCGTGAAGATGCGGCTGACGACGCGCAATGGTGAGCATGGCGGCGAGCGCAGACTCCAGACGCGAACGGGCGGAAAGCTCCTCTCGCGCCCGCAGCTGAGCCAAGTCATCCGCCAGGCGATTCCATCGCTCGATCGCGACAGCTGCCAGCAGCTCCTCCTTGTCGGCGAAGTGACCGTAAGGAGCTCCCCTCGACACCCCGGCACGAGCGCCGACGGCCCGCAGGGTCACGGCATCGACCCCACCCTCGTCCAAGAGTTCGGCGGTGGCCTCTAACAGGGCGCGACGTGTTGCCGCCGCGGACTCGATTCGAGCGATCATCGTCCGATTCTATTTGACAATGTCATCCGAAGTGCTATCGTCGCCCGCATGACACTGTCACATGAAAGTTCACAGCTTGCCGTCGTCAGCGGAGCCTCGACCGGCATGGGGCGGGCAACCGCTGTCGAACTCTCCCGGCGAGGATTCGACGTGCTCGCCGGAGTCAGGCGAGCTTCCGATGGCAAAGCCCTCCGACAGGCTGGCATCGAACCCGTCATCCTCGACATCACCGAACCCGACACGATCGCTGCTCTCCGCGATCGCATCGACTCGCACCACGACGAGCGCCCGCTACGTGTGCTGGTCAATAACGCGGGAATTGCGGCCAACGCACCCGTCGAAGCCCTGCCGCTCGAGGTATGGCGTCGCGTGTTCGAGGTCAACGTGTTCGGGCAGATCGCTCTCACACAAGCGCTCTTACCGGCGCTGCACCGAAGCGGCGGACGCGTCGTGGACATCAGCTCGACGGGCGGACGTATCGCGATGCCGGCGTATGGCGCCTATTCGGGCAGCAAGTTCGCGATCGAAGCCATCAGTGACGCGATGCGGCAAGAGCTCGCGCCTCAGGGCGTCCAGGTCGTCATCGTGGAACCGGGCGGCGTGCGCACGGCGATGGGAGACCGCGGCTCCGCCGTCGCCAGAGACCTCCACTCGCAGATGACCGTCGAACAGCACGACAGGTACGACCGGCTCATGGCAGCGTTCCTCAGCCACTCCGCGACGTTCGCAAGCGAGGGAGTGTCTGCAGAAGAGGCAGCCAAGGTCATCGCGCGAGCCGCAACGGACCGTCGCCCGCGGACCCGTTACACGATCGGGCGCGACGCCGCCCTTCTCACTCGCCTCGCCCGAATCCTCCCCGACCGCATGATGGACCGGGCGATCGCCCGCACGCTGCGGCCGCATTACCCGAAGGGCTGAGCCAGTCGTTCCTGCCGCACACTCATCGCTACGCCTCGGCGAGATTCGAGCCATTGCTTGCGCGGGTCGAGGCGGATCCCCTATGTTCCTGGTCAAGCGTCCAACTCTCACGCCCGCCATGCCCTCCCCGACCCGACGGCACCAGGAAAGGCATCCGATGTCGGCTAGGCACCACCCCACCGGCTCCATCCCGACGATCGATCTCAACGCTCAGCATGAGTGCTGACACCCCGGCGACCTCGGCGCCTACTCCCGAGATCCTCACCCGCGTAACACCCCGGTGGATCGTAGCCTTCGTGCTGGCCATGGTCGGCGTGGCTGCCGGGTGGTTCGGCCCCTTGCAGATCCTGCTTCCCGCGCAAGCCGCGGCGCTCGAATCGGCCGGAGTGCCCAAGGAGGCGATCCTGGCGGTTGTCACCGGTATCGGCGCCGCAGCTTCAATGGTCGCGAACCCACTCTGGGGCGCAATCTCGGACCGTACTCGGTCACGGTGGGGCAGGCGCCGCCCGATCCTCGTCGTCGGCACGGTGATGGGCTCGCTCGGCATGGTCATCCTTGCCGTGGCCCCCGACCCGGTCTGGATGGCTGTCGGGTGGGTCACTGTGCAGATCGGCCTGAACGGTCCTTTCGCCGCCCTCGCCGCTGTCATCGCCGATCGCGTCCCCGACGCTCAGCGCGGCCTTGTCGGCGCGTTGTTCGGCGTGGCCCAGACGATCGGCGTCGTTCTGGGCACCGCGATCGCCGTGCTCCTGGGCGAAGGAAGTCTCGGCTATGCGGCGCTCGCTCTCGCCGTACCGGCGCTCGTGCTCTCGTTCGCGATCGTCCATCACGAACCGCCCACCACCGATACCGTCACGAGCAGCAGCGGACGGCCGATGCGCACCTTCGTGGCGGGACTTCGCCCGACCGCGCACTTCAGCTGGATGTGGGCCATCCGCTTCCTCATGAATCTCGCCAACGCCCTGGTGCTGCTGTACATGTACTACTACCTGACCGACGGTGTCGGTCTCGTCGACGCCGGTGAATGGGTACTCATCATCACCCTCGTGAACGTGGTGGTAACCGTAGCCGTCGCAAGCGTCTTCGGTCCCCTGTCTGATCGCTGGGGGCGCCGCCTGCCCTTCGTCGCGAGCGCGGCGATCATCGTCGCGGCGGGCTCCCTCCTGCTGGCGTTCTTCCCAGCATTGCCCGTCGTGCTGCTCGCAGCCTCGCTCATCGGCATCGGCTGGGGACTGTACATCGCGGTCGAGCTCGCGATCATCACCTCGACCCTGCGCGCCGACAGCACGTACGCCACGATGCTCGGCCTGTCCAACATCGCCGCATCCCTCCCCCAGGTGCTCGCCCCCGTCGTCGCAGCTCCCATCGTGCTGCTCTGGGGTGGCTACACCGGACTCTACGGAGCAGCCGCGATCGCCTCCCTCCTCGCACTGGCTTGCGTTCCCGCGCTCCGCTCCCGCCCCTGAAAGGACTCCATGCCCAGCTCACTCGTCTTCCCCCCGGGCTTCCGCTTCGGAACCTCGACCTCGGCCTTCCAGATCGAAGGGGCAACGGATGCCGATGGCCGAGGAGTCAGCATCTGGGACGTCTTTGCGGCGGAGCCCGGACGTGTGCTTGGCGGCGACTCCCCTGCCGTGGGGATCGACCATTACCACCGCTACGCCGAAGACGTCGCGCTGCTGGCACAGCTCGGCGTGCAGGACTACCGCTTCTCGTTCGCCTGGCCTCGCATCCTGCCGACCGGTCGCGGCACGGTCGAAAAGCGAGGGCTCGACTTCTACGACCGGCTGATCGACGCGCTGCTCACGGCAGGCATCAACCCCGTGCCCACGCTCTATCACTGGGATCTTCCGCTGGCACTACAAGAAGCCGGTGGGTGGATGGCGCGAGAGACCGCCGAGGCATTCGCTGACTATGCCTCCCTCCTCGGCGAGCACTTCGCCGACCGCGTCACCGATTGGCTCACCCTCAACGAGATGAGCGTCCACACGCTGTACGGCCATGGTCTGAGCGAGCACGCGCCCGGTCTCGGGCTGGAACTTGCCGCACTGCCCGCGGCGCACTACCAATTGCTCGCACACGGCTTGGCTGTGCAGCGCTTGCGGGCTGCCGGGGCACAACGCATCGGCGTGGCCAACCAGCACTTCCCCGTCATCCCCGCCAGCGACGACGACGCCGACCTGATTGCCGCCCACGTCTTCGCCGACCTCACCAACTGGACTTTCGCCGACCCGATTCTGCGCGGCGTCTACCCGAGCGACGAGATCGCGGGAGGCATCCTGCAGCTGACCGGGGTGTCGCCGGAACAGCTGGCAGCCGACCTACGTGTGATCTCCGAACCGCTGGACGTCTACGGGGTGAACTACTACGAGCCGACCCGCATCGGGGCTCCCCAAGCCGATCGGGACTCGTCCGGCGTGCTCGAGGTCGACATCCCCGAGGGGCTGCCGTTTGCCGCCGTGCCCATCGAGGGTGTGGAGCGCACGGACTTCGGCTGGTCGATCGTGCCGTCTGGGCTGGGCGACATCCTCCGGCAACTGCGCGAGCGCTACCCAGAGCTGCCCCCGATCATCATCACCGAGAACGGGGCGTCCTTCTCGGATGGGCCGGGTGCGGATGGGCGCGTGCGCGACGAGCGACGCATTAGGTTCCTGGACGCGCATCTGCGGGCGCTCTCCGACGAGATGGCCGCTGGCGCGAACGTCGTGGGCTATTACGTCTGGTCGATCCTCGACAACTTCGAGTGGGCTGCCGGCTTCAGCGAGCGGTTCGGGCTCGTCCATGTGGATCTCGACACGCTCGCGCGCACTCCGAAAGACTCGTACTACTGGTACCGGGATCTCATCGAGGCCCAGAACCCAGCGCGGTCAGTCTGAGATCGATCGCGCGTGCGCGGCGAGTCCTGACGCCGCGAACTCGGCAGTGCGGCGCGCGGCGGCGCTGTCGCGGTCAGCCAGCCATGCCAGCGTGATCCCGTCGAGCAGCGCGACGAGCAGGCGGGCAAGCTCGTCCAGAGGCGAGGTCCACTCGGACCCCGTGAGCTCGGCCGCGTACGAGAGCATCTCGGCGGCAGATTCGAAGTACGTTGACCACTGGTCGCGCATCCCGTCCGCGGAATGACGTCGGGAGAACAACGCGAGCTCCATGAGCACGAGCTCACGCTCGGGATTTGCCTCCAGGAGACCGATGTAGGTCTCGAAGCCGCTGCGGAGGGCGCTCTCCAATGAACGGGCGTCCCATGACCCCGCTTGGGCAGCGAAGCGCTCCTGCTCGGTGACGGTGTCAACGACGGCGCGCATGAGCTCATCCTGCGTCGCGAAGGCGTAATGGAAAGCACCCAGCGGCATCTCTGCCTCAGCAACGATTCGTCGTGTGGTCGCTTTCGCTACGCCGTCACGAGAGATCACGCGGATCGCGGCTGCCACGAGCTCCTCGCGACGCTGCTCGAGCGGGATCCGACGGACCATCGTTGCCCTCCCCGCCACATTCCCGTAGACGCCGAAACCCGCGGAACTCCGCGGGTTTCTGTTGGCTGGGGTACCTGGACTCGAACCAAGAACAACTGAACCAGAATCAGCCGTGTTGCCAATTACACCATACCCCAAGGGTTCCCGCCGGAACGGGCGCCAAGGGTCAAGTCTAGACGACGCGAAACGCCCCGCCAAACCAGACCCGACAGCGGCGCGTCTCAGTTTGCGGCGAGGTGATCGACCAGCGCTCCAAAGCGGCGAACCGACGCATCCTTGCCCAGAAGCTCCATGGACTCGAACAGCGGCGGTGAGACGCGGCGGCCACTGAGCGCTACCCGCAGCGGCCCGTAGGCGACGCGCGGCTTGAGGCCGAGCACCTCGATGAGCGCCGCGGCGAGAGCCTCCTGAATCGCGGCGGCGGTGAACTCCGCCTCCGGAATCAGCTCGATCGCGCCCACACCGGCGACGAGGACCTCGCCGGCGTTCGCGGGCAGAGACGTCAGTGCATCGTCCTCGTAGGCGACGGTGTCCGTGAACAAGAAGCCGAGGAGGCCGGGGGCGTCACCGAGCAGCTGCATCCGCTCCTGCACGAGCGGGGCGGATGCAGCGAGCATCTGCGCCTGTGCGTCAGTCATCGGATCCGACACGACCCCGGCGGCGACCAGGTACGGAACGAGACGGGAAGCGAAATCCTCGGCCCCCAGCATCCGGATGTGGTCGCCGTTGATCGACTCCGCCTTCTTCTGGTCGAAGCGGGCCGGGTTCGGGTTCACGTCGGCGATGTCGAACGCAGCCACGAGCTCATCGAGCGAGAAGACATCGCGGTCGGGAGCGATCGACCAGCCCAGCAGAGCGAGGTAGTTCAGCAGCCCCTCGTGGATGAAACCCTTCTCGCGCTGCAAGAAGAGGTCGGCCTTCGGGTCACGCTTGGAGAGCTTCTTGTTGCCCTCCTCCCCCAGCACGAGCGGCATGTGGCCGAAGCGTGGCACGAATTCGGTGACACCGGCGGTCACGAGCGCGTCATAGAGCGCGAGCTGGCGCGCCGTGGACGGCATGAGGTCTTCCCCGCGGATGACGTGAGTGATGCCCATGAGAGCGTCATCGACCGGGTTCACGAACGTGTACAGCGGAACTCCGCCGGCGCGCACGATGACGAAGTCGGGGAAGGATCCCGCCGGGAAGGTCACCTCGCCGCGGATCAGATCCACGTAGGTGAGGTCGTGGTCGGGTACCCGCAGGCGCCAGGCGGGCTCGCGACCCTCGGCACGGAACGCTGCCTTCTGCTCATCCGTAAGGTCGCGGTCGTAGTTGTCGTAGCCGAGCTGCTTCGCGCGCCCCGCGGCCTCGTTTCGGGCATCGATCTCTTCGGCAGTCGAGTAGCTCTCGTACACGACACCGGCATCGATGAGCTTCTCGAGCACGCCTCGGTAGATCTCGTGGCGCTGCGACTGTCGGTACGGCGCGTGCGGACCGCCGACCTCCACACCCTCGTCCCAGTCGATCTTGAGCCACCGCAGCGCATCGAGCAGCTGGTGGTAGCTCTCCTCGGAGTCGCGGGCGGCATCCGTGTCTTCGATGCGGAAGACGAGCTTGCCGCCGTTGTGCCGCGCGTAGGCCCAGTTGAACAGCACGGTGCGCATCAGCCCGACGTGAGGCAGACCCGTCGGTGACGGGCAGAAGCGGACCCGAACGTCGGATCCGGTGGCGGTCGTGGTGGCGGGATGCGGCGTTCCGGGCATAGATACCGAGTCTAGTTGCGACGCGGACGCCACAACGCGGGGGTCGGGACGACTACGCCACCTGACGGATGCGACCGTACGGCGCGAGAAGCACCGTCGCGATCACGGCTACACCAACGACCAGCGCAAGCCCCGTGAACCCGATCCAGCCGAGGACGACGCCTGACGTGATCGCACCAATAGCGCCCACGAGACTCATCGAGAGGTCGTTGCGCCCCTGCCGTGTCGTGCGGCGCTCCTCCGACGACGATTCGGTCAGTAGCGCTGATCCAGCAACGGTGGCGGCACTCCAGCCCAGGCCGAGCAGAATGAGCGCGACGGTGACCGCCGTGTTGGACTCGGCGCCGAAGAAGACCGTGACAAGGGATGCCGCGAGCAGCGCCTGACCGACCATGATCGTGGGAATTCGGCCCACACGGTCGGCCAGGATGCCGAAGACGGGCGAGAGCGCGTACATCCCGGCGATATGCAGACTGATCGTCAGACCGATGATGGTCAGACTCGCCCCGTGATGCAGCATGTGCACGGGTGTCATCGCCATGATCGAGACCATGACGCCGTGCGCTGCGGCGTTCGCGAAGATCGCGTAGCGAGCAGAGACCGGCCGATCGGGCTTGACGATCTGCTCGACCACACGATCGCGGCGGCGCTGCGCCACCGCCTGGGCAACCAGGAGCGGATCCGGTCGCAGCGCGAACAGGTACACGACGATGCTCAGCGCCTGTGCCGCGATCGTGAAGACGTACGGTCCCGTCAGGGGCGGCATCCCCAGGGCATCGCCGATCGCCTGCCCCGGCTGTACGAGATTCGGTCCGAGAACGGCACCGATGGTTGTCGCCCACACGACGATCGAGAGGTCGCGGCCACGCGTGGCATCCGTCGCGAGATCAGCGGCAGCAAATCGGGACTGCAGGTTCGCGGTCTGCCCGGCCCCGACGAGCCCGAAGGCCAGCAGAAGCAGCGGAAACGACCGCAACGCCGCCGCGACCACGACCAGCGACACACCCACGAGCGCGATGGCCATTCCCGACGCCAGCGAGATTCGTCGGCCGCGCCGACGCGCGAGCGCAGCCAGCGGCACGGCCAGCGCGGCGGTGCCGAGGGTGACACCCGCAGCGGCCAGTCCCGAGAGGGACTCGTCACCGGCGATGTCTGCCGCAAGCACAGCGCCGAGGGAGACTGTCGCGCCGAACCCGAGCCCACCGAGCACCTGACCAGCCGAGAGAACCCAGACGGTGCGCCGCTGGATGCCGGCGAGCTCACTCGCCTCGTGATGGTCGTCGACCCAGTCCTCAGAGAGTGTCACTGACGCGGCTCCGCATCCCGCGCAGTGTTGCGCAGGATGCCGAGCCCGTCGATCTCGACCTCGACGACATCCCCAGCCACGAAGGGGCCAACGCCCGCCGGGGTTCCGGTGAGGATCACATCGCCCGGCAGCAGCGTGAACGCCGCCGACACGTACTCGATGATCGCTGGCACCGAATGGATCATGTCGCTGATCGCCCCGCGTTGACGGACCTCGCCGTTGACGCGCGTTGTCAGCTTTGCGCCGCCCGCGAGGTCGAACTCCGTCTCGATGACGGGGCCGAGCGGGCAGAACGTGTCGAACCCCTTCGCACGCGACCACTGGCCATCCGAGCGCTGCAGATCCCGCGCCGTCACGTCGTTGCCGATCGTGTAACCGAAAACGTAGTCCAGCGCAGCATCCGCCGTCACGTTCTTCGCGATGCGGCCGATGACAACGGCGAGTTCACCCTCGTAGTCGGTGCGCTCCGACTGCCACGGGCGCACAATCGGTTCGTCTGGCCCGATGACCGCCGTGTTGGGCTTCAGGAACAGCAGCGGCTCGCCAGGAGCGTCGCTTCCCATCTCCGCGGCGTGATCGAGGTAGTTCTTGCCGACGCACACGACCTTCGAGCGGGGAATGACCGGGGCGAGCAGCGTCACCTCACCGACCGGCACGCGCTCCCCCGTCGTCTCGTAGCCGGCGAACATCGGGTCGCCCGCGAGCACCACGAGTTCGCCCTCGTCGAGGATGCCGTAGGCGATCGCGTCCTCGTGCCGGAACCGCGCGATTCTCATGCCTGGGCGGGGGCGTCGAGGCGGTGCATCCAGCCGTGGCGGTCTTCGGCGTGGCCGTACTGGATGTCGGTGAGTTCCTGTCGCAGCTCGAGCGCGAGTGAGCCGACGGGCTGCTGGTCGACGAAATCGCGTCCCTTGAGCACACCAATCGGAGTCACAACGGCGGCGGTGCCGCATGCGAAGACCTCGACAATGTCACCGGATGCCACACCCTCGCGCCACTCGCGCAGCGTGATGTTGCGACCCTGCACGTGAAGACCGCGGTCGGCTGCCAGCTGCAGGATCGAGTCGCGGGTGACTCCCTCGAGGATCGAGTCCGACTGCGGCGTCACGACGGTGCCGTCCTTGAAGACGAACACGATGTTCATTCCGCCGAGTTCTTCGACGTTGCCGTCCTGATCGAGGAAGACCACCTGGTCGCACTCGTTCTCGTAGGCCTCTGACTGGGGAAGCAGGCTCGACGCGTAGTTGCCGCCGGTCTTGGCAGCCCCGGTGCCTCCCTTGCCGGCGCGCGAGTAGTCCTCGCTCAGCCAGATCGATACGGGGGTGACGCCACCCTTGAAGTAGGCACCCGCGGGGCTGGCGATGACGTAGTAGCCGACCTTGTTGGCAGGACGCACACCGAGGAAGGCCTCTTTGGCGAACATGAACGGACGCAGGTAGAGGCTCTGGTTCTCACCCGAGGGTACCCAGGCGCCGTCGACCGCGATGAGCTCCTCGAGCGACTGGATGAAGTACGACACCGGCAGCTCGGGAAGGGCCAGCCGCCGCGCCGAGCGCTGCAGCCTGCGTCCGTTCTGGTCAGGACGGAAGGTGTGGACCGAACCGTCGGCGTGACGGTAGGCCTTGATGCCCTCGAAGACCTCTTGCGCGTAGTGCAGAACTGCCGCCGCCGGGTCGAGCGAAAGCGGACCGTAGGGCTTCACCTGCGGGCGGTGCCACCCGCCGCCGACCGACCAGCAAATGTCGACCATGTGGTCGGTGAAGTGCTGACCGAAGCCGGGGTTGGCGAGAACCGCCTCACGCTCGGCATCCGTCTTGGCCTGCAGGTTCCGCATCACCTGGAACTGCAGGGGTGCAAGGCCGGCGTCGGGGTCGGTGTCAAGAAGTGTCATGTCGAAATCCAGTCGTTCGTGCGCGGCGGTGGCGGGTCCGTCCGGCGCGGCAAGGAGCCGAGTGGTTCCAGGCTACGCCTGCAGGCGGGCGACGATCGCGTCACCAATCTGCGCTGTTGTGCGAGCGGCCTCGCCCCGGGAAGCGATGTCCTCCTCCACTGCGCGGGTGACGCGGGCGGAATCGTCGTGCAGCCCGAGGTGATCGAGCAGCATCGCGATGGACAGAATCGCAGCGGTGGGGTCGGCCTTCTGCTGACCCGCGATATCGGGCGCCGATCCGTGGACGGGCTCGAACATCGAGGGGAACGCGCCGTCGGGGTTGATGTTCCCCGAAGCGGCGAGGCCGATGCCTCCGGTGACGGCGCCGGCCAAATCGGTGAGGATGTCGCCGAAGAGGTTGTCGGTGACGATCACGTCGAAGCGGTCAGGGTTTGTGACCAGGAAGATGGTTGCCGCATCGACGTGCAGATAGTCTACGGCGACCTCGGGGTGCTCTTCTGCCACCTCGCGCACGATTCTCTGCCAGATTCCGCCGGCGTGGACGAGCACGTTGGTCTTGTGCACGAGTGTCAGCTTCTTGCGGCGACGCTCAGCCAGCGCGAACGCGTACCTGACGACCCGCTCGACACCGAACGCCGTGTTGACGGATGTCTCGTTGGCTACCTCGTGCGGGGTGCCCGTGCGGATCGCGCCGCCGTTGCCGACGTAGGGTCCCTCCGTGCCTTCGCGGACGACGACGAAGTCGATCTCACCGGGGTTCGCGAGCGGGCCGGGAGCGCCGGGGTAAAGCTTCGAGGGCCGCAGGTTGACGTAGTGGTCGAGCTCGAAACGAAGCTTCAGCAGCAGCCCGCGCTCGATGTTGGCATCCTTCAGGCGCGGGTCGCCGGGAACACCGCCGACAGCTCCGAGGACGATCGCGTCATGCTCCTTGATCGCGTCGAGGTCGGCATCCGTCAGCGTGTCACCGGTCTCGAGGTAGCGCGCGGCGCCCAGCGAGAAGGGGGTCTTCGTGAAACGGATGTCGCTGCCTGCGGTCACCGCATCGAGAACCTTCATGGCCTCGGCGACCACCTCGACACCGATGCCATCACCGGGGATGACGGCTAGCTTCACCTCGCGCGACATTGTTCTCCTCGTTCTCGGATCGTGCCGCCTGACTCACAGATGACGGCGCCGATCCCAGCGTAGTGGCCGCGATCACGGCGGCCAGGACCATGAGACCGGCCCCGACGGCGGCAGTGACCGCAACACCGGAGTCGAAGGCCGTAGCCGCGGCGGCACGCAGCGCGTCAGCGATCGGTGCGGCGAGCTCGCCTGCCGCGACATACGCACCTCCGAGCGTTTCCCGCGCCTGCGCCGCGAGGTCGGTGGGCACTCCCGCGGGGATCGCGATGCCCGACCGGTACGAGGCGGTGAGGATGCCGCCGA
Source organism: Microbacterium sp. NPDC076895 (assembly GCF_040687115.1). Classification (NCBI taxonomy): domain Bacteria; kingdom Bacillati; phylum Actinomycetota; class Actinomycetes; order Micrococcales; family Microbacteriaceae; genus Microbacterium; species Microbacterium sp. NPDC076895. The sequence goes on from NZ_JBFBMQ010000011.1 coordinate 76,373, forward strand.
GCACAGCAGTTCCGAGCACAGCACCCAACTCGTACGCCGTCTCAGACACGGCGCTTGCGGCCCCCGCCTTGCTCGGCGGAGCGCTCGCCAGGACGAGCTCGTTCGAGACGGTCTCGGCGGCACCGATTCCGATGCCCAGCAGCACACTTGCGAGCAGGAGCCAACCGAGGTTGCCGCCACCGGCCGTCACAGCCACGAGAAGGTAGCCGCTCATCGAGAACATGAGCGCCGCGGGCACCACGACACGGGGCGGAATCCGGGACGCGATAGGCACGACAAGCAGCCCTGCAAGGATGACCGAGGCCAGCGAGGGCACCAGCGCAAAGCCCGCCTGAACCGGGGAGAGCCCGACGATCAGTTGCAGATGCTGCGCGATGAAGAACATGAAGCCAACGAGCGAGATGACGCTCAACAGGTTCACGAGCAGGGCGCCGCTGAAGCTCCCCCGCGTGAACAGCCGCATATCCAGCATCGGTGAGCGGGCGTGCAGCTGTCGCCGCACGAACATGACGCCGAACCCCACCCCCGCGATTGCGGCAACGGCCACAGTGGCTGAGTACCCATCCACCGCGAACTCCTTGATGGCCCACACGATCGGCACCATCATCGCCATGGACAGCACAATGCTGACGGCGTCGACGCGTCCGGCATCCGGGTTGCGGCTTTCGGGCACGAGCAGCGGCGCGAACACCAGCAGCGGGACGAGCACGGGAACCGCCATGAGGAACACGGATCCCCACGAGAAGTGTTCCAGCAGCACTCCCCCGACGATCGGGCCGAGCGCCGCCCCTGCCGAGAACATCGAGGCCCAAATGGCTATCGCGAGGCGTCGCTGCGCGCGGAGGGTGAAGATACTGCGCAGCAGCGCAAGCGTCGAGGGCATGATCATGGCACCGAACAGACCCATGGCGGCACGCCCCGCGATCAGCCATTCGGCCGAGGGCGCAAAGGCCGATAGCGCCGACACGGTAGCGAATCCAGTGGCGCCGATCAGCAGCATCCGTCGCCGACCGAACCGGTCGCCAAGAGTTCCCATCGTGACCAGCAGGCCTGCCAGAACGAGCGGGTAGGCGTCGATGATCCAGAGCTGCTGCGCGGCTGTCGGCGCGAGCGCGAGCGCGATCTCGGGCAGCGCGAAGCTCAGCACCGTGTTGTCGACCGAGATCAACAGCACGGGCAGCATCAGCACCACCAGTGCGGCCCAGCCGCGCCAGGTCACCGGCCGCCCTTCGCTCTCGGCGATGCGGATGTCTTCGGTCAGGGTTGTCATGGTGTCACCGTCAGAATTTCTATACCGTCTGGCTGGTATAGTAACAGACATGGGGTCGACCTGGCTAGCCTTGAGCGCATGAGTCGTCCCCCGCACGCCCGCGAGAAGGTGCTCGACGCGTTCGAGGCTCTCCTCATCGCCGAGGGTGAGCGCGCCGCCACAATGGACGCCATCGCCCGAGCCGCCGGAGTCTCCAAGGGCGGCCTTCTCTACCACTTCGCCTCGAAGGAGGCGCTCGAAGCGGCGTTGCTCGCACGGCTCGAGGAGCGCGTCGACGACGATCTGGCCCGCATGACCTCCGCCGAAGAAGGACCGGTTGCGTACTACGTACGGACCTCGGCGATGGACGGCACGGCCCTCGACCGCGCGATCCTCGCGGTTTCACGCCTCGCGCAGGCCGGGCGCAGCGCCGCGAGCGACGCGCTGCGCTCGGTGCGAGAGCGGTGGGCCGAGACGCTTCGCCCGCACGTCGCCGACAAGACCGCGCTCGACCTCGTCATGCTCATCAGTGACGGCGTCTACTACAACAACGCACTCCAGCACGACGGGCTGGCAACGCCAGTCCCCCGCGATGCCGAGATGGATGCCTTGGTTCAGCTCATCGCGCAGGCAACCGCTCCGCGCTAGGGTTCGACGATCTCGATCTGGCAGAACAGGTCAGCACCGACGGCCTGACGCATCTGGTCGAGCAGCTCGTCCGGCACCGCGGCGTCCACCGTCAGCACCGAGAGTGCGTGGCCGGAGGCATCCGGGTGCGCAACCTGCAGCCCTTCGATGTTGATTCCCGCGTCACCGAGCGTCTTCGCATAGATCGCGACGATGCCCGGGCGGTCCTGATAGCGCATCACGACGTGGTGGCCGGCGATCGGCACCTCGATGTCGTAGCCGTTGATAGCGACGATCTTCGGGACCATGCGCGTGCCGGCGAGCGTTCCCGCAACGCTCAGCGTCGTGCCGTCTGACATGGTGCCGCGCAGCACCGTGAGGTTCCGGTACTGGGGGCTGTCGGCCTCGACGATCATGCGGGTCTCGATGCCGCGCTGCTCAGCGAACAGGGGCGCATTCACGTACGACACGTTCTCGCTGACGATGTTCGTGAAGATGCCCTTGAGCGCCGCGAGCCGATAAACGCTGACATCGAACGCGGCGAGTTCCCCGCGGACTTCGATATCCAGCGAGGTGAGCGCACTGTGCGTCAGGCCCGTGAAGTACTGTCCGAGCATTTCGACCAGCCCTATACCGGGCCGCACGAATGGGTCGATCACGCCCCCGGCGACGTTGACGGCATCCGGAACCAGGTCGCCCTCGAGCGCAAGTTTGACCGATTTCGCAACCGAAACGCCGGCCTTCTCCTGCGCCTCGTCGGTGGAGGCACCGAGGTGCGGCGTTCCGACGACGTTGGGAAGAGCAACGAGCTTCGCCGCCGCCGAGTCCGGCTTCGGCGGCTCAGCGGTGAAGACGTCGAGCCCGGCTCCGGCGATCTGTCCGGTGGTGAGAGCTTCCAACAGCGCCTCTTCGTCGAACAGGCCGCCGCGGGCGACGTTGATGACGTAGGCCGTGGGCTTCATCGCAGCGAGCTGTTCGGTGCTGATCATGCCGGTCGTCTCGGGAGTCTTCGGCATGTGCACCGTGAGGAAGTCGCTCTCGCGAACGACGTCGTCGATGCTGAGAAGCTCGACACCCAGCTGCTGGGCCCGGGCAGGGGTCACGTAGGGGTCGTAGCCGACCAGGCGCACACCAAAGGCTCGCAACCGCTCGGCAACAAGAGCACCGATGCGACCGAGGCCCAGGATGCCGACGGTCTTCTCGTAGAGCTCCGCACCCGTGAACGAGCTGCGCTTCCACTGGCCCTGCGCGAGCGAGGCGTGGGCGGCGGGGATGTGGCGGGCAAGACTCAGGATGTGTCCGACCGTGAGCTCCGCGGCCGAGATGACGTTGGAGGTCGGCGCGTTCACGACCATGACGCCGGCAGCAGTGGCCGCCTTGATGTCGACATTGTCGAGTCCGACGCCGGCGCGAGCGATCACTCGAAGCTTCTGCGACGACGCGATGGCTTCGGCATCCATCTTCGTCGCCGAGCGGATGAGAACCGCGTCAGCCTCGGCAAGAGCCGCGAGCAGCGCGGGCCGGTCAGTGCCGTCGACGTTGCGGACATCAAAGTCCGGGCCGAGGGCCTCGATCGTGGCGGGGGACAGTTCTTCGGCGATCAGCACGACCGGTTTGGACACGGGTGGATCCTTCGGAGCAGACGCGCACGCATGAACCGTGCACAGGATGACGGGGATGCCGCGCCGCACGCCATGACGACGGGCCGCCGCCAGCCTATCGTGGGCGCGCCCGTCGTCCCGACCAGATGACGGGGCTTAGGAAGCTAGAACTGCGCGGACGAAGTCAACCGTCACATAGGCAAGGACGTTGAACCAGAACACCGCGACCAAGCCGAGCCCCGTCAGCATGACCAAGGAAAAAGCCCCAGCGCGGCGCTTCCACCCGATCGCGAAGGCCATGGCGAAGACAACGAAGGGGAAGACCACTGCGGCAAGCACCAAAGCCCAACCGCCGCCGCTAAGGCCTGATGCCTGGGATATGAGGAAGGCTAAAGCATTCCACACCGCGTACGCGTAGAAGAGACCGAAGAAGCCCGCGATCGTCGCGATCAGCCAGACCGGAAGTGCGGCGCGGCGCGGCGGCACGGATACCGGGGCCTCCGTGCCGGTGACCGGGTTGGTGTTCTCGCTCATTGTCCGATCGCCCCCACCAAGATGAATGGCCACGGCAGCAGCAGGAGGGCTCCTGCCAGTAGAAGGAGCACCCGGAGCCACGTTCGCGCGCGCCGCGTGAGGACCAAGACGGTTACGAACCATATCAGCGGCGTCAGCACCGCCAGCCACAGGCTCACCTGATAGGCCAGCGGCGCAACGAGGAACTCCGCGTACTGCTGCAGCCGCAGGCCGCCGATGATCCACCCGATGCTCTCGAGGGCGTAGACACCGCCGAAGACGCCGAGGATGATGAGCGCCGCGTTGCTCAGTCCCGCAGCCGGCGCAGTGTCACTGTCCGCACCGCCCGGGTCACTCTGCGCAGGCAGAGCATCAGCTTCCGAGGCGACACCACCATCAGCAGCTGCCCCGGGCTTCGGCGCGATCGCCTCGCTCCCCTTGCCGACGGCCACGTAGCCCGGGGGCAACGTGGGGCCCGCATCGAGCGTCGGGTCGTCATCCCCCCACGAGAGGGCGTCGTCGTCGCGGTCGGTGCTCACGAGTTCAGCCTACCGACGACCGAACCCACACGCCCCGGAAGGACGTGTGGGTTCGGCGGAAGGGGATGAGATCAGCGCGCGGCCGAGCCCTCCACGTAGTCCTTGTCCTGCTGCTTCCACGAGAAGAGCGAACGCAGGTCCTTGCCGACGGCCTCGATGGGGTGCTTCGCGGCCTTCTCGCGCAGCTCAAGGAATTCAACGGCGCCGTTGTCCTGGTCGGTGATGAACCGCTCGGCGAACGCACCAGAACGGATGTCGGCGAGAACAGCCGCCATGTTCTCCTTGACGTGCGGGTCGATGACGCGCGGGCCCGAGACGTAGTCGCCGTACTCGGCGGTGTCCGAAACGCTCCAGCGCTGCTTGGCGATGCCACCCTCCCACATGAGGTCGACGATGAGCTTGAGCTCGTGCAGCACCTCGAAGTAGGCGATCTCGGGCTGGTAGCCGGCCTCAGTGAGGGTCTCGAAGCCGTACTGGATCAGCTGCGAAACGCCACCGCAGAGAACTGCCTGCTCGCCGAAGAGGTCGGTCTCGGTCTCTTCCGTGAACGTCGTCTTGATGACGCCGGCGCGCGTGCCGCCGATGGCCTTCGCGTACGACTTCGCGAGATCCCAGGCGCTGCCCGAGGCATCCTTCTCGACAGCAATGATGTCGGGGATGCCGCGGCCGGCGACGTACTCACGACGAACCGTGTGGCCGGGAGCCTTCGGGGCGATGAGGATGACGTCGACACCCTCGGGGGCCTCGATGTAGCCGAAGCGGATGTTGAAACCGTGCGCGAATGCGAGGGTCTTGCCGGGCGCGAGGTTCGGCTTGATCTCGTTGTTGTAGATGCCGCGCTGGTGCTGGTCGGGCGCGAGGATCATGATGACGTCGGCCCACGCGGTCGCGTCGGCGACGGACTTGACCTCGAAGCCGTCCTCCTGTGCCTTCGGCGCGGACTTCGAGCCGTCCTTGAGGGCAATGACGACCTCGACGCCCGAGTCGCGCAGGTTCTGCGCGTGTGCGTGGCCCTGCGAGCCGTAGCCGACGATGGCGACCTTCTTGCTCTGGATGAGGGCGAGGTCGGCATCCTGGTCGTAGATCATTTCGGCCATGGGGTGTCTCTCCTTGACTGTGCGATTGTGGTCGTTTGTTCTCGCCGAGCCCGCTCAACGACCGGGAGCGGATCGGCGTGGTCGTATCAGCCCCGCAGGACCCGTTCGGTGATGCTCTTGCCGCCGCGGCCGATGGCGAGCATGCCCGACTGGGCGAGCTCCTTGATGCCGAACGGCTCGATAGCGCGCAGGAACGCCTCAACCTTGCCCTTGTCGCCGGTGATCTCGACCACCATCGCCTCGGGAGCGTAGTCCACGACTGACGCGCGGAACAGATTGATGACCTCGAGCACGCTGGAACGGGTCGCATTGTCGGCGCGCACCTTCACGAGCATGTGCTCGCGCTGCACGGATGCCGCGGGGTCGAGCTCCACGATCTTGATGACGTTCACGAGCTTGTTCAGCTGCTTGGTCACCTGCTCGAGCGGGAGCCCTTCGACGTCGACGACCACCGTGATGCGGGACAGCCCCGGCACCTCGGTGACTCCCACGGCAAGGGATTCGATGTTGAAACCGCGGCGAGCGAACAGGCCCGCGACGCGGGTCAGCAGGCCGGGCTTGTCTTCAACGAGAAGGCTCAGCACGTGGCTTGTCATGGCTCAGTCCTCCTGATCGAAGCTCGGGGCGTGCTCACGCGCGTACTGGATCTCACTGTTTCCGACACCCTGCGGCACCATCGGCCACACCATGGCGTCGGCCGACACGACGAAGTCGATGACGACGGGGCGATCGTTGGTCTCCAGTGCGGTGCGAATCGCGTCGTCGATCTCGTCTTCCTTCTCGACGCGCAGCGCGAGGCATCCGTACGCCTCAGCCAACTTGACGAAGTCCGGTACCCGCGCGGTGCCGTGACCTGTGTTCAGGTCGGTGTTGGAGTGGCGGCCGTTGAAGAACAGCGTCTGCCACTGACGCACCATCCCGAGTGACGAGTTGTTGATGATCGCGACCTTGATCGGGATGTCGTTGAGCACGCAGGTGGCGAGCTCCTGATTGGTCATCTGGAAGCATCCGTCACCGTCGATCGCCCACACGACACGATCCGGCTCGGCGACCTTCGCGCCCATCGCGGCGGGAACCGCGTAGCCCATGGTGCCGGCGCCGCCCGAGTTCAGCCAGGCGTTGGGGCGCTCGTACTTGATGAACTGGGCAGCCCACATCTGGTGCTGACCGACGCCTGCGGCGTATACGGCCTCGGGGCCGGTGAGCTCACCGATCCGCTGGATGACCTGCTGCGGCGCCAGGAGGCCGTCGGTTGTGGGGGCGTAGCCGAGGGGGAACTCGTTGCGCAGGCCCTTGAGGTAGGCCCACCACTGGGTGATGTCGGCGCGGCCGGCGTCGGTGTTGGCGCGGAACGCGGCCTCGAGATCAACCAGCACCTCACGCAGGTCACCCACGATCGGAACGTCTGCAGCGCGGATCTTCGAGATCTCGGCGGGGTCGATGTCGACGTGGATGACCTTCGCGTGCGGCGCGAAGTGCGACGCCTTGCCGGTCACACGGTCATCGAATCGGGCGCCGAGAGCCACGATGAGGTCGGACTCCTGCAGCGCGAGCACGGCGGGAACCGTGCCGTGCATGCCGGGCATGCCGAGGTTCTGCTCGTGCGAGTCGGGGAACGCACCCCGAGCCATGAGCGTCGTGACAACCGGCGCACCGGTCGCCTCGGCCAGCGCGAGCAGCTGCTCAGAGGCGCGGGAGCGGATGATGCCGCCGCCGACGTACAGAACCGGCTTCTCGGCTTCGGCGATCAACTGCGCAGCCGCTTGGATCTGCTTGCCGTGCGCTTTGGTCACCGGCCGATACCCCGGCAGATCGATCTGCGGCGGCCAGACGAACGGCGCCTCGGCCTGTTGGGCGTCCTTCGTGATGTCCACCAGGACGGGACCGGGACGACCCGTCGAAGCGATCTCGTAGGCTGCGGCGAGCGCGCCAGGGATGTCTTCGGCGCGCTTCACGAGGAACGAGTGCTTCGTGATCGGCATCGTGATTCCGACGATGTCGGCTTCCTGGAACGCGTCGGTTCCCATGAGGTTCGAGAAGACCTGGCCCGTGATGCACAGCAGCGGAACGGAGTCCATGTAGGCATCCGCGATCGCCGTGACGAGGTTGGTCGCACCCGGCCCCGACGTCGCGATGGCGACACCGACCTTGCCGGATGCCGAGGCATATCCTTCGGCGGCGTGACCTGCGCCCTGCTCGTGGCGAACCAGAATGTGGCGAACTGCCTCATCGTCCATGAGCGGGTCGTAGACGGGCATGATCGCGCCGCCGGGCAGCCCGAACACATCGGACACACCCAGCAGATCGAGGGAACGGACGACCGCCTCAGCCCCGGTCATCACAGGCGCCGAAGCGCCGCGAGCGGGGGGCCGGGGCACGGCCGTGGCGATGTCGGAAGACATGATGATTCCTTGCGATGGATGTCGAGAGTTGCGAGAGAGAACGCCTAGTTCGTCGTCGCGCCTTCGGATGCCGAACGCACGAGTCGCGTGTACTTGGCGAGAACGCCACGGGTATAGCGCGGAGGAAGCGGCTCCCAGCCCTGCCGGCGGGAACTCAGCTCAGCTTCGTCGACGAGTAGGTCGAGGGAGCGAGCTGCGATATCGACCCGTATCAGATCACCATCGCGCACGAAGGCGATCGGACCTGCGTCGACCGCTTCGGGTGCTATGTGGCCGATGCACAGGCCGGTTGTGCCGCCCGAGAATCTGCCGTCTGTCAAGAGTAGTACATCTTTTCCGAGCCCAGCGCCCTTGATGGCAGCCGTGATCGCGAGCATCTCCCGCATACCGGGACCACCCTTAGGCCCCTCGTAGCGGATGACGACAACATCGCCCGCAGAGATCTCGCCAGCCTCGAGGGCATCCATCGCGGCGCGCTCGCGCTCGAAAACCCGTGCGGGGCCCTCGAAGACATCACCGTCGAAGCCTGCGGACTTCACGACGGCTCCCTCGGGGGCCATCGTGCCGTGCAGGATCGTGATGCCGCCTGTCTCGTGGATGGGGTTGTCAAACGCGTGGATGACGGTGCCGTCCACCGGGTCGGGGTTCAAGTCAGCGAGGTTCTCGGCAAGAGTCTTGCCGGTCACGGTGAGCGCGTCACCGTGCAGCAGCCCCTCATCGAGCATCGCCCTCATGATCACCGGGATGCCGCCGTGGCGGTCGACGTCGTTCATGACGTACTGCCCGAACGGCTTCATGTCGGCGACGTGGGGAACCTTGTCGCCGATGCGGTTGAAGTCGTGCAGATCGAGGTCGACGTCAGCTTCACGCGCGATCGCGAGGAGGTGCAGCACGACATTCGTCGAACCGCCGAGGGCCATCGCGAGGGCGATCGCATTCTCGAACGCTTCCTTCGTCAGGATGTCGCGGGTCGTGATCCCAAGCTTCAGCAGGTTGACGACAGCCTCGCCCGAGCGATGCGCGTACGCGTCGCGGCGGCGGTCAGCCGACGGCGGTGCCGCAGAACCCGGGAGGCTCAGCCCGAGGGCCTCGGCGACCGAGGCCATCGTGTTGGCGGTGTACATGCCGCCGCACGCTCCCTCACCGGGGGCGAAGGCGCACTCGATGCGCTTGAGGTCTGCTTCGCTCATGCGGCCCGACAGGCACGCCCCGACGCCCTCGAACGAATCGATGATCGTGATGTCCTTCTCGGTGCCGTCCGAGAGCTTGACCCAGCCCGGCGCGATGGAACCGGCGTAGAGGAAGACGCTCGAAAGGTCGAGGCGCGCGCTGGCCATCAGCATCCCGGGGATGGACTTGTCGCAGCCAGCCAGCAGCACGGTGCCATCGAGGCGTTCTGCCATGACGACAGTCTCGACAGAGTCGGCGATGACCTCACGGCTCACGAGAGAGAAGTGCATTCCCTCGTGGCCCATCGAGATGCCGTCGGAGACGGAGATGGTGCCGAACTGGAGCGGGTAGCCGCCACCGGAGTGCACACCCTCTTTCGCTCCCTGAGCGAGGCGATCCAGGCTCAGGTTGCAGGGGGTGATCTCGTTCCAGCTCGAGGCGATGCCGATCTGGGGCTTCTCCCAGTCCTCGTCACCCATCCCCACGGCGCGGAGCATTCCGCGGGAGGTGGTGGCTTCGATGCCGTCGGTGACGACCCGGCTCCGAGGTTTGATGTCAATGGTGCTGTCGTGCGGGGCCATGCTCGAAGTCTATTCCTGCGCGTGGCGCCGCTGCTCCGCGAGCTCCGCCAACGTTGCGGCCATCGCAGGGATGTTGGGCACACTCACCCGCGCAGCAGTCTCACCATCGCCGACGTGGATGCCGAGATCCTGTGGCTGCAGGCTGCGCAAGGCATCCTCATCAGTCGTGTCGTCACCGGCGAACAGCACGGCGTCGGCATGGACGCGCTCACGAAGGTTCGCGATGGCGCTGTCTTTGCCCTCGTGACGGAACGCATACTCCACGATCTTCTTGCCGGTTCGGCGCCGCCAGTCGGGAGCTGCGCCGGCGACCATCTCGTCGACGGCGGCGGCTGCCTTCTCGCCGGCCTCCTCGGTGGCATTGCGGGTGTGGACGCCGAACCCGAAGGTCTTCGGCTCGATCCACACGCCCTCGTAGTCCGCAGCGATCTCTTCAGCGCGAGCGCGCAGCAGATCGCGCAGGCCCCGCTCCGCGTCATCCTCGGCCGGCTCGACGGCACCCTCGCCCGGGAACCAGTACTCGGCACCGTGCGAGGCGGCCAGGGTGATCGGCGAGTCGTCTGTGTGCTCGGCGATGATCCGCAGGTCAACCAGACTGCGTCCCGACACCAGGGCCACGACCGTGTTCGGCAGCGCGGCCAGCGCAGTGACCGCGTCGCGCGCCGCGGGCAGCATCCGGGCCGTCATGGGGTCTTCGACGTGCGGCGAGAGCGTGCCGTCGAAGTCGAGGGCGACCAGCAGGGTCGGGACACCCGCGACAGTGGCGAGAGCTTCTCGCACCTCTGGGGCGACAGCGTCGGAGACGGGATGGGCGTCGGGAGTCGTCATCTCGGGCTTTCGGGTTCGGACGTTGGGGTGTCTCAGCGCTTCGCGGCGGCGAGCGCTTCCAGGAAGGACTTGGACCAGTCGCTGACGTCGTGTTCGAGCACGCGCCGTCGCAATGATCGCATCCGTCGCCCCTGCTCAGCACCGGGCATCTCGATCGCGCGCATGATCGCGTCCTTCATGCCACCGATGTCATGCGGGTTGATGCGGATTGCCGACCCCAGTTCGTCGGCGGCACCGGCGAACTCGCTCAACAGCAGCACCCCGCGGTTGTCGATGCGGCTCGCGACATACTCCTTGGCGACCAGGTTCATACCGTCGCGCAGCGCCGTCACGAGCATGACATCGGCGGCGAGGTAGAGCGCGACCATCTCTTCGCGCGGGAAAGCCTGGTGCAGGTAGCGGATGGCGGTGTGATCCATCGTGTCGAAGTCGCCATTGATGCGCCCGACCGTGAGTTCGATCTCATCGCGCAACTGAATGTAGGCCTCGACGCGTTCGCGGCTCGGGCTCGCGACTTGGACGAGAGTCGCGTCCTCCACGCTGAGCCTGCCGTCTTGGAGAAGCTCGCCGAACGCCTTCAGGCGGTGGCGGATGCCCTTCGTGTAGTCCAGCCGGTCGACGCCGAGCATCACGGTCTTGGGGTTGCCGAGGCTCTCGCGGATCTCCTTGGCGCGTGCCTGGATCTCGGGACGCTGGGCGAGTTCGATGTACGACTCGGCGTCGATCGAGATCGGGAACGCCTTGGCGAGAACGTTTCGCGTGCTGCCGTCGTCAAGGGGGACGGTGATGCCCGAGGCCTTGGTCGTGTAGTGAAACTGGCGACGCACGGCGCGGGCGAAGTTGCCGGCATCCGCCACCCGCTGGAAGCCGACGACGTCAGCCCCCATCAGTCCCTCGAGCACCTGACGCCGCCAGGGCAACTGCGAGAACAGGCCGTATGCCGGGAACGGGATGTGGTGGAAGTAGCCGATCGTGAGGTCGGGTCGAAGCTTGCGCAGGAGCGCAGGAACCAGCTGCAGCTGATAGTCCTGAACCCACACGGTGGCGCCCTCGGCGGCGGCCTTCGCCGATGCTTCAGCGAATCGCCGGTTGACGTCGACGTAGGCATCCCACCACACGCGGCGATAGCGCGGCGCCGCGATCACATCGTGGTACAGCGGCCAGATCGTGTCGTTCGAGAAGCCCTCGTAGTAGTTCTGCACCTCGTCGGCGCTGAGGGTGATGGGCACAAGATGCGTGCCGTCGAAGTTGAACGGTTCCAGGTCGAGCCCAGGCTTGCCAGCCCATCCGACCCAGGCACCCTCGGTCTTGCGCATCACGGGCTCGAGCGCTGTGACCAAACCACCCGGGGAGCGCCGCCAACCGCCGTCGTCGTCGCGGTCCACAGGCAGGCGGTTGGCAACGACGACGAAATCAGCTTGCGACACGCGAGCTCCTTCTGGGTGGCGGACGCGGGCACTCCCAGGCTAGCCGCTTGACCGGGATGCCCGCCGGGGGTGGACAGTGGCGACCGGATGTGTACCGTGGGTCGCATGGGCAAGTACCTCTTCGGAACCGGCATCATCGGCGCAGTCATCTCGGGCTTCTCGCTCCTTCGCGCACTCCGGGAGGAAACCTTCACCTGGCGTACCGCGCTGGCGTGGATCAACTGGGCCATCACCGTCGCGCTGGCTGTCGGGGCGATCATCGACATGCGTCGCATCGACCAGGGCAAGCCGGTCCCCGCCGACTCCCCCGCTGCGCGGCGCCTCGAAGACTGAGCGCGTACGGATCCTCGTTCAGCGCTTGAGGATGAGCGCGTCGCCCTGTCCGCCCCCGCCGCACAGCGCGACGGCTGCCGTGCCGCCACCGCGGTGCAGCAGTTCATACACGGTGTGCACGACGAGCCGGTTGCCCGATGCGCCGATCGGGTGACCGATCGCGATGCCGCCACCGTGGATGTTGACGACCTCGTCGGGGAGGCCGAGCTCTGCTTGAGAGCGCGCAACCACGGCACCGAACGCCTCGTTGATCTCGACGAAGTCCAGATCGGAAGCGGTGATCCCCTCGCGTTCGCACGCGGCGAGGATCGCCCGGGCGGGCTGGGCGTGAAGGGTGTTGTCGGGGCCCGCGACCTGACCGGCCGACCCGATGACGGCGAGCACCGGCCAGCCGTTCTCGTCGGCGTGAGCGCGGCTCGTCACGATCACGGCCGAGGCGCCGTCGGAGATCTGTGACGAGTTACCCGCCGTGATGGTGCCGTCTTTCGAGAACGCCGGGCGAAGCCCCGCAAGAGTGTCAACTGTCGTTTCGGGACGGATGCCCTCGTCACGGGTCACCAGCTTCGGGTCGCCCTTGCGCTGCGGAATCTCGACCGGGACGATCTCGTCGGCGAACACGTCTGCTTCCCACGCGGCAGCCGCGCGCTGGTGAGAGCGGGCGGCGACGGCATCCTGGTCTTCGCGGGTGACCTCGTAGCGGGCATTGTGTCGCTCGGTTGAGCCGCCCATGCTCTCGCGATCGAACGCGTCAGTCAGGCCATCGTGGGCCATGTGGTCGAGCACCTCGATGGATCCGTACGACCAGCCTTCGCGCGAGCCCATGAGCAGATGCGGTGCCTGCGACATCGACTCCATGCCCGCCGCGACGACAACCCGGGCATCTCCGAGGCGCACCATGCGGGCGGCATCGATGACGGCGGTCAGCCCCGAAAGGCACACCTTGTTGATCGACGATGCGTGAACATCCCAGCCGATACCTGCATCGATCGCGGCCTGGCGCGCGGGGTTCTGGCCCGCACCAGCGGGAAGGACCTGACCGACCAGAACCGCATCCACGGCCTCGGGACCGATGCCGGCTTTCTCGAGCGCACCGCGGATTGCGATGCTTCCCAGGGCCGTGGAGGGCAGCGATGACAGCTGCCCCTTCAGCCGACCCTGCGGGGTGCGTGCGGCACCGACGATGACGACATCCTCGTGGTTCATGCCTCCACCTTAAGGTCGCGCGAAACGGTGATCTCGGGCTCGGTCGCAGCGACGACGTCCTCGACGCTGACACCCGGTGCAAGCTCGACGAGAACAAGACCCTCGGGCGTCACATCGAGAACCGCAAGGTCGGTGATGATGCGGTCGACGACGCCCTTGCCCGTCAGCGGCAGCGAGCAGTCGGTGACGATCTTCGGCGTCCCGTCTTTGGCGACGTGCTCCATCAGAACGATCACCTTCGCGGCGCCGTGCACGAGATCCATCGCGCCGCCGGGGCCCTTCACCATCTTTCCGGGGATCATCCAGTTGGCAAGGTCACCGGATGCCGAGACCTGCATCGCCCCGAGGATGGCGGCGTCGATCTTGCCACCCCGGATCATGCCGAAGCTCGTCGCGGAATCGAAGAACGCGGCGCCCGGCAGGGTCGTCACGGTCTCTTTTCCTGCGTTGATGAGGTCGGGATCGACATCCGCTTCCTGCGGGTAGGGACCCACACCCAGGATGCCGTTCTCAGACTGCAGCACGACGGTGACGCCGTCTGGAACATAGTTGGGCACGAGGGTCGGCAGGCCGATGCCCAGATTGACGTAGGCGCCGTCGGCTAGTTCCTGGGCGGCTCGGGCGGCCATCTCGTTGCGGCTGAGTGCCATCTCAGGCTCCTTCCGGGTTCACCGAGACGGTGCGTCGCTCGATGCGCTTTTCGATGTCGGAACCGACCTCGACGATGCGGTGGACGTAGACGCCGGGCAGGTGCACGGCATCCGGATCGATCTGACCCGGCTCGACCAGCTCCTCGACCTGCACGATGCAGATCCGGCCCGCCATCGCCGCGAGGGGGTTGAAGTTTCGAGCCGCCTTGTTGAAGACGAGGTTGCCGTGGCGGTCACCCCGCAGCGCGTGGACGAGGGCGTAGTCGGTGACGATCGCTTCCTCGAGCACATACTCGCGCTCGCGACCCGACACCGCGAACGTGCGGACATCCTTCACCGGCGAAGCGACGGCGACGCCACCGGACCCGTCGTAGCGCCGAGGCAGTCCGCCTTCGGCGACCTGAGTGCCGACCCCAGTCTGGGTATAGAACGCGGCGATCCCGGCGCCACCGGCGCGGAGCTTCTCGGCGAGCGTCCCCTGCGGGGTCAGTTCGAGCTCGAGTTCGCCCGAGAGGAACTGCCGCTCGAACTCCTTGTTCTCGCCGACGTACGACGAGGTCATCTTGCGGATGCGCTTGTCGGCGAGCAGGATGCCCAGGCCCCAGTCATCCACGCCGCAGTTGTTGGACACGATCGACAGGTCGCCGATGCCGCGGGCGTGCAGGGCCTCGATCAGTGCCATCGGGTTGCCCGACAGGCCGAACCCGCCGACGGCGAGGGTCGCGCCTTCGGGGATGTCGGCAACGGCCTCGGCCGGCGACTCCCAGGTCTTGTCGATCACGGATGAGCTCCTTCGGTCTGCCGGTGCGTTCCGGGTCGCCGCATCATGGCGCGCCCGCATGGCCATCGTCGCTGCCGGGCGCGCGCCGACGCCACCATCCGCTTGCGATGTGGACACCACCCCGGCTACCGTCCACATCATGGACAGTGCTCGTTCCGTACCGGGTGCGCAGGCGATCGCGCGCGCAGCCTCTCTGCTGCGCCTGGTGTCGGCAGGGGGCGCCGCTGGACTGACCGTGTCGGAGCTGGCGCGGCGGGCCGACCTCACTCGACCGACCACCCACCGACTCCTCACAGCGCTGCGTCACGAAGGGCTCGTCGACCAGGACGAAGCGCGCGGCACGTGGATGCCTGGTCCCGAGCTCTATCTCATGGGTGCTGCCGCCGCATCGCGGTATGACATCACGAGCCTCGCCCGAGACATCGTGCGCTCGCTGGCGGTGCGCACCGAGGAGAGCGCCTTCCTCTCGGTCCGCCGGGGCGACGAGACAGTATGTCTGCTGCGCGAGGAGGGCAGCTTCCCCATCCGCTCGTTCGTGCTGGCGGAGGGCGTGCGGTTTCCCCTGGGCGTCGCCTCTGCGGGCCTCGCGATTCTGTCTTTCCTCCCAGACCACGATGTGGACGCCTATTTCGAGCGGCATCCCGAGCTCCCAGAGCGGTGGGGTGCCGCGCACGCGCCTGCGCGGCTTCGAGGGCGCCTGCGTGAGACGCACGAGCGCGGCTACGCCGTCAACCCGGGCCTGATCGTCGAGGGAAGCTTCGGAGTGGGAGCTGCCGTCTTCACCCGCGAGGGGCACCCACAGTGGGCGCTGAGCCTCACGGGAGTTGAATTCCGTTTCGGTCCCGAGAGGCTCCCCGAGCTTGGCCGCATCCTGCTAGCCCACGCGCACCAGCTCACGACGCGGGTCGCGGCAGCCCGCGGCTAAGGCGGCTCGGGCGAACGGTGGACTCCGTCACCCCACGGGATGCCGGTGTGCGACGAGCTGTCGAACGGCTTCACCGACGACGCGCGCACCCGGCTCACTCATCACGATCGTGTAGTGGTTGAGGTCATCGAGCCGCGTGTGCTGAATGCGCGGATACGCCGCTAGAACCCCCTGGAGGTACTCCGGCGCGTAGAGCCCCGGCTCCTCGTTCTGCAGTCCGCGCGGCACCGTGATGAGGGCAGTCGGATGCCGCAGGTCGGCGAGCGCCTCGGGCAGCGAGGTTCCCGTGTTCATGTCGACCGTGTCGTCGACCATCGTCGCGTAGCTCGTCGCCGGTCGCAGCATCCCCGATCCGTCCTCGACGAGGTCGTACGCGAAGTAGCTCTCGAGCTCGGGAGACCACGCGTGCGCGAAGGCGGGGTGTGGGCGCCAGAACTCGAGATAGTCATCGATCGATGCGAACCGCATCGACAGTCGCGCCGCGGTGGGACCGAGCACGTAGGCGGCGACAGCGTCGGCATCCATTCCCGCGGGTACGTCCAGCGGCAGACCGCCGTCGATGAGCAACAGGCTTTCGACGCGAGACGGATGCCGGTGCGCGAAGACGACGGAGACGAAAGCGCCCATGGAGTGACCAACGACCGGGATGCTCTCGATTCCGAGGTCATCGAGCACAGCCGCCAGGTCGTCGGCATGGGCTGCGAGACCCGCGGCGCCGGAAACCTCGTTGCTGCACCCACGCCCGCGGAGGTCAGGTGCGATGGCACGGATGCCGGGGAGCTCTTCGACCACGAACGGCCATGCCAGGTGCGACGAGGTGACCCCGTGAACGAGCAGCACCTGCGCGGTCTGCGGAGCCACCGGATCCCAGACACCGACGTGCAGGTCTCCCCCGGGGACAGCGACCTCGATCGTGCGATACGTGTGGGCACTCATCGTGCGGTCCACCCGCCATCCATCGTGTATGAAGCGCCGGTGACCATGCCGGCCTTGTCGGAGGCGAGCCATCCGGCAAGCGAAGCCACTTCGTCCGACTCCACGAGACGCTTCACGGCGGTCTCGGTGAGCATGATCTTCTCGACGACCTCGTCTTCGGGAATCCCGTGGACCTTCGCCTGATCAGCGATCTGCTTCTCGACGAGCGGTGTTCGCACGTAAGCCGGGTTGATGCAGTTGCTGGTGACGCCGTGCGGGCCACCTTCGAGCGCCGTCACCTTCGAAAGCCCCTCCAGCCCGTGCTTGGCAGACACATATGCGACCTTGAACGGACTCGCGCGCAGCCCATGCGCGCTGGAGATGTTGATGATCCGACCCCACCCCTTCGCGTACATGTGCGGAAGTGCGGCGCGCACCAGCAGGAACGGCGACTCGAGCATCAGCCGCATCATCATTCGATACGTTCCCGGGTCGAACTCGGCGATGGGGCTCACGCGCTGGATGCCGGCATTGTTGACCAGGATGTCGACCTCGAGGCTCAGGTCATCGAGCGCTTCCGTCTCGGAGAGGTCAACGACCCACGCCTCGCCGCCGATCTGCTCGGCTGCTGCGTGAGCAGCTTCGGCGTTGAGGTCGGCGACGACGACGGTGGCACCCCGGGAGGCGAACTCTGTCGCGCACGCGAGGCCGATGCCGCTCGCGCCACCGGTGACCAGGGCGCGTCGCCCCGCAAGGTCTTTCTCGGTCATCGGGACTCCTTCGTGCTTGTCGGCCCGCCCATCCGGGGTGCGAGCGCGTTGTCGATGAGCGTCGACATCGACGCCATCACGGCGGGGTCAAGCTGGGCGGGTGGCCTACCCTCGGCATCCCGCTCCCAGAGCAGGAACCGCATTCCGATGAGCTCCCCCATGCCCATGAGCGCCCAGGCGGTGACCTCGGGATCAAGCGCAGCGTCGACATCCCCACTCGCCTGTGCGGCACGCAGCCCCGCCTCGTACCCCTCGACGATGCGTGTGTAGTGCAGTCGCAGCGTCTCGGGCGAGACGAACTCCGCCTCGCGCACGACGCGGTACAAGGCAGGATGCGCCGCCGTGAACCGGAAGAATCCGGCAAAGCCCGCGCGTTCGGCTTCGAGCCGGCTCGACGCTCCAGCCATCGCCTCCGACATCGAGTGCCGCACCCGCCGGTTCAGGTCAATCACGAGCGCTTCGAAGATCGCCTGCTTGCTGTCGAAATACAGATAGAACGTTCCGAGCCCGATGCCAGCACGCTCGGTGATCTTGACGATGGATGCCTCGTGATACCCCTGGTCTGCAAACACCGTTTCGGCAGCCTCGAGAAGCCGGCGCCGCGTTGCCTCGCCGCGCTTGGTCAACGGACGTCCGGTCGCCGATGAGACCGGTGCAACGTCCTCGTCCTCAACGGGAACGCTCATGCGACACCTCCTGAGCCGATGCGACGATCGCGCTGGCACGCTCGTGGAGGCGCGACCTGGCCAACTTGTCGATCGATGACCGCGGCAGCCGCTCGACGATCTCCACGGCGATTGGCACCTTGAAGGCCGCGAGGGTGCGCCGCGCGTGGGCGAAGATCTCGTCCTCGGAGACGAGAGCGCCGGTTCGAAGCGTAACGAAAGCAACGCCCCGTTCGCCCCATACCGGGTCGGGCACGCCGACCACGGCAGCACCGGTGATGAGCGGATGCAAACACAGTGCGTGCTCGACCTCGGCGGGCGCGACGTTCTCGCCGCCCGAGATGAAGATGTCCTTGAGCCGGTCGACGACCGTGAACACGCCGTCTCGGTCACGGTGCACGAGATCGCCGGTGCGCAACCAGTCCCCGTGCATGGCCCGGGCCGTGGCATCCGGGTCACCCAGGTAGCCTGCGAACACGCTCGGCCCTCGCACCCAGAGCTCGCCCGTCGCCTCCCCCCGCAGGGGAAGCAGCGTGTCGGGATCGACGACCTGGACGCTGACATGAGGATACGGCCGACCTACCGCACCTTCATGGCCACCGGTACGACCAGTCGGACAATGCAGCACGTTGGGGCCCGCTTCGGTGAGTCCGTAGCCCTGCACCAGCTCGACCCCCCGGGCCTGCCAGGCGTCCCGAACCGCACTGGGAAGCGTGGCACCACCCACGAGCGCGAGGCGAATCGATGACAGGTCGCTGGCTTCCCAGCCACGAGACTCGGCGAGCATCGCGTACTGGGTCGGCACGCCCATCATCGCGGTGACCCGACGATCTCGGATGAGCTGCAGCACCCGCTCGGTGTCGAACGAGCGCTCGAGCACGACGGTCGCCCCGCCCCACCACGCCAGCAGCGGCTGACAGTTCCACGCGGCGACGTGGAACTGCGGCAGGACGGTGAGGACGACATCCCCCTCCCCCAGGGGCAGGGCGCGACCCAGGGCCAGGTTGTTCCAAAAGCAGTTGGCGTGGGTGAGGATGACGCCCTTGGGCGCGGCTTCGCTCCCCGAGGTGAACACGATCAGCAGCGGGTCGTCGTCACGCACCGGCCGGGCCTGCCGAGGATCCCGCGCCGGTGGCACCGCCCGCTCGATCCCTGCGGTGCCCAGCGCGACAAGCAGCGGCGGCTCGGCCAGTTCGCGGATGACCTCGGCTGCGGATGCCGCGAACTCGTCATCCACGACCAGCAGCTGCGGGTCGCTGCGCCCGAGCGTGTCGACGAGCTCGCGCGTGCTCTGGCGCCACGACAGCGGAACGAACGCGACACCGACCAGCGCGCATCCGAAGAAGAGCACGACATGGTCGATGGAGTTGCCTGCAAGGGTCGCAATGCGTGATCCCGGGCCGAAGCCCGCAGCGGCGAGGCTCCCGGCGAGCTCCCGCGCCCGGTCGGCCAGCTCGCCATAGGTGATCGTCACCCCGCGATCATCGATTGCAACACGATGCGGTGTATGCGCGGCGCGCTCGATCAGCCACCGGCCGATCGTGTGCGACTCGTCTTGTACGTCGTTGCTCACGCTCGAACCTCCGAGGCACCGACCGCGTCGGCATCTGCCTCCGCGTCGTCGATGCTCCGCAGACTATCGCGCACGTGGCGTTCGCCGTGACGACGACGCCACCAGGCATCGATCGTGCCGGCGATGCCACCGGGCAGGAACATGACGACGATGATGAACAGTGCACCAAGCAGGAACAGCGGCTCCGACAGGGGGATGCGCAGGAAGTCGGGAAGCGACGCGATGGCTTCAGAGCCGGCGAGCACTGTGAGCCGCTGATCGAGCAGGGTGTACAGCACTCCCCCGACGATCGCACCCCACCGGAATCCGACGCCACCGAGCACGACCATGACGAGCACCGTGATGGTGAGATCGGCAGAGACGGAGCGCGGAACTGTTCCCGACTGCAGCAGCATGTAGGCGACCCCGGCCAGGCTCGCGAGCACCGCGGCGATCACGAAGACGATGAGTCGCACCCTGTAGGGCCGCAGGCCCAGGACCCGAACGCGCTGCTCGTTCTCGCGGGTGGCCCGGGCGAGGTGACCGAGGCGAGAGGTATCGACCCAGAGCGTCACGAGGTACACGATCACCAATACCGCTAGGGCGAACCAATACAGGTTGCGCGTGTTGATCACGCCGACGAGGAAGTCGGGAACCTGCTCGGTGTTGAGGCTCAGCCCCTCCTCACCGCCCGTGATCGCGGAGTTGCGGCGGACGAGCACGGAGCCGGCCTGCGCGAACGCGAGCGTGACCATCGCGAAGGGGATTCCCGAGACGCGCATGGCGACCGCGCCCGTGACGAAGGCGATGATCATTCCTCCGATCAGGGCCACGAACACGCCGGGGAACAGGGGTACCCCGAAGTGCTCGAGCGCGATGCCGAGGCCATAGGCACCGGCGCCGAAGTAGAGGGCGTGCCCGAAAGACAGCATCCCGGAGGTCCCCAGCAGCAGGTTGTACGACAGTGCGAGCGAGGCGAACACCATGCACAGCGAGAGCAGCGCGAGGGTGCCGGGCTGGTAGGTGGGGGTCGGAAGGATGCCGGGAATCGAGATGTTCAGCAGCGGCAGAACCGCCATGAAGATCACGAGCCCGACGCCGACGAGGGCCGGCCAGTATCGACGGATGCTCATGCCTTCCTCCCGAGAAGTCCAGAGGGTCGTACGAGCAGCACGACCGCCAGCAGGATGACGACGATGAAGTCTCCGGTGCCGCCGAGGTAGAAGTTCGCGAACTGCTGCAGCACGGCAACCAGCACGGATGCCACCGCCGCCCCAGTCAGCGACCCGAGGCCGCCGACGACCGTGACGATGAACGCGAAGATCAGCAGCGTCGATCCGAGGTGCGCCGAGACGAAGGTCGAGTAGTGCATCGCCAGCACGCCGCCGATGCCGGCAGCTGCCCCACCGATCGCGAAGACGAGTGTGAACGAGCGCCGGACGTCGATCCCGAGCGCCGTCACCATCGAGCGGTTCTCGACGCCGGCGCGGATGATCATGCCGTACCTCGTCTTCTTGAGGAACAGCACCAGTGCTGCCAGAACGAGTCCGGCGGCGAGCATCAGGATCCAGTACACGTTGGGGATGCGTGCACCGAGGATCTCGGTCGTTTCTTTGAGCCACGGCGGCCCCGAGATCGGAATGGCGTCAGTGCCCCACACCCCTTCGAACAGGGCGACGGCGGCGAACGAGAGTCCTACCGTGACGAGCACTTGCTCGATGTGTCGCTCGTAGAGGGGGCGGATCAGGACGAGTTCGGTGAGAGTCGCGAAAACGGCACCGACGGCGGCGCCGACCAGGATCGAGACCAGGAACGACCACCAGGACTCGGTCCCGAGCGCCTGCGCGACCATCCATCCGAGGAAGGCGCTGAGGGTCAGGAACGCACCGTGCGCGAAGTTGAGGACGTGCATGAGGCCATAGATGAGGCTGAGCCCCGAGGCGACGAGGAAGTAGAGGGCGCCGAGACCGACACCGGTCACGAGCGTCAGGATGATGGTGCTCACGAGTGCGCCTCCGAGGATGGTGCGGTTCCGGCATCCGCCTGCCGCTCGGCGTGGACACCGAGCAAGCGCTGGGTGAGGTCCTCGTCGTCGAGGATCTCGCGGGCGGGTCCGACGTGGACGACGCGGCCACTGTCGATGACGATCGCATCGTGCGCGAGGCGCTTCACGACCTCGAGGTTCTGTTCGACCAGCAGGATCGGCACCGTCTTGGCAGCCTCTTCGAGGGCGTCTGCCACCTCGGTGACGATCTTGGGGGCGAGGCCTTTGGTCGGCTCGTCGACCAGCAGCAGTTGGTTGTCGTTCATCAGTGCGCGGGCGACCGAGACCATCTGCTGCTGTCCGCCAGACAGCGTGCCCGCCATCTGATCGCGACGGTTCACGAGGTCAGGGAAGAGCTCGGCGACGAACTCGCGGCGCGGGTTGCGCTGCCGTTCGGCCAACGCAAGATTCTCGGCGACCGTGAGCTTGGCGAACACTTCACGGTCTTCCGGGACGTACCCGACGCCGCGCTGGACGATCCGGTGCGTGGGGAGCGTGTCGATCCGTTCGCCGGCAAGACGGACCTCGCCGCGGCGATGAATGAGTCCCAGGATGCCGCGCAGCGTCGAGGTCTTGCCGACGCCGTTGCGCCCGAGAACCGCGGTGATTCCGGTGGCCGGAACCGAGAAGGTCACGCTCTCGACGACAGGTTGCCCGGCGATCGAGCAGCGCAGGTCGCTGACGTCGAGGATGGCGCTCATGCGGCGTTCCCGAGGTAGGCGCTCTGCACGAGCGGGTTGGCCATGATCTCTGCGGGTGAGTCGAACGCAATGATCGAGCCGAAGTACATCACGGCGACCTTCTCAACGAGCCCCATCAGCACGTCGATGTGGTGTTCGACCATCAGAACCGTGCATCCGGTTCTTTCCTGCAGCTCACGGATGTTGTCGACCAGGCCCGCGACATCGCCGGATGCCACGCCGGCCATCGGCTCATCGAGCAGCACGATCTTCGAATCCATCGCCAGGAGCACCGCGATCTCGAGCTTGCGCTTGTCACCGTGCGAGATGTCTCCCGCTGGCGTCAGGAGCTTGTGTGTCAGGCCCACTTCTTCGAGGTTCTGCAAGGCGCGCCGGGTCGCGGCATCCTTGCTCGCCGGAAAGTGGAAGAGCGAGTAGTCGTGCCCGACAGCCACCTGGGCGGCGAGCCTCACGTTCTCGAGCACGCTGAGCTTGGGAAACAGGCTCGAGGTTTGGAAGGTGCGCCCCAGCCCCGCCCGCGCCCGGGCAGGCACAGACATCCTCGTGATGTCTTCACCGTTCATCAGAACCCGACCTGCTGTGGGGGTCATGATGCCGGAGACGACGTTGAACAGCGTGGTTTTGCCCGCACCGTTCGGCCCGATGACGCCTACCAGGGAACCCGGGGCCACATCGAGGTCGACATCCTTCAGAATTGTCGCGCCGCCGATCTGCAGACCCAGCTTCTCCACCCGCAGGGCAGAGGGAGCCGGATGCTGCGCGGGCGCGGACGGAACCGGAGTGCTCATTGGTTCTCGGCCTTACTGCGCTTCGGCGGGGGCTACCGCGTCGGCAGACACCGTGTCGATCAGCTCGGGAACGAAGCTGCCACCGTCGGCGACGAGCTTGACCTGGTACATCTCCTGCAGCAGCGCGTGGTCACCCGCGCGCACAGTCAGGGTGCCCTTCGGACCGTCGAAGGAGTAGCCCTCGAGGGCCGCGATCATCGCATCGACGTCACCCTGGCCCTCGTCGATCGCGTGAACGATCATGAGCGCCGCGTTGAAGCCGTCGGGGCTGAAGAGATCGGGCGTGCAGCCGTCCTCTTCGAGCAGGCTGATCATCTCGGTGTTGACGGCGTTGTCGGGGGCGCCGGGGAAGTAGTAGTTCAGGAAGTTGATCTTTTCCGAAGCCTCACCGTACGCGCCGAACGTCGCGGAGTCGCCGAGGCCGGTGACCACCGGAATCGCGTCGAGCACACCTTGCTGGCTCATCGCCTGCCACATCGCGCCCGAGGTGGCACCTGCCCATGCGACGAAGACGAGGTCGGGGTTGCCTGCGAGCACCTGCTGCGCGAACGGTGTGAACTCCGTGACGTCCTCGGCAACGAGCACCGAGTTGACCGTCGCACCCTGGCCACCGAGGATCGACTCGACCGCGGCGACGTTGCCCTGACCGAACGCGGTGTCTTGCGCGAAGACGGTCACCGTCTTGCCTTCGATGTCGTCGAGGAAGGTGCCTGCCGTCGCAACATCCTGCGAGCTCTGGCGACCCGAGCGGAACGTGTAGTCGTTGATGCCGGTGATCGCGTCAGCCGCTGCGGGGCCGGAGATGTAGAGCACCTTGTTCTGGGCCGCCTGCTCGGCAACGGCGAGCGCAACGCCCGACGATGCGGTGCCCGCGATGATGTTGACGCCGTCACCGATGAGTTCCTTCACGGCGGTCACGGCCTTGTCCGGATCGCCCGCGTCATCGCGGTATTCGACGTTGATGGTCGTCCCGTTGATCTCGTTGGTCCCGTCGGTCGCGTAGGACATTCCGGCCCGGAACCCGCAGAGGTACTGCTCGCCGTAGCTGGCCAGCGGTCCGCTCTCGCTCGAGACGATCCCGACAGTGACCTCTGAGGGTCCAGCCGTCTCGCCGCCGGCGTCGCCGCCGTCGGCCTGCGGCGCACAGGCCGCCATAACAAGGGCGCTGGTGGCGACCACCGTGCCCAGGAGCAACTTCTTCGTAACCCGCATGTGCGTGCCTTTCACCGTTGGAAGGGGGCATACCTGAAAGCTGATTCAGGTGGCACCTACAGTAGGCGACGGGCGAACAAGGGGCAAGTCATGGCTGCGGGATGTCGTCATCCGTTACCGATTCGCGATCGGATCCGAATTACATGCCTTAGTTATATATCTGAGGTATATAGTCGAGATCGTGACGGACGCTGGCCCCATCGAGACCATCATCAGCGCGGCCTACTCACTGGGTCGCATCGCAGCACACCGCACCGGCAACGACACCCCCGCGGCGCAGTGGCGAGCCCTTGCCACCCTGGAGCGGGAGGGTGCGCTTCGGATCGGCGAACTCGCTTCGGCGGCGCGAACGACACAGCCCGGGATGACGCGGCTGATCGGCCAAATGGCGGATGAGGCGCTGGTGACCCGATCCCCCGATCCCGATGACTCCCGGGCGACCGTGGTGCGCATCACCGCTGATGGACGCGGAGCCCTTCAGCGCTGGCGGGCGCAGCTGAGCGAGACACTCGCGCCCCTGTTCGCCGACCTCACCGAAGCCGACCGTGCTGCGCTCGAGCGCACCGCTCAGCTACTGCGCGAGCGCACGATCGATGTTCCCCTCAACATCTCAGGACGGAACCAATGACCGCATCCACGCACGCCCCGACATCCACCTCATCGGTCTGGCGCCAGCCGGCACAGGTGTGGGCTGTCGCGTTCGCCTGTGTTGTCGCATTCATGGGAATCGGCCTGGTCGACCCGATCCTGCCCGCGATCGCCGCCTCGCTCGACGCGACACCCGTGGAGACCGAGCTGCTGTTCACGAGCTACCTGCTTGTCACGGGGCTCGCGATGCTCGTCACCAGCTGGGTTTCGAGCCGCATCGGCACCAAGGCCACGCTTATGACGGGGCTCGGACTCATCGTGGTCTTCTCTCTGCTGTCGGCGCTGTCCGGCAGCGTCGACGCGATCATCGGCTTCCGCGCCGGCTGGGGACTCGGCAACGCCCTGTTCATCTCCACCGCCCTGGCAACGATCGTCGGGGCGGCTGCAGGTGGCAGCGGCGCGGCGATCGTCCTCTACGAAGCCGCCCTGGGCCTCGGAATCGCGATCGGGCCGCTCCTCGGCGGTCTTCTCGGTGAGGTCAGCTGGCGCGGGCCGTTCTTCGGCGTGGTGGCCCTCATGGCGATCGCCTTCATCGCCGTCGCCGTGCTCGTTCGCGGGACCGGCGAGCGGCGAACCCCCATCCCACTGTCGGCTCCGATCCGCGCGCTGCGCACCCCCGCCCTTGCCGTGCTGGCAACAGCTGCCCTGTTCTACAACATCGGATTCTTCATCCTGCTGGCCTTCTCACCCTTCCCGCTCGGCTTCGGCGCGATGGGCATCGGGCTGACCTTCTTCGGCTGGGGCGTTGCGCTCGCAATCACGAGCGTCTGGGTCGCGCCAGCCCTGGCACGACGGATGCCGCGCACCACGATCATGCAGGGCACGCTCGTGCTGCTTGCCGTGGACCTGCTCATTGCCGGGCTGCTGGTCGCGTCGGCAGCGGCGCTGGTCACCTGCATCGTCATCGGAGGTCTCCTGCTTGGCGTCATGAACACGGTGCTGACGGAGTCGGTCATGGAGGCCACAGACCACCCGCGGGCCGTCGCGTCGTCCGCGTACTCTGCGGTCCGCTTCCTCGGCGGCGCCGCCGCTCCCCCGCTGGCCGCTCTGCTGTGGCACGGGTTCTCGGCGAGCGTTCCGTACTACGTCGCCGCCGTCGCGGTGCTGCTGTCGGGGCTGATCATCCTGCTCGGGCGCGGCGCGCTCACCCGCATCGACGGTCACGTCGCGGATGCACAAGAGGAAGGCGCCGCTGTGCTCATCGGAGACGCCGGCTGAGACATCCTGCCGACGGGTTCGCCCGAAGACAGAAATGCGGCCCGGAGAGAACCTCTCACCCGGGCCGCCATCTTCGCGGTTACCCGAATACCGCGAAGGTGTTGCTCTGCCAACGAATCTACCCTTGGTGCCCGCTATGCGAACGCTATGTGAGAGCACTCTCACGCGAGGCGGACGGATGTGTCAGCGTTCGCGTGTCGCAGAACGAACACGCGACCGCGCTTGGGCGTGAGGAACGAATAGGTGACAACCTGAACTGCCCCACGGGTTTGGTGGCTCTTCGGACATTCGGTGGGGGTGAGGCTCGCCGGGTGAGGTTCGGCGGGTAGGGGTCGAGGTCCCCGAGGATCAGTAGCGCCAACTGCTGCT
>NZ_JBFBMQ010000012.1:0-97965 GCF_040687115.1 Microbacterium sp. NPDC076895
CGCGCTTGCACCGCGGACACCGACAGTCCGATGGCCGCCGAAAGGTCTGCGAGGGTCGCACGCGCATCAGCGGATAGTGCGCGCAGGATGCGGGCATCGGTGTCGTCATCCAGACGTGGGGGAAGTGATTCCGCAACCATAGTGGCAACACTAGCCGTCGCAACCCTCCGAAACCGGAAATATTCCTGCGCACAGGCAGAGAATGCGGAGAAATATCTAGGATCGTCAGGACCAACCGTTCGGAGGCCTCATGTCGACCCTGTCGTCCCCCGCACCCCTCGCTCCTCCCGAGCTGGCCGCGTCGATCGAAACCTGGCCGGCCTGGCGCGAGCTGAAGACCGCAGCCGAAGCGTTGCATCCGCTGCAGGTCGCCGACGGCTCGATTCCGGATGCCGCGCATCACGCCGCCGCCCGCGAGAACGTTGCAACGATCGTGCGCGCCATTGATGAGCTGGCACCCGCCTTCGCGCATGATGCTGCCTACCTCACCGCACTGACCGGCGACTTCCGCCGCTGGAGCGAGAGCAACTTCGGCATCCCGGACTTCCTCGACTCGCTCGTGGAGTTCCAGCCACAGCAGCATCGCGTCGACGGCATCCGTCACCTCGTCGTCTTCCCGATGTACACGCAGAACGGGTCGAGGCAGCGCCACGTCGAGGCTGTGCTGGTCGAGGCCATCTGGCCCGCGTTCATCGCCGAACTCGAGAGCACTGACTACGGCAACGCCCTGTTCGTCTCGCTCCGCCTGATCGACTTCACGTCGGGCTACGACACGAACTCGGCTGTGCTCTTTCCCGAGACCGTGGCTATGCGCGAGATCCCGACCTTCACGTGGGGTGGGATCTTTCAGGACCGTGAGGCAGCCCGCTACCGCCGGGTGGTGCGCGCTGCCGCCGAGATCACCAAGCTCGAGCTCCCTGCCGATGCCGCGCGGATGCTGGATGACGCCGCCCTCGCGGAGCGCACGTTCGTCATGTGGGACCTCATCCACGACCGCACGCACATGCGCGGAGATCTACCCTTCGACCCGTTCATGATCAAGCAGCGGATGCCGTACTTCCTGTACGCGCTCGAAGAGCTGCGCTGCGACCTCACGGCGTTTCGTGAGAGCGTGCGGATCCACGACAGACTCCGCCGCCGCAGCGACCGTGGCGAGACGCTCAGTGCAGCCGAAGAGGAGTCCCTCGAGCACGCGCGACTGGTGCAGTACGCCGTCGTGTTCGACCGCATCTTCCGGTTCGCCATCACGGGCTCGCGGGTGCGCAACTACGACGGGCTCGGCGGACAGCTCCTGTTCGCGTGGCTGCACCAGCGCGGCGTGCTCCACTGGACAGACACCGCCCTCACGATCGACTGGGAGGCGGTTCCCGACGCCGTCGTCGCCCTGGCCGACAGCATCGACGAGCTGTACTGGGCCTCGATCGACCGCCCGAAACCGGTCCACTGGCTGGCGGCCTACGACCTCATTCGCGGGACGCTTCCGCCGCACCCCGCCTCGCGCTGGAACCGGGGACTGCCCGACGACGTCCTCGCCGGCCCGCTGTCGGGCTACACGGATGCCGTCCTCGACGACGAGTTCCCGCTGTCGATGTTCTACGAGGCGCTCGAGAAGAAGATGCGCCCGGTGATCGCCTCGACGGCCGGCATCCGGGCTGGCGACGCATGACCTGCTCACCGGGCGCGTCCGCGCGAACCGTAGGCTGAGACGGTGACCAGCACACCCGTCCACGCCCGCGGCTTCGCTTCCGACAACTACTCCGGCATCCATCCCGAGGTACTCGCGGCGATCGCCGCTGCGAACGTCGACCACGAGCCCGCGTACGGCGCGGACTCGGTCACCGAACGGCTCCGCGGCGTGTTCGCTGGTCACTTCGGCAAGCCCGTCGAGGTGTTCCCCGTCTTCAACGGCACGGGCGCGAACGTCACGGCGCTCCAGTCGATGCTGCCCCGGTGGGGAGCGGTGATCGCGGCATCCACGGCACACGTCAACAGCGACGAGGGCGGAGCACCCGAGAAGGTCGGCGGCATCAAGCTGCTCACGATCCCGACTCCCGACGGAAAGCTCACACCCGAGCTGATCGACACCGAGGCCTGGGGGTGGGGTGATGAACACCGCGCCCAGCCGCTGGTGGTCGCCATCACCCAGTCGAGCGAGCTCGGCACGCTCTACTCGCCGGCCGAGATCCGGGCGATCGCCGACCACGTCCACGAGCGCGGGATGCTGCTCTACATGGACGGCGCTCGCATCTCGAACGCCGCTGCGGCCCTCGACCTCCCCTTACACGCCTTCACGACGGATGTCGGGGTCGATGTGGTCAGCGTCGGGGGCACCAAGAACGGGGCGCTTGCCGCCGAGGCGATCGTGGTGCTCAACGACTCGGCGTCAGTGGGGCTCCACTACCTGCGCAAGATGAACATGCAGCTGGCCTCGAAGATGCGGTTCGTCTCCGCCCAGCTCATCGCGCTGTATGAGGCCGATCTGTTCCTACGAAACGCACGGCACGCCAACGCGATGGCGGCGCGGTTGCGGCGTGGGCTCGAGGAGGCCATCGCCGCCGGAAGCATCCGCGGAGTCGGGTTCACCCAGCAGACCCAGGCAAACGGAATCTTCGCGACCCTGCCGGCGGGAGCCGCCGACCGCGTCCGCGAGAGCTTCCGGTTCTACGACTGGGATGCCTCAGTCGGCGAGGTGCGCTGGGTCTGCAGCTTCGACACCACCGAGTCCGACATCGACACCCTGATCGAGGCAATCGCCCGCGCCACGAACGCCTGAGACGCGTCGCGCGGGGCCGGTCAGGCGAGGTCGAGCTCGACGGTTGCGAAGGAGTGAGCCGGAAGCCGCACCGAGAGCACGCCGTCAGCAATTCGCGCTTCCAGCGGCACCGGCGCGACCCGGTCGGGCGCGCTCGGGTCGTTGAAGTCCGATGCGGTCTCGGCGGTGAGCACCCGCGCGCGGGCGACCGAGGCTGCACGGCCACGCAGGTCGATGCTGACGTCCAGCTCGTCGTGTGCCGACAGGTGGGTGAGCGAGATCAGGGCCGTGCGGTCCTTGACGGATGCCGACAGTGACAGCAACGGCAGGTCCTCATCCGCCACCGTCTCGCTCGGCGTCTCGAGGATGTGAGATCCCAGCTGCAGCGCATCCTGGTGTCCCTTGTTCATCTCGAACACGTGGTAGGTGGGTGTCAGCACGAGGCTCTCGCCGTCGGTGAGGATCATCGCCTGCAGCACGTTGACGGTCTGAGCGATGTTGGCCATCGTCAGCCGGCGCGCGTGCCGGTGGAAGATGTCGAAGTGCAGGCCCGCAACGAGGGCGTCACGCACGGTGTTCTGTTGGAAGAGGAATCCGGGATTGGTGCCCTCCTCGACGTTCCACCACGTGCCCCACTCGTCGCAGACGAGGTCGATGCGCCCGCGAGGGTCGTAGGCGTCCATGAGTGCGACGTGGGAAGCGAGGATCCGCTCGATGCGTGCGGCGTACGCCATCGTCCGGTAGTACTGGTCATCGGTGAAGCCCGCGGCATCCTCGGTGTTGATGCCCGTTCCCGAGTGCGTGTAGTAGTGGAACGAGATCGCCTGGTAGACGGGATTGTCGTCCTTCGTGCAGCCGAGGCAGTTCACCGCCTCCATGAGGGCGCGGGTCCAGCGCAAGTCACCCTCGTTGGCGCCGGCGGCGATGCGCGTGAGCTCGTTGCCGCCGTGGTTGCGGCAGAAGGTGGCGTAGCGGCGGGCCTCTTGCGCGTAGTGCTCCGGCGACATGTTGCCACCGCATCCCCATGCTTCATTGCCGAGGCCCCAGAACGGCACCTTCCAGGGCTCATCGCGGCCGTTCTCGCGCCGCAGACGCGCCATCGGGCTGTCATCATCGCGCGTGAGGTACTCGACCCACTCGCTCATCTCCTGCACCGTGCCGCTGCCGAGGTTCCCGTTGACGTAGGGGTCGGCCCCGAGCATGTCGCAGAGGTCCATGAACTCGTGAGTGCCGAAGTGGTTGTTCTCGATGACGTCCCCCCAGTGGGTGTTCGCCATCCGGGGACGCTGATCACGCGGACCGATGCCGTCGCGCCAGTGGTACTCGTCGGCGAAGCATCCCCCCGGCCACCGCAGGTTCGGGATGTTAACGGCGCGAAGGGCCTCCACGATGTCAAGACGGATGCCGCGCTCGTTGGGGATCGGTGAGTCCTCGCCGACCCAGAACCCGTCGTAGATGCAGCGGCCGAGGTGCTCGGCGAAATGCCCATACAGGTGGCGGCTGATCGTAGCGCCGGTCACGTCGAGGTCGATGACGGCGCGTGCGGTTTCGGTCATGGGATCATCTCCAGTCGGATGCGGGGGTCAGCGGAACCAACGCCGGTCGCTGCACCGTGGTCGTGAGGGGGAAAGAACAGTTCTCTCGCGCAGAGCGCAGCAGCCCGGTCATGATCTCGAGGACGTGCAGAGCAAGGGCTCCGCTCGCGCGGTCGGCCCCGGTGCGGACGTGATCGATGAGCCCGATGCCGCGCCCAGCGCCGCCGTAGCCTGCCGACGGGGCAACGGTCTGCCACTCCGCTGCTCCCAGCATCCGTACCTGCACGTCGCCCTCGAACATGTTCGGGTCGGGAACCGCGATCGAACCCGTTTGCCCATGCACCTCAATGGGCGCGGCGTGCGTGGCGACGCTGTCGAAGCTGAAGACCACTGTCGAGATGGCACCACCCTCGTGTCGCAGTGTCCCCGTGACATACGTGTCGACCTCGACGGGGATCTCCTGTCCAGCCCGCGGCCCGGAAGCGATGATTCGGGTGTCTCTGCTGCGCGAAGACGCTCCGCTCACACTCTCGACGGGACCCAGCAGGTGAACGAGCGAGGTCAGGTAGTACGGACCCATGTCCATGAGGGGTCCGCCGCCCTCGCGGTAGTAGAAGTCGGGGTTCGGATGCCACGCCTCGTGGCCCGGGGCCACCCAGGTTGCTGTCGCTGCGAGGGGCCGGCCGATCCGTCCCGAATCTACGACCTCCCGGGCGGTCTGGATGCCGGTTCCGAGCACCGTGTCGGGTGCACCACCGACCCACGCCTGCCCACGGGCTGCCATGATCTGTTGCGCCTGCGTCAGCGTCGCTGCGAGCGGCTTTTCGCCGTAGACGTTCTTGCCTGTGGCCAGCGCGGCCAGCGCGACCTCGGCGTGAGCCGCGGGGACCGTGAGGTTGAGCACGGTGTCGACGGCGGGGTCTGCCATCAACTCAGCAACGCTCAGGGCGCGGCATCCGGGGATCGTGGCGGCGACCTCGTGGGCACGGGCCTCATCGAGGTCGGCAACCGCGACGAGCGCGACATCGCTCTGCCCGACGAGAGTCTCACGATACTGGGCGAAGATGACGCCGAGTCCGACTACGCCGATGCCGTGCGTGCTGCCCACAGCAGTCCCCTCTCGATGATGGTGCGGACATTCGTGTCCTCGAGGACATCGAGGCTGTGCCCGGGCGTCGCGACGAAGACGCGCCCCGATCCCCACAGCCGTGTCCAGATCGCGGGCGAGGTGATCGGCCGATGCCAGGGGTGGTAGGGCTGGGTCGGATGCGTCGTGGTAGCCAACACGTCGTTGAGGTCATCGTGCAGCACCCAGTACTGCTCGGTGGTCAGCTCGAAGTCAGCGATTCCCGCCGTGATCTCGTGCTCGCGCCCGAGCGCTGTCATCTCGACGGTGTACGGCAGGTCGTTGTCGCTCTGATCGCCCGCGCACAGGTCCGGACTCTTCGACGGATGCGTCGCGAACTGCCCCCCGATCAGCTGCAGGTAGTCGGAACTATTGCGATACGAATCGGCGATTCCCCCGTGCCAGCCGGCAAGCCCGAGCCCTGCGACCACGGCCGCCCGCAGTCCCGTCAGGGCATCCTGCGAGATCTCGGACATCGTGACGCACTGCAGCACGAGGTCGGTATCTGCCATCAGCGCGGCATCCGCATAGATCTCCGGCGAATCCTCGACCCGCACCGCGAATCCGCTGGTCTGAAGGAACGGGATGAACAGGTCTGTGGCTTCGACCGGCCGGTGCCCGTCCCACCCGCCGCGAACGACGAGCGCTTGTCTGGTGGTCATGAGGGTGCTCCTTCCACGGCCGTCATGATGCTGCCTCGCGCCGCGCTGTCTTCCACGGCAGCGAGCACGCGCTGGACCTGAGCGGCCTCGGCGAACGAGGGCGATACCGTCGTGCCGGCGGTGATCGCCCGCACAAAGTCCACGATCTGGTGCGTGAAGCCGTGTTCGTATCCGAGGCCGTGGCCGGCCGGCCACCACGCAGCCGCGTACGGGTGCTCGGGCTCGGTGACCTGGATGCGACGGAAGCCCTGCTCGCCTGCCGGATCGGTGGCGTCATAGAACTCGAGCTCATTCAGGCGTTCGAAGTCGAACGAGATCGAGCCGCGCGAGCCGTTGATCTCGATGCGGTTGGCGTTACGCCTGCCGGTCGCCATGCGGGTTGCCTCGAACACCCCGATTGCGCCGCCTGCGAAAGTGGCGGTGAACGCTGCTGCGTCGTCGACAGTGACGTCACGTCGGGATGCACCCTGAACGGCTCGTCCGCCGAGCCCGACCTGCTCCGTGAGCTCGGGACGATCGGTCACGAAGGTTCGTGTGAGCGCTGACACGGCAGTGATCCGCTCCCCGCTGAGCCACTGGGCGGTGTCGATGCTGTGCGCGCCGATGTCGCCCAGAGTGCCCGAGCCGGCGCGTTCCCTGTCCAGTCGCCAGGTGAAGGGGGCGTCGGGGTCGCTCAACCAATCCTGCAGATACTGTGCCCGGACGTGCCGGATCTCACCCAGCCGCCCTGCAGTGACGAGCTCACGCGCAAGCGACAGCGCAGGGGTGCGGCGATAGCTGAATCCGCACATCGCGACGAGGTCTGGGGCTGCAGCTGCCGCAACGACCATCCGCTCGGCGTCGACGACGCTATTGGCGAGCGGCTTCTCGCACAGCACGTGCTTTCCGGCGGCCAGTGCCGCGAGCGTGATCTCGGCATGCGTGTCACCGGGCGTGCAGATGTCGACGACGTCGATATCTGCACGCGCCACGACCTCCCGCCAGTCGGTCGACGCGGCGAGCGCCCCGAACTCGCGGGCGGCATCGGCAGTGCGTGCCGCGTCCCGCCCGACGAGGACGGCGATCTCGGGGATGGCATCCAGGCTGAAGAAACGATGCGCGGTGCGCCATGCGTGTGCGTGCATCTTGCCCATGAAGCCGGCGCCGACAATGGCGACCCGCAGGACGGGTGGACTCGACATCCCCATCGACATCGCCCTTCTCTCACGATCCGCCCACCACAATGCCAGCGGCCGTGGCGCAGGTCCTCGCTTTTGCGCAAAAATCGTTCCGTGAGTTCCCTCGCCCAGATCGCCGCCGAGAGCGGGGTCAGTGTCTCAACCGCCTCCCGCGCGTTACGAGGCAAGGGCGAGATGACACCGCAGACGCGAGCACGCGTGCTGGCGGTCGCCCAGCAGTACGGGTACTCGACCACCGGCGTGCGCCGAGGGCGACCGCGAACGGGAACGTCGCGCCTGTTCGACCTCGTACTGGGGCGGTTCCACGACCCCTACGCCGACGAGGTCACCGCTGGCGCACACCTCGCTGCAGCGCGCCATCGATTCGACCTGGTCCTCACGGCGGAGCGAGACACCCCCGACGATGACTGGCCCCTGCGGATCCGGGCCCGCGGCTCAGCGGGTGTGGTGCTGGGCCTGATCCTGCCCACCGCCGCCCAGCTCGCCGTCCTGCGCGACGCGGGAATCCCGCTCGTGCTGATGGATCCGCGGGCCGAAGCAGGTACGTCACTGACCAGCGTGCGTACGACCGACCGCGCCGGAGCGGCCGCGGCAGCGGAGCACCTGCTCGAGGCCGGAGCCAAGCAGTTCGTCGTCGTGGATGCCGCACCGTCCTACCGCTTCGGACGCGCGCGCGTGGAAGGTTTCGAAGCCGCGGTGCGTTCGCGGCATCCGACCGCCGTCATCCACCGGGTTCGCGCGGACTGGAGTTCGCCGGGCGCCTGGCGCGCGAGCCTTCCGGCGCTGCGCGAGGCTGCGGCATCCGCGCCGATCGGCGTCTTCGCGATCTCGGATGAGATGGCGATCGGCGTGTATCGCGCCGCCGCCGACCTCGGCCTGCGCGTGGGGCAGGACGTGCTCGTGGTCGGGTTCGACGACGTGCGCGGGGCGAAGTGGGTCCAGCCTGCCCTGACAACTGTTCGCCAGCCGATCCGCGACATGGCGGGAGCCGCGATCGATGAGCTCGTCGCCATCGCCGCCGGCGCAGACCCCCAGCCGCGCATCATCGAGCTGCCGACGACCCTGGTGGTGCGCGGCTCGACAGGGATGCCGGCCGCCGGCCCCGAGGGGCTCAGCCGCGAAAGTCTTCGGGATCGACCTCGTCGAGAAAGCGTTTGAATTCGTCGACTGATACCTCGGCGTCATCCTCGTCGAGCATGTCGGGCATGCCTGCTTCCTCAAGGACGGCGTCCGCGACCCAGATCGCCGCCCCGACCCGCGACGCCAGCGCGATGGCATCCGAGGGTCGCGCGTCGATGACGAGAACCTGGTCGCCGTGGATGATGGTGATCTCGGCGTAGAACGTGCCGTCCGTGATCCGCGTCACCTCGACGCGCGTCACTCGGGCGTGCAGCTGCTGGATCATCACCGACATGAGGTCGTGGGCAAGCGGTCGCGGTGTCACGGCGTGTTCGACGGCGACGAGAATGGATGTCGCTTCCTGAGCGCCGATCCAGATCGGAACGATCGAGCCGGTTGCGGGCGGATCATCCAGAGGCTTGAGCAGGATGACGTGCTGCCCCATCGAGTCCATCGCCACCCCGGCGACGCGTACCTGGACCATGCCGAACCTCCCTCGCGGGCTTCGGCCAGACTACGCGTGCTCGGCGCCGCCGTCTCCGGTGGGGGCGACATCCGTCTCAGCAGCCGCACCCTCGTCGTCGGATGCCTCGAGCGCGGGTGCTTCCGACTGCGCGCTCACCCCGTCGGGACGGATCATCTCCTTGACCTCGGCCATGAAGCTCGTGAGCTGATGCTGCTGCCAGCGCAACTGTCGCGTGCGATCCTCGGCGTCGCGGAGCACTGTGTCGGCATGGGCCGTCACCGCGTCGATGATGCGCTGCGCCTTCTCCCGCGCCCGGTCGAGGTGCTCGGACGCCCGCACCCTCGCGTCGGCCTCGATCTGCTGCGCCTGCGAGCGCATGAGCTTGTCGAAGTCGTCAGCCTTCGCGGTGATCCGCTGCGCATGCTCGAGCGCCGCAGCCACCTGAGCGTTCGCGTCAGTCGTGATGCGCTCGGCGTGCGCGACAGCCTGATTGTGCAGCACCAGGAACTCCTGCTGCGCGTCATCCTGACGGCGCGTGAGCGACTCCTCGAACTCGGCAGCCCGCATCCGCAGCTCACGCACCGCCTCTTCAGCCGCGGCCCGCGACTGCTCGGTCTCTCGCGCGACAGTGGCGCGAGTTGTCGCCGCAGCCTTCTCAGCCTCGGTGCGGATCGCGGCTGCTTCCTGCTCGGCCTGGACGACGGCATCCGCCGACGCCGCTGCCTCGCGCTCGAGGCGAGCGGTGTGCGCCGTCAGCTCCGTCTGCATCCGAAGTCGGATCTGCTCGGCGTCGCTGTTCGCGCGCGCGATGATCTGCGCGGCATCAGCCTCGGCCTCGGCACGACGACTGTCGCCCTCGGCACTGGCAGCCTGGAGCAGCTTGTCGGCCTGGTTCGTGGCGTTGTGAATGATGGTGCTCGCCTGTTCCTCGGCGACCCGGAGCACCTCTTCGAAGTGACGCCGGTTCGGCGATGCGGCCGACCCGTCGGCGAGTTCCTCGGTGAGCGCCGCGATACGGCTCTCGGCCTCGGCCAGCTGGGCGCGGACCGCCGTGAGATCCCCCTCAAGCCGGGCGAGGCGTTCTGCGGCGGCATCCGCGCGCGCGGCGCTCTCGGCGGCGCGCTGCGATTCGGCGGCGAGGTTCGTGGTGAGCCGCGAGACCGCGGCATCCACGTCGTCGCGGTCATAGCCACGGAACACGGTCGCGAAGCCGGCGCCCTGCGACGGCGAGAAGCTGGCGTCCGGCGCTGCATTCATGAGCTCATCGAACGGCGTCGAGAGCGATGCGTCGGTGTGAGCAGATGGAGCGTTGTCGGGCATCCGGTCCTCCGGGACATGCGGGATCAATCTCCCCCGAGCGCACACACCATACCGCGCTCAGATGACGATCAGGTAGCGGGAGGCTTGGGATCGGCCGAGCGTTGCCGTACGCGCCCCCGACCCCAGTGCCGCGCGACGTACTCGACGGCTTCGTCGACTGCAAAAGATCGGGTCGAATTACCTACCCGAACCCACAGCTCCGTCGATGCTCCATCCTTCGCCTGCGTCACGAAAACGGGTCGCGGAGAAGGCGGACACACGATCGCGCAGACCATCGCCCCGTTGGGTGCCGTGGGGAATCGAACCATCGGCAATGCCGCGGCGTTGCGCCCGAGAAGCGTGGAGAGCATGTCGCGCAGCCACAGCTCGAAGCGGTCGGCATCCGGGGTTCGAAGGGTCGCGAGGTCACGATCCAGACCGAACGCCTCGCCGTCGTCGCTCGCGCCGACCACGAGCGTTCCGCCCCCGCTGTTGAGGAAAGCAGCGATGGTCTTGGCGACCACCTGCTCCATCCGCGGGTCCTTCTTGTTCTCCCTGATGTTCCAGCGCGCGGTCTCTTTGAACTCGACACGGTCGGACTCTCCGGCAGCCAGCAGCGCTGCGATGTCGACCTTCCCCGGGTCGCGTCGAAGACCGACGAACAGCCCAGAAACGGCGAAGGCGACCAGGATGCTGGAGCCGAACGCGATCAGCAACGTCAGCGGCGTCCACAGGCGCGCGTCCACGACAAACCACCCGGCGATGAACAGCCCGATCGCGGTTCCCACGACCGAGGTGAGGATCATGACCGAGAGCGACAGAGGGAGGCGTTCTCGAAACAGCCGCCGCATCGCGAGCGCGATGAGGTAGGAGATTCCCAGAGCGATCGGGAGCCCGACGGCGAACTCGACGAGCTGGACGTTGGTGGGCATCGGCACTCCCGCGTCAGCGCAGCGCGCCGACGCTCGCCAGCGCAAGGCGCACGAGCGTTCCCCTGCCACCTTCCATCTCGGCGGCCAGGGAGTCGGATGCCGCCTCCTCCGGCGACATCCACGTGACTTCGAGCGCATCCTGACGCGGCTCGCAGGTGCCGGTCACGGGAACCACGAACGCGAGCGACACCGCGTGCTGTCGGTCATCGAAGAACGGGCTCACGCCGGGAATCGGGAAGTACTCGGCGACAGTGAACGGCACGGGCTGCGGCGGCAGCAGCGGGAACGCCATCGGTCCGAGGTCGTTCTCGAGGTGACGGAACAGCGCATCGCGAACCGTCTCGCCGTAGCGGACGCGCCCCGAGACGAGCGAGCGGGTGATCTCACCGAGCGGGGTGGCGCGCAGCAGGATGCCGACCTCGGTGACCAGGCCAACGCCATCCGTCCGTACCGGGAGCGCCTCGACGTAGAGAATTGGCAGGCGCCGACGCGCTTCGGCGAGTTCGATGTCGGTGAGCCATCCCGGGTTCGAGGCACTGTCGGGTGCGGGAGAACCGAAGCTCCCGTCGCCGACGGGATGCCCGGCGCGACCGAACGAAGCGCCGATCCCGCCGAGCGGATCGCGGGGCGTTCCCTCGTCGTCACGCTCGTTGGGGTCGGGGTCTGGGGTCCGTACCGGCATGTCTCTTGTATACCCTGAGGCCATGAGTGACATCGACACGCCGGCACTCGCCGACGACACGGTCCTCTGGTCCACCGAGCCCGAGGACCGCACAGGACGGCCGCTGCTGGTGCTGCTGCACGGCTACGGCTCCGACGAACGCGACCTGTTCGGGCTGAGGCCGTACCTGCCCGCCGATGTCACGATCGCCGCAGTTCGCGCACCCCTCACACCGCCATGGCCGGCCCCGGGATACTCCTGGTACCCGATCGAGGGGCTGGATGGCCGCG
The DNA here is from genome assembly GCF_040687115.1 of Microbacterium sp. NPDC076895. NCBI lineage: Bacteria > Bacillati > Actinomycetota > Actinomycetes > Micrococcales > Microbacteriaceae > Microbacterium > Microbacterium sp. NPDC076895. Next base: position 12,021 of record NZ_JBFBMQ010000012.1, read on the forward strand.
ACCCGTCGCGGGTGACGGATGCCGCGCGCCGCCTCATCGACTGGGTCGACGCACTCCCCGGCGACGACCCCGTCGGGCTCCTCGGGTTCTCCCAGGGCGCCGCCGTCTCGATGCAAGCCCTGCGCCTGGAGCCGCACCGGTTCGCCTTCGCCGTGAACCTCAGCGGGTACGTCGCCCCGGGCGACCTCGAGGGCGATGCGGCGATGGCAGAGCGCCGGCCGCCGGTGTTCTGGGGCCGCGGAACGCACGATGACGTCATCCCCCCGGCGCTCGTCGAGCACACGATGCAGTGGCTTCCCGGCCACGCCACCCTCTCGGGCGGCGCGTACCCGGGGCTCACCCACAGCGTCTCGGAGCAGGAGTTGGCCGACGTTCGCGAGTTCCTCGACGCCCAGCTCGCTGCGCTCTAGAGGATCGGGGTCGAGTCCGACTGGTCGGCAAACCGTAACCCGCACGCAACAGTTCTCCGACACGCTGTGTGCATGTCGATCAAGGTGGCTCTCGAGCACCGCACCGCGTACGAGTTCGCCCGGCCCATCTCGGTCGCTCCGCACCTCGTTCGGTTGAGGCCGGCCCCGCACTCGCGAACCCCGATCGAGGCCTACTCGCTCGAGGTGTACCCGAAGAACCACTTCGTCAACTGGCAGCAGGACCCCTTCGGCAACTGGGTGGCTCGCCTGGTCTTCCCCGAGAAGGTCGACCGGCTCGAGATCACGGTGGGCCTGGTCGCAGACATGATGGTGATCAACCCGCTCGACTTCTTCATCGAGGAGTACGCGGAACGGTTCCCCTTCGCCTACCGCTCTGATCTGGCATCCGATCTCGCGCCCTATCTGCGAGCCGTGCCCGGCAGCGGGCGCGCTCAGAGGTGGCGGGAGACTCTGCCGCCGCTGCCCGAGGACGGCGTCCCGACCGTGACGTTCCTCGCCGACCTCAACCGCGCGGTGCAGCAGCGGGTCGCATACAGCGTGCGGATGGAAGCGGGAGTGCAGACCCCGAACCACACGCTGCGCAGCGGTATCGGCTCGTGCCGCGACAGCGCCTGGTTGCTCGTAAGCCTGCTGCGCCAGTACGGCCTGGCGGCACGCTTCGTCTCGGGCTACCTCGTCCAGCTCGCCCCCGACCAGGAGTCCCTCGACGGTCCGAGTGGGCCTGCCGCCGACTTCACCGACCTGCACGCGTGGGCCGAGGTCTACGTGCCAGGTGCCGGCTGGATCGGACTGGATGCCACGAGCGGCCTGTTCGCCGGCGAAGGCCACATTCCGCTGAGCGCCACACCCGAGCCGTCCTCGGCCGCGCCCATCTCGGGAGCCACCGAGCCCGTAGAGGTGGAGTTCTCGTTCCACAACGAGGTGCGCCGCATCCACGAGGACCCCCGCACGACCCGCCCCTACACCGAGGACCAGTGGCACCGGATCGACGCGCTCGGCGAGGCGGTCGACGAGCGGCTCACCAAGGCTGACGTGCGCCTCACCATGGGCGGCGAACCGACCTTCGTCTCGGTCGATGACGCGACAGCACCCGAATGGAACACCGACGCCGACGGCGACCAGAAGCGAGAGCTCGCCGACACCCTCGCCGAGAAGCTCCGCGAGCGCTACGCCGGCGGCGGCATCGTGCATCGCGGCCAGGGCAAGTGGTATCCGGGCGAGCCGCTGCCCCGCTGGAACATCGCGCTGCAGTGGCGCAAAGACGGTGTGCCCCTGTGGAACGACCCGTCGCTGTTCGCCGACCCGTGGTCTGACGAGGCCAGGCCGACCGCGCAGGCGGATGCCGAGACCCTGGCGCGGCGCGTCACCCAGACTCTCGGCATCCCGAACAGCCGGCTGCTGGCTGCCTACGAAGACCCGCTGGCGGCGCTCGCTGCCGAGGTCCGCAAGCCCGTCGGCGAACCGACCGACGTCGAGGGTTTCGACGAGCACGACCTCGCAGCCCTCGACCGCGACATCGACACACCGACCGGTTGGGTGCTCCCGCTCACGACCGACGGGCACTGGGCGAGCCCCGTGTGGACGTTCCGCCGCGGCAGGCTCGTGCTCAGCCCCGGCACGAGCCCTATCGGCCTGCGCCTGCCGTTGGACTCTGTGTCGTGGACGCCGCCAGAGCTGACGGCCGAGCCCTCGTATCTCGAAGAGGCGCCGCTCCGTGAGCCCGCGGTCCCCGACGTGTCGCTCCAGGGCGTCGCAACTACTGCGACCACCGCCATCGCGTTCGAGGCTCGGGACGGCCAGGTGCATGTCTTCCTGCCCCCGGTCGCGCACCTCGAGGACTACACCGACCTGCTGCACGTCCTCGAGCAGGCGGCGTCTGCCACCGGCATCCGTCTGGTGATCGAGGGCTACGCGCCGCCACCGGACACCCGCCTCGAGCAGCTCGTCGTGACCCCCGACCCCGGCGTGATCGAAGTGAATGTGCAGCCGGTGTCGTCGTGGGCGCAGCAGCGCGAGCTGACCACGACGCTCTACGACCTCGCCCGGCGCAGCCGCCTGTCCACCGAGAAGTTCGATCTCGACGGGCTCCACACCGGCACCGGCGGCGGCAACCACATCACGATCGGCGGCATCCAGCCGATCGACTCGCCGCTGCTGCGACGCCCCGACCTGCTGGCGAGCCTCATCACCTACTGGCAACGGCACCCGAGCCTGTCCTATCTCTTCTCGGGTCGGTTCATCGGGCCGACGAGCCAGGCTCCGCGTTTTGACGAAGGTCGACCCGAAGCCGTGTACGAGATGGAGGTCGCGCTGCGGGAGCTCCGGCGACTGGATGCCGAGGCCGCAGCATCCGGCGGCACCGCCCGCCCCTGGATCGTCGACCGGGCCCTCCGCCACCTGCTCACCGATATGACCGGCAACACCCACCGGGCCGAGTTCTGCATCGACAAGCTCTACAGCCCCGACTCCAGCCGCGGGAGGCTCGGGCTGCTCGAACTGCGCGGATTCGAGATGCCGCCGCATCCCGAGCTTGCCCTCGTCCAGGCTCTCCTGGTGCGAAGCCTCATCGCCTGGTTCTGGGATACGCCTTACGACGAGCCGCTCGTGCGCTGGGGAACCCGACTGCACGACGAATTCCTGCTCCCCCACGGGACGCTGCTGGACATCGAGGGCGTCGTCGACGACCTGAACCGCGCCGGCATCCCGTTCGAGCAGTCGTGGCTCGACGCCTTCGCGGAGTTCCGCTTCCCCCGCGTCGGTCTCACCAGGATCTCCGCGCCCGGAGCCCGCATCGAACTCGAGCTTCGCCAGGCCATCGAGCCGTGGCACGTGCTCGGCGAGGAGGCCACCGGATCGGGCACCGCCCGCTACGTGGACTCGTCGGTCGAGCGCATTCAGGTCACGGTGCGCGGCGTCGACGAGCGCCGACACCTCGTGACGTGCAATGGTGTACCTGTGCCTCTCACATCGACCGGCACGCTCGGCGAGTTCTACGCGGGCGTGCGCTATCGCGCCTGGCAGCCGTGGTCGGCGCTGCATCCCTCGATCGAGGTGCACTCTCCGCTGACCTTCGACGTGATCGACACCCGCGCCGAGGCGAGTCTCGGCGGTGCTACCTATCACGTCGTGCACCCGGGCGGACGCGCCTACGAGCACCCGCCCGTGAATGCGTTCGAGGCCGAAGCACGACGTGCGAGCCGCTTTGAGGCCCACGGACACACGCCCGGCCGCGTCGACGTCGGAGCCCTCCGCGAGCGCGGCCGCCGCGCGGCATCCGCTGACTACCCGCACACCCTCGACCTGCGCAGGATCGCCCCGGCGTGAGCGTCCTCCGCGACTATGCCGCCGCGGTCACCCAACCCACGCTGCCCTTCGCTTCACCCCGGGGATCGTCGGCGCGCTTCGACGAGGTCATTGCGCCCGACGGCACGTTGCGGCCCGCGTGGCGCGCGATGGCGCCCGGAGCCCTGACCCTCACGATCGATGACCTGTCCCGGCTGAACCGCGAGGTCAGGGGGCTCCTCGCCGACGAGGGAGTGACCTACAACCCGGCCGACTCCGACCCCGAGCCGTGGCGCCTGGACCCGGTTCCGCTCGTGCTCGACGGCGCCGATTGGGCCAAGCTCGATGTGGGACTGGCCCAGCGCGCCGAGCTCCTGAATGCTCTGCTCGTGGACGTCTACGGCGAGCGCCGGATGCTGCGCGAAGGCATCCTGCCTGCGGCGACCGTGCTCGGGCACGCCGGCTACATCCGAGCTGTCGCGGGCACCGGCTCGACCGATCCGCACCCCTTGCTGTTCAGCGCCACCGACCTCGGGCGCGACGGCGATGGCGAGTGGCGAGTCATCTCCGACCGCGTGCAGGCCCCGTCGGGACTCGGGTACGCGATGGAGAACCGCCGGATCGTGTCGCAGGTCGTTCCCGAGCTGTTCCATGGCGCCGCGCTTCACCGCATCGAGCCGTACTTCGATGCGTTGCGTGAAGCACTCATCGCGGCGGCCCCGGATGCCCGGCCCGATGCCCGCGTCGTCGTCCTCACCCCCGGTGCCCTGTCGGAAACCGCCTACGATCAGGCCTTCCTCGCCGGCATGCTCGGGTTTCCGCTCGTGCAGGGAGCGGACCTCGTGGTGCGCGACGGGAAGGTCTGGATGAAGCCCGCGGGCTGGCCGGAGGTGGCACCACGCGAGCGCGTCGATGTCATCCTGCGCCGCGTGGATGCCGAATGGTGCGACCCCCTCGAGCTGCGGGGAAACTCGCAACTCGGCGTCGCGGGCTTGACCGAGGCGGTTCGCCGCGGCGGTGTGCGGCTGGTCAACGGCCTCGGCGCCGGCGTGCTCGAAAACCCCGCGCTGCTCCCTTTCCTTCCCGCCCTGTGTGAGCGCCTCCTCGGCGAACAGTTGCGGCTGGCGTCGACACCGACCTGGTGGTGCGGCGATCCGGGCGCGCTGGACCAGGTGACGCCCCGTCTGCTGGGAGCAGACCCGACACTTGTCGTGCGGGCCATTGACGGGCCACGGACGCCGCTGCAGGCATCCGACCCTGCCCGGCTCGTCGAGCGCATCCGACAGAGCCCCCACCGTTTCGCGGTGCAGGAGCTCCTTCCGCTCTCGCAGGCACCGACCTGGCGTTCACCGGGCCAGGTGGACGCGAGGCCCGTGGTCTTGCGGACGTTTGCGCTGCGGCACCAGTCGACCTACCGCCCGCTCATCGGCGGGCTTGCCACCGCCGTCGCCGACGGCGCGCTGCCGACGGCGTCAAAGGACGTCTGGGTCCTGAAGGCGGATCCGTCAGACCTCGACCAGGGGCTGCCGGACGCAACAACCGTTGCCGTTGTCCAGTCGGTGCCCGAGGTAGCCCCGCGGGCACTCGACGACCTGTTCTGGTCGGGCCGCTACGCGGAACGGGCCGAAGACCTGTTGCGGCTCGTCCTCGCGATCCGCTCGGATGCCGACCAACTCACCGCACCGGGACTGACCGCGGCGCAGAGCACGCAGGTGCTCGTGGGCGCCACACAGCGGCTGTGCGGCACGCGCTGGCTCGACCTCGACGACGAGTTCCGGTCCGTGCTGCTCGATGGCACGCGCCCCGGTTCGGTGGCGCATTCACTCTCGCGCCTGCGCACAACCCTCGAGGGGGTGCGTGACCAGCTTTCTGCCGACACGTGGCGGGTGTTCGCCGCCACCGATCGCGCAGGTTCCGCCCTGCGGATCACTCCGCACGCCCACGGCATCGGCGAGGCGGCGGGGCAGATGCTCACGGCGCTTCTGGCGCTGCAGGGCACCTCGGCCAACATGATCCGTGATGCCGGCTGGCACATGATCGAGGCCGGGCGAGCCATCGAACGGGCGCTGCAGCTGGGCATCCTGCTTCGCGCGACGATGGTCGACCGCCTCGTCGGCGAGGTCGAACAGGAAGTGCTCGAAGCTGTGCTGCGCGCGAGCGAAAGCGTCGTCACCCACCGCCGCCGGTACCGCGGCGGGCTTTACGCGAGCGGCGTGATCGATCTGCTGGTGCGAGACCCCGAGAACCCCCGGTCGCTGCGGTTTGCCGTGGCACGCATCCGCGAGCACCTCGCCGCCCAGCCGCTGTCGAGCGGGTCGACCCGCCCCGAGCGACTGCTCGATCAGCTCGAGGCGCAGCTCGCGGAGGTGCAGGTCGCCGACCTCTCTATGGCTGTCGATGATCGGCGGTCGATGCTGCACGACACCCTCACGGATGCCGACGCGCAGCTGCGCGAGATCGCGCGGGCCATCGAGGCACTGCACTTCTCTGCCGGCCCGCCGCTGCAGACCTATGCGTCGCTGTCGCTGACCGAGCTCACCGGGGCACTCTCGTGAGGAGCGACGCATGAAGTACGCGGTGTCGCACCGGACGATCTACGAATACAGCGACGATGTGCGCAACAGCCTGGGGCTCGCGCACGTGGCCCCGCGACCGGTGGTGTGGCAGCAGATCGCTTCGCACACCGTCACGATCGAGCCGGGGCCGAACGACGTCAGCCACGAGCGCGACGCCTTCGGCAATGTCGTGACGTACTTCCACGTCACCTCCCCCCACACCCGTCTGGTCGTCGACGCTCGCACCGACGTCACCGTCGAGGCGCCCCGCTACGACGGTGCGGCGCTGGAGCTGCCGTGGGAGCTGTCGCGCCCGCTGCAGCATCCGGATGCGCCAGGCGCCTGGGCCGCCGCGGAGTTCGCCGTGGCCTCTCCCAAGGCCGAACACGTCGCCGAAGCTCACGCCTACGCCGCGGCATCCTTGAGCCCGGGGCGACCGATCGGCGAGGCCGCCACCGATCTCATGCACCGTATCAAGGCCGACTTCGACTACGACAAGACGGCGACGACCGTCACCAGCTCGGTCGCCGAAGTGTTCCGAACGCGCGCGGGAGTCTGTCAGGACTTCGCGCACCTCGCCCTCGCCTGCCTGCGCAGCCACGGGGTCGCGGCACGTTACGTCAGCGGGTATCTTGCCACCCAGCCGCCGCCCGGACGCGAGCGGATCGTTGGTGCCGACGCGTCGCACGCGTGGCTCGCGGTCTGGCTGCCGGGATCGGACGAGTGGCTCGCGATCGACCCGACCAACGACCAGTGGGCGAACGACCGCTACGTCACGGTCGCCTGGGGTCGGGACTACGGCGACGTCTCCCCCGTCAAGGGCATTATCTTCACCACCGCGAAGCGTTCGACCTTGCGCGTCTCCGTCGACGTCGCCCCCGCATCCTGATCTCCGCCCCGCCCCGCCCGATGCCGTGTCGCAACGGCGCAGATCGTGCGCGACGCCCCGGCAGCAAGCCCCTCCGCCCGGCGCGCCGCCGAATCCGTGCGCCGTTGCGACATTCGCGCGAGAGTGAATCGCGCGAGCGCAACCCCTCCGGAGATGACTCGTTCGTGTGCGAGGATTCGCCCGTGAAGTCCTATACGTGCCGGGTCTGCGGCAATCGCCTGTTCTTCGAGAACTCGGTCTGCGTCTCGTGCGAAACGCCCCTCGGCTACTCGCGCGCCGAGCGCGACATCGTGCCGCTGGATGCCGACGATCGCACCTACACGGATGCCGCGGGCACCGTGTGGCACGTGTGCGCGAACCTCGGGCTGTCGGGCTGCACGTGGCTGACGACGGATGCCGGCGGGCTGTGCTTCAGCTGCGGCCTAACCCGCACCCGGCCCAACGACGCTGACCTCAAGGGGATCTCGAACTACGCTCCCGCGGAGCGGGCCAAACGTCACCTCATCGCGGAGCTCGACGAGCTCGGCATCCCGATTCTCGATCGCACCGAGGACCCTCGCGGGATCGCCTTCGACCTGCTGTCGAGCGTCGCGGAACCGGTCACGATCGGGCACGCTGACGGCGTCGTCACGATCGACCTCGCCGAGGCCGAGGACGCGCACCGCGAAAAGGTACGCGCGATGCTCGACGAGCCATACCGCACGATGCTCGGTCACTTCCGGCACGAGATCGGGCACTACTACGAGTCTTTCCTGGTCACGGATGACCACACTCGCGCCCGGGCGCGGGAACTCTTCGGCGACGAGTCCGAGGATTATCAGGCGGCAATCGACCGCCATTACGCCGAGGGTGCTCCCGCGGATTGGCAACAGCACTTCATTTCGCAGTACGCGACGATGCACCCGTGGGAGGACTTCGCCGAAACCTGGGCCCACTACCTGCACATCAGTGACAGCATCCAGACCGCCGAGGAGTTCGGCCTGCTGCGCCCCGCACCGACCGCCTCGTTCCGCGAACGGGTCGCGAAGACGTGGATGCCGCTGTCGACCGCTCTCAACATGATGAACCGCTCGATGGGTTACGACGATCTCTATCCGTTCGTGCTGTCCACGCCCGTGCTCGACAAACTCGAGTTCGTCGCGGAGCTTGCGGCAGTCTCCGCAGCGCCCGGATCAGCCGAGGACTCGGCGGCACCGGAGAGCTGACCGGCGCTGGCGTGTCGCTAACTCCTCGATCTCGGCGCGAGGACGCCGCTCTCCCGCTCCTGCGGCGGCTGTACGACACCGATCATGCTGAGTTCGCCACCGGCGACCCTGGCTAGCGTGATGCGCGCGAGCGCCGGCGAACGTGGTCGAGAACCATGACGGCGAGCCCCGCGGTGAGCAGAGCCGCCGGCATCCCCCAGGACGGCGGCGCCGAGGCTCCGGTGTCGGGAAGCCGGGTCGAGGTGGGACTCGGGGTAGGCGTCGGGGTGGGAGTGGGCGTCGGGTGTGCGAACGTGTCGGTGACCGTCGCCGACACCGTGGAGTTCGCCACAGCAACAACGGATCCCGGAACCGTCGTGGTGGAGGTCAGCACCGCACCGGCGGTGTGCCCGTCTGCGGTCTGCGTGACGGTGCACGTTGCGCCGGCGGGCACAGCCGACAGGGTCACCACCCGGGTCGTTCCCGCCGGGGTGCCGGCGGCGAGCGTTCCCGAACTCTCGACGACCGTCGTTCCGTCATCGCACCGCGCCGTCACCGAGATGGCTCCCTGCAGGCCGGCGGCCGCACCGGTGACTGTCACGTCGGCGGCGAACCGGCCGGCGGCCATCGGCGTGATCGCCGCGTTGGCGCGGATCGGGATCGTGGCTTGTGCGGCGAGGATCAGCTTCTGGGCGCTCGTGCGTCCGGGATTCCCGCCGTCGTACAGGAACACGTTTCCGGCCTCGACGGTCTGGGATGTCTCCAGGCTGAATCCTTCATCGGCGACCGTCGATGCGTACCGCACCCACAGCGAGCTTCCCGGCGGGACCCAAGCGCCCTCGGGAACCGATTCAGTGCCGGAGGCATCCGAGAACACGTCGATGCCCCGTGTCGAGAGCGTCGATGAGCTCACTGACCCACCGACCGCGAACGGACCCACCACATCACCGGTCGTCGGCGCCGTCGCGGTGTCGGGCGTGATCGTCAGGGTGGGAAGCGGTGGCGCGGGGGTCGATCCGCCGGCCAGGGCAGCCTGGGTGGCCGCCACGATCGCCGCGATGGCATCGTGCTGCGCGGGATAGCCGAAACGCGGCACGACGAATTGATCGGTGAAGTACCAGATCGCCCCCTGCACGGCGGCTACCTTCTCGGCATCCGTCGACAGCGCCGGCGCTCCAGACGCCACCGGGTAGTAGTTGTTGAGGATGTAGGTGACGTAGTCGAGGTTCGGGACGTTCGCCGAGGACCAGTCGCCGAGTTCATAGTGCACACCGATCTCGGTCTCGGTAGTCAGATCGATGCAGTAGGTGAGGATGTCGCCCGGGCTGCTCGAGCTCGGGTCGTTGAGCACGATCTGAGCCGTCGAGAACGTCCTGCCGGTGCCGGTGATCGTCGTCGGGTAGGGCGTCTGCGGGTCGGTGATCGCCGTCTCCTAGGCTCCGAACCGGCCGCCCTGGTGCCGCATCGCGACGACCGTGGCTTCGGTCGAAGCCCGCGGGGGATCGCTGACGCCGGGGCCGGTTCCGGGCTCCGCGAGGGCGGGTGCGGCGCCGATGCCGACGAGGAACGCGGTGAGAAGAGTCGCGGCGAGGACGGTTGGGGTGGTACGCATGGGATCCTCCGTACGTCACTCTCGCACGTCCGCGCTCACATGTGTGCGCTCCGCGTCACCCGCTCACCCGGTCTCGCCCCTCACCCAGCGTCAGGCTCACCGTCGTAGTAGTCCACGGCGTCGTCGTCACGGAAGAGCATCGTGGGGCGGGCGGTCGTGTACGCCATCGTCTTTCGCGAGTCCGGGTAGCCGATCACGTCCTGTTCGGATGTCGTGTCCAGGTCGACGTACCGGAGCGGCTCACCGCCGGTAGCCGTCATCCGGTGCGCGCCCGCCGGCCCGGGTGGAAAGACGACGACCTCCCCCGGGCCGATGTCGAATTCAGCACCCGGGGTACGCACCCGACCCGTTCCCGACAGGATGACGTAGGCCTCGGTGACGCCAGCGTGCCAGTGATATGGATAGGCCGACTGACCCGGCGGGATCTCCATGAATGAGACCTGTAGCTGAGTGCCCTCTTTGGGAACAACGACGTGCTTGGCGAACGTGAACCGTCCACGGTCGCCGTGCCGGGCCTCGAAATCGTCCTGCCGTCCGTGCACCACCTGGTCGAATGCCATGGTCGCTCCTTTGCTCACCGTCACGGTACTCCCTCGGGGCGGCGCCGCCCGGTTCGTCTGTCAACTCGCTGGGGCAGCCCCGTTCGCGTCGACGTTCTGTGTCGGGGCCGGGACGAACCCCGCGATGCACAGCGTCGCTAACTCCTCAAGATCGGGCCACCTACCGTGGCCGCAGGCGCCCCGCGCAGCATCCGTCGCCCGTTCTGAGGAGTTCGCTGCGGGCTGGGACCGAGACCGCCCCGGATGTCGGTGGGGCGGGCGAAGATAGGGGGATGGCGGATGTGCTCGAGAGATTCGGTCCTGCCACGCAGGATTGGTTCCGCGGCGCATTCACCGCACCGACCCCGGCCCAATCCGGCGCGTGGAAGGCGATCTCGGCGGGTCGCCACGCACTCGTGGTCGCACCGACCGGGTCCGGCAAGACGCTCTCGGCATTCCTGTGGGCCATCGACCGTGTGTTCCGGGAGAAGGCTGAAACCCCGCAGGATGCCGCGGGCACCCGCATCCTCTACATCTCACCGCTCAAGGCTCTCGGTGTCGACGTGGAACGAAACCTCCGCTCGCCGCTGGTCGGCATCGACCAGTCAGCCCGCCGACGCGGGCTGAGCCTCCCCGGGGTCTCGGTCGGCGTCCGCTCCGGAGACACCCCGTCGACGGAGCGCCGCAAGCTCGTCGCGACGCCGCCCGACATCCTGATCACGACCCCCGAGTCGCTCTACCTCATGCTCACGAGCCAGGCGGGCCGCACGCTCACGGGCGTGCACACCGTCATCGTCGACGAGGTCCACGCCGTGGCCGCGACCAAACGCGGCGCGCACCTGGCCCTCAGCCTCGAGCGCCTGGACGCCATGATCCGCGCCGAGAGGCCGGATGCGGCATCCGTGCAGCGCATCGGCCTATCGGCGACGGTGCGACCGATCGACGAGGTTGCCCGGTTCCTCGGGGGCGCAGCCCCGGTCGAGATCGTCGCGCCGCCGGCATCCAAAACCTTCGAGATGCGGGTCACGGTCCCGGTCGAAGACATGCTCAACCCACCGCCGGCCGCGGCATCCACCACGGGTGGGCCAGGCGTGCGGTCGACGGATGCCACAGCACCGACCTCCGGGCAAGGCGAGGACTGGTTCGCCCCCTCGGGCGGAGCTGCCGCGCGCCCCGAGAACACGGAAATGACCGGATCGGTCTGGCCGCATGTCGAAGAGGCGATCGTCGACCGGGTCCTCGAGCACCGCTCGACGATCGTCTTCGCCAACTCTCGGCGCCTGGCGGAGCGCCTCACCGCGAGACTCAACGAGATCTACGCCGAGCGGCTCGGTATCGACCTCCCCGAACCGTCGATCACGGCAGCGATGCCCGCGCAGAGCGGCCAGACCGCGGGGGCTGAGCCCGTGCTAGCTAAGGCACACCACGGCTCCGTCTCGAAGGAGCAACGCGCCCTCGTCGAAGAGGAACTCAAGTCCGGCATACTGCGCTGCGTCGTCGCCACGAGCAGTCTCGAGCTCGGCATCGACATGGGAGCCGTCGACCTCGTCATCCAGGTCGAGGCGCCGCCGAGCGCGGCATCCGGTCTGCAGCGCATCGGCCGCGCGGGACACCAGGTCGGCGAGATCAGCCGCGCGTCGCTTTTTCCCAAGCACCGCTCCGATGTGCTGCACACCGCGATCGTGACCGAACGGATGCTCGCAGGCCAGATCGAGGCGATCCAGGTGCCGCAGAACCCGCTCGACATCCTCGCTCAGCAGACCGTCGCAGCAGCGGCCCTCGCCCCGCTCCACGTCGAGGAGTGGTTCGAGACCGTCAAGCGCAGCGCGCCGTTTCGCGCGCTGCCTCGGTCGGCGTTCGAAGCCACCCTCGACCTGCTCGCGGGAAGGTTCCCCTCGGACGAGTTCGCCGAGCTGCGCCCGCGCGTCGTCTGGGATCGGGATGCCGGAACCCTCACCGGCCGCCCCGGCGCCCAGCGCATCGCCGTCACAAGCGGTGGGACGATCCCCGACCGCGGGATGTTCGGCGTCTTTGTCGCGGGCGAGAGCCAGAACGCCCGCGTGGGCGAACTCGACGAAGAGATGGTCTACGAGTCGCGCGTGAACGACGTCTTCACGCTCGGCACGACGAGTTGGCGCATCGTCGAGATCACCCACGATCGCGTCAACGTCCTTCCCGCCTACGGCCAACCGGGCCGCGTCCCGTTCTGGCACGGCGACGGGATCGGCAGGCCCGCGGAACTCGGCGAGGCACTTGGCGCCTTCACTCGGGAGATCGCCACCGCGACACCGCCTGCCGCCGACGCGCGGCTGACGGATGCCGGACTCGACGCGAATGCGAAGACCAATCTGCTCGCGTACCTTGCTGAACAGCGCGAAGCCACCGGGACATTGCCGACCGATCGAAGCCTCACTGTCGAACGTGGCCGCGACGAGGTCGGCGATTGGCGGGTCATTCTTCATTCCCCCTACGGCATGCAAGTGCATGCGCCGTGGGCCCTTGCCGTCAACGCGAGGATCCGAGAGCGGTTGGGCGTGGAAGGGTCCGCTGTCGCGAGCGACGACGGTATCATCGCGCGCGTTCCCGACACCACCGGTGAACCTCCGGGCGCCGAGCTCTTCGTGTTCGACGCGGATGAGCTCGAACCGCTCATCACGCAGGAGGTCGGCGGCTCTGCGCTGTTCGCGTCACGCTTCCGCGAATGCGCCGCGAGGGCACTCCTTATGCCGCGGACGAATCCGAACCGGCGCAGCCCACTGTGGCAGCAGCGCCAACGGTCAGCCCAGCTGCTGGAGGTAGCCCGTCGGCATCCGACGTTCCCGGTGATCCTCGAAACGCTGCGCGAAGTCCTGCAGGACGTGTACGACGTCCCCGCTCTACTGCGGATCACCCGCTCGATCGCTGACCGCCGCATCCGCCTCATCGAGGTCGAGACGCCGCAGCCCTCACCCTTCGCCCGCGACCTGCTGTTCGGATATGTCGGTGCGTTCATGTACGAGGGGGATTCCCCGCTCGCCGAGCGTCGGGCCGCCGCCCTCGCCGTTGACCCTGCCCTGTTGGCGGAGCTGCTCGGCACGGTCGAGATGCGGGAGCTCCTCGACCCCGACGTCATCGCCCAGTTCGAAGCCGAGGTGCAGCACCTCGCGCCGGATCGCCGGGTCCGCGGGCTCGAGGGCGTGGCCGACCTGCTGCGTCTGCTCGGACCGCTGTCTGCGCCAGAAGTAGCCGAGAGGCTGCAGGCGGCACCCGGTACCCCCACCGAGACGGAAGCTGCTGACGTCGAGAGGCCCGGACCCGCCGCCCCGGTTCCCGAAGCATCCACCCACCTCGACGCACTCGTCGCCAGCCGGCGCGCGATCGGGATCACGATCGCCGGCGTCGAACGGGTGGCAGCCATCGAAGACACCGGTCGCCTGCGCGACGCCCTCGGCATTCCGCTGCCCGTCGGCATCCCCGTCGCGTTCCTCGAACCGGTCGCCGATCCCCTCGGTGACCTGGTAGCCCGTCACGCCCGCACCCACGGACCGTTCACGACGGATGCTGTCGCCGAACGCCTGGGCATCGGGACCGCGGTCGCACGGCTGACACTGCAGCGGCTCGAGGCGCAGGGTCGCATCACGAGCGGATACTTCCTGCCCGCCTCGTCTGCGCTCGACGGCGGCGAGAACGAATGGTGCGACTCCGAGGTGCTGCGCCGGCTGCGGATGCGCTCGCTTGCGGCGATCCGAGGAAGCATCGAACCCGTGCCACAGGCTGCGCTCGCCAGGTTCCTGCCCGCCTGGCAGCACCTGACCCGGCCGCTCGAGGGCATCGACGGCGTGCTCGCGGTGATCGAGCAACTCGCCGGGGTTCCGATTCCCGCGAGCGCCTGGGAGTCGCTCGTCCTGCCGAGCCGCGTTCGCGACTATCGTGCGGCGCTGCTTGACGAGCTCACCGCCACGGGAGAGGTCATCTGGTCGGGGCACGGGGCCCTCCCCGGGCGCGACGGCTGGATCGCGCTGCATCCCGCCGACACCGTCGCCTTGAGCCTTCCCACTCGAGCCGACGACATCGCCGCCGAGTCGCTCGAGGCACGCATCCTTGATGCTCTCGCCGGCGGCGGGGCTTACTTCGCGGGGCAGCTTCGCGCCCTCACTGACGCCGCGAACGAGCAGTCGGTCATCGAGGCGCTCTGGGCGCTGGCGTGGGCGGGCCGGGTCACGAATGACACGTTCGCGCCGGTGCGCGGGCTGCTCTCCGGTGGGTCCCAGGCGCACCGCAGCGCACGGCGTGCCCCCCGTGCGCGGATGTTCCGCGGGTCGGCCATCTCTGCCACGATCCCCCGCCCGGCCGCGAACAGCTCGCGCGGGGGCGCTGGCGGGAGCGGTGCGCGAGCGAGCGGCCGGTGGTCGCTTCTTCCCGAGCCCGTGCCAGACGCCACGGTCCGCGCTGCCGCGATCGCCGGCATCCTCCTCGACCGCTACGGGGTCGTTACCCGCGGCCCTGTCCAAAGCGAGGCGGTCCCGGGCGGCTTTGCGCAGGTGTACCGCACCCTCGCGGATGCCGAACGCGCCGGCCACTGTCGACGGGGATACCTCGTCGAAAGGCTCGGCGGGGCCCAGTTCGCGGCATCCGCGACCGTCGACCGCTTGCGCGAGTTCTCGGCGATCACCGACCCCGCCCCGCGCACGGCGATCACCCTCGCTGCCACCGACCCCGCGAATGCGTACGGTGCCGCTCTCGCGTGGCCGAGCCTCGAGGGCGTCGGACATCGCCCGGGTCGCAAGGCGGGAGCTCTCGTGACGCTCGTCGACGGCGAGCTCGTGCTGTACCTCGAGCGCGGTGGCAAGTCGGCCCTCCTCTTCAGCGCCGACGACGAAGCGGTGACGGCAGCGACAGCCGACCTCGCAGCGACGGCCCGCACGCGGCACCTCGATACCCTGACCGTCGAGCAGGTGAACGGTGACCCGATCTTCGGAACGGCGTTCGCCCGGGCGCTGCGCGAAGCAGGCTTCGTCGAAACCCCGCGCGGCCTCACTCTGCGTAAGGCGTCGGGGTCGCCGCATGCCTGAGGGCGACACCGTCTTTCGTGCAGCGCGAATGCTGGATGCGGCACTCGCGGGCGGCACGGTGACGCGATTCGACCTGCGGGTGCCGCAGTTGGCTACCGCTGACCTCACAGGAGAACAGGTCCACGCGGTCGTGCCGCGCGGAAAGCACCTGCTCGCACGCATCGGGCCATGGACGCTGCACTCGCACCTCAAGATGGAGGGCGAATGGCACGTGTACCGCCCCGGTGAGCGTTGGCGGGCGCCGGCTTTTCGAGCACGGGCAATCGTCGGAACGACGGATGCCGAAGCTGTCGGTTTCGACCTCGCCGAGATCGCCCTTGTTCCCACGGATCGCGAGAACGAGCTCGTCGGCTACCTCGGGTCCGACCCCCTCAGCGACGGCTGGGACCTCGACGAAGCGGCCAGGCGGGTCGGCGCGGATCCGCGGGCGATCCACGTCGCAGTGCTCGACCAACGCAACGTCGCAGGGTTTGGAAACGTGTACGCGAACGAGATGCTGTTCGTGCGCGGCATCCACCCCGCGGCTCCGGGCACGCAGGTCGACGCGCGTGGCCTGCTGGAGGTCGGCACGCGAATGATCCGCGCGAACCGCGACCGCGTCGAGCGCACGTTCACGGGCGTCGACCGGAGGGGAGAGCGGATGTGGGTGTACGGCCGCGAGAGAAGGCCATGCCGTCGATGCGGAACGCCGATTCTCGCCAGCGCACTGGGCGCCGACGCCACGCGGGAACGGAACGTCTTCTGGTGCCCGCGCTGCCAAACCTGACGCGCACGACGCCGGCGGCGGCCGCGCTCTCAGTGCCCGATGTACCGTCCCGGGCGGTGGTTCATCGCCAGCACGAGGTTCAGTACGACAGCGCCCAGACCGCTCAGCACCACGTTGGGCCACGGCACCACCAGCAGCGCCGCGGCAACGATGATGACATCGAAGATCATCTGGGTCCATCCGGCGCGGAACCCCCACCGGTCCTGCACGATGAGCGCGACGATGTTGATCCCACCGAGGCTCGCTCGGTGTCGGAACAAGATCAGCAGACCCACTCCGGCCAGAAGGTTCCCGCCGAGGGTCCCGTAGATCGGGTTGAGGTCATCGATGGAGAAGAGTGCGTGGTGCACCACCGACCAGCCCGAGACCATGGCGATCGCAATGACAGTTCGGATCGTGAAGCTCCAGCCGCGCTGCCACACCGCCAGCACGGCGAAGGGCAGATTGATGAGCAGGAACAGCATCCAGAACGGCAACCCGGATGCGTACTGGATCAGCAGCGCGAGTCCTGCCGTGCCGCCGGTAACGGCCTCCGAGGACTGCAACAGGTAGAGCCCCAGTGATGCGGTGAAGGTACCGGTGAGGATGCCGAGCACGTCCTCCGCCGGCGAGTGTGCGGTGGCACGTTCGTCGAATACGAGGGTGCGGGTGGCCTCTGGAGCAGGGTGCGAGGACTGATCCGGGGTCTCCGAAGTCGTGTCATGCGCGTCGCCGAGATCGTCGGTTGGCATGCCTTCCATTCTCTGCCAATCCGATGTCGGGACCGTTCCGAAGAGATGTCAAGCCGGGAGACGACGAACCCGAGATCCGGCACCATTGCCGCTACAGAGAATTCAGCGGCAAGCGGATGCAGGGGAATGAATCTCCGTACCACGGCGTTGGGGATCGTACTGGGGCCGAACGGCCCCGTGGAGGAGATCGTGGGCAAGAACTACGTCGACATCGAGAACGACCACGGCGAGACACTGCGGTATCGCAAACACGCCAATGGCCGAGGACTCATCGCGCACGGGGCCAAGGTGCATCCGACCGCGATCGTCGAGGCCGGGGCGTATGTCGAACCGGGAGTTCAGATCGCTGCGGGCGCCCGGATCGGCCGCGGTGTGTGGATCGAGTCGGATGCGTTGATCGGTCCGGAGGTCGTGGTTGCGCCGCACGCGCACATCGGCCCAGGAGCGGCGGTCGGCGCCGGCTCGAAGATCGGCATCCGCACCGTCATCGGCGCTCACGCGCGCGTCGCCGTCGGCTCATTGCTCGGTGACGACGAGACCGTCGGAGAGAACGAGCGGGTCGCCACCGACCGTCGCGGCCTTCGCCTCGCGGCCTGACCCGGCCCCGCGCGGCCTTCGCCTCGCCGCCTGAATCGAGCCGACTGCTGCCGTGGCGCCTGGCGCCGTCGCGGTAGCCTGACGGAATGGCCAGGCGCGACCGATCTTCCCGATCACGGGATGCGCCGCAGGCGCACTCAGGCCCGCCGCCAGCTGAGGTATTCCGTCTCGGCGCTGTACCCGGGGCGACCCCGGGAAAGTGGATCTCGCTCTGGCGAGAGCGGATGCCGCGCACGCGGCTCGAGCTCGAAGAGATCGCTCCGACTTCGCAGCGCGATCAGTTGCTGGCAGGAGCCGTTGACGCAGCCCTCGTTCGACTCCCGATCGACAAGACCGACCTTCACGCCATTTCGCTCTACGACGAGGTGCCGGTCGTGGTGTTCTCGAGTGACTCGAGCCTGTCGGTGGCGGAGGAGCTTGCCCCCGAGGACCTGGCGGGCGAGGTGCTCATCGTCCCGGAGGATGACGTCCTGCAGCCGGCAGTCCCGGGAACGATCGCACCCCGTTTCGCGGCCCCGGCAGACACGAAGGCGGCTGTCGAACTGGCTGCCACGGGTGTCGGCATCCTGATCGTCCCGATGTCACTCGCGCGGCTGCATCACCGCAAAGACGTTGCGTACCGGCCCCTCTCGGGCGGCCCCGTCTCGAGCGTCGCGCTGGCGTGGGTAGCCGAGCGCACGACGCCCGAGGTCGAGGCGTTCGTCGGCATCGTGCGCGGTCGCAGCGTCAATTCCTCCCGCTCGTAGCCAGACGGCTCAGGTGGCACCCTGGGGTGGATGCCGCGCAAGCTCGACGCGCTCGCGAACGTAGCTCTCGGCATCCATGAACCCGCCAGCGGTGCTCCAGCGCACCCGGAGCTGACCGTCGATTACGGCCAGGGGCCCGACATCCACGGATGCCACTTCGCCGATCAGTGAAACATCGAGCCGTTGCCATCCAAGATGCACAGCTACGCCAGGCAGGATGCCGCCACGAAACGCCGCCTCGGCCAGCCCCGCCCGCGCACGCTGGGACTCCGCGGTGTATCCGCGGCGCGCCGGCTCCCGCGACCTCACGATCTCGCCGGTCGCGTAGAGGTCGACGGGGCCGAGCAGGAGCACGCCGAGATGCCATGCCTCATCGCGGAGGACGACCCTCGGTGCGCGCGGAATGCCCAGCATCCGTGGTGTCACTACCTCGCCGAGCAGCTCCCGCGGCGCCGCGGCGAGTTCAGCTCTGGCCCACGCGAGCAGACCGGGCAGATCAGCTGGTTTCACCGCGCTAGACCGCGTCATCCAGCTCGGCGGGAACGCGGCTGACGCGCTCGCCTCGCAACAGCATTCCAATGAGCGGATAGATCAGCACCGACAGCATTCCCGCGGTCACGAACAGGGCTGCCTGCGCCGAGGTGAGGAGATTCTCGTCCACGCCGATCGCGGTGACGGCGACGATGATCGGCAGGCCCGTCGCACCCAAGAGACCAAGAGCGATCCGATCGCGCACGCGCGACCCCGGCGGTGCGACGAGCATCGACGGCACACCGCGCACGATCAGCAACGCCACGAGGACGACGGGCACGAACAGCAGCAGCGCGGGGTTTGCCAGCAGTGCCGCAAGGTCGAAGGTGACGCCGGTGTAGATGAAGAAGATCGGCACGAGGAATCCGAAGGCGATCCCCTCGATCTTGCTCTCGACAGCCTCACGGTTCTCCTCGGATGCGTCGCGCATCATGAGCTGCCACACGATTCCTGCGGTGAACGCCCCGAGCAGGATGTCGAGATCGAGCGCAATACTCAGGGCGAGCAGCGCCCCGAGGATCAGGAACACGACACGGATCGCGTACTGTCCCGACGTGTGCAACGTCGCGCTGACCACGCGGTGCATCATCCCGTGCGGGATCCGGAAGGCGAGCCAGATCGCAAGCCCCGCGATCACGAGGAAGGCAGCGAGCACGATCGAGGCGACGCCCGGGTCTCGCCCGCCGAGGAAGACGGAGATCGCGACCAGCGGACCGAACTCGCCCACCGCGCCGACTGCCGCAACCGCCTTGCCGAACGGAGTCTTCAGTTCGCCGGCGTCGCGAAGGATGGGAAGGATCGTCCCGAGGGCCGTCGACGACAGCGCGATGCCGATGATGATCGCCGCGCCCAGCGGGCCGACGAGCAGGCCGATCAGGATGCCGATCCCGAGCGAGAGCAGCCATCCGACCGCGGCGTTGCGGCCGGTTCGCCCGCGGAAGGCCGTGAAGTCGAGTTCGGATCCTGCGACGAAGAACAGCATCGCGAGTCCGAACTGAGCGAGGGTCGCGAAGAAGTCGACCGGCTCCACCCAGGCGAGCACGGACGGCCCGACCAGGATGCCGAGCACGAGTTCGAACACGACGATCGGAACCGCGAACCACCGCCCGATCACCCGGGTCAGCAGCGGTGCGAGCGCTGCCAGCAGCGGGATGATCAGGAGATTCGCGGACATCCCTTCACGATAGCGAGCACCAGCCCGGGCTCGGGTCAGGGGCAACCACCGGCACGAACCCACACTCTTCTGCGCGAACCCACACGATCCGCACGCAGAAACGGGTGGGCTCGCACCCAAACCTGTGGGTTCGGCGCTCGGTTCGGGGCTCGGGTCAGGGGCGAGCGGGGGCGACGATCGCGGCGGAGTCGGGGGCGAGGGTGATTACGGATGCCGCGCCCGACGGGTCGGGGCCGGATGCCGCGGTGATGACGGGCTCGACCTCACCCCCTCCCGCGCTCAGCAGGATGACGGCATCCGGCGCCACGGCGAAGGTGTGCGACGACCCGGTGAGATTCACGAGGACCGATAGCTCACCGCGCTGGAGCACGAACCACCGCGCCCGCGGATCATCGCTGTCGGCACCACTCCCCGAAAGCGCATCGCAGTCCGCGAAGGCGGGATCTGTCAGCTCGGGCCGCGCGCGACGCACCGCGGCGAGGTCGCGATACAGCTGCAGCAGCCGCGCGTGGTCGACCCCCACCTCCGGTGAGGTGGCTGCCTCTGCCCAGTCCAGCTTCGAGCGGTGGAAGGTCTCGGGATCCTGCGGGTCGGGGACGATCGCCGGGTCCCAGCCCATTTTCTCGAACTCCTCGATGCGACCCTTTGCGGTAGCTTCCCTCAGCTCGGGCTCCGGGTGCGAGGTGAAGAACTGCCACGGCGTGGATGCTCCCCATTCCTCGCCCATGAACAGCATCGGCGTTCCGGGCGTAGTCAGTGTCAAGACCGCTGCGACGGCAAGCCGGTCGGTGGAGAGGGACTGGCTGAGCCTGTCGCCGGCGGCGCGATTACCGATCTGATCATGGTCTTGGCCGAAGGTCACCAGCCGCCAGGTGGGAACCGTCGGTGGGATCGGGAAGCCGTGGTCCCGCCCCCGGAACGACGAGTAGGTGCCGTTGTGGAAGAACCCTTCGGTCCAGACCTTGGGGAAGGCGCCCAGCGCGCCGAAGTCCTCGTAGTACCCCACGGTCTCGCCGCTGACTGCGACATGGAGCGCGTGGTGGTAGTCATCGCTCCACTGTGCGGTGAGACCGTACCCGCCGGCTTCCCGCGGCAGGATCAGAGTCGGGTCGTTCAGATCGGACTCCGCGATGAGCGTCAGCGGCCGACCCTGGTGCGCCGAGAGGGCATCGGCGGCCTCGGCGAGCTCCTGCAGGATGTGGGTCGGGCTCTCATCACGGAGGGCATGCACGGCATCCAGCCGCAGCCCGTCGACGTGGTAATCGCGCAGCCACATGAGGGAGTTCTGGATGATGAACTCGCGCACCTCGCGCGCGTCGAGGTTGACCGACAGTCCCCACGTGTTGCGCGCCGCATCCCGAAGGTACGGACCGAACTCGGGCAGGTAGTTGCCACTCGGGCCGAGGTGGTTGTAGACGACGTCCTGGATGACGGCCAGGCCCGCGGCGTGCGCGGCATCCACGAACCGCTGGTAGGCGGCGGGGCCGCCGTAAGCCTCGTGGACGGTATACCAGAGCACGCCGTCGTAGCCCCAGTTCCAGACGCCGTTGAACCCGTTGACCGGCAGCAGTTCGATGTGCGTGACTCCGAGCGAGACGAGGTGATCGAACCGACCGATCGCGGCATCCAGCGTGCCCTCGGGTGTAAACGTTCCCACGTGCAGCTCGTAGATCAGACCCCCGGCCAGCTGCCGCCCTGTCCAGGCCCCGTCGGTCCACCCGAACGCGCTGGCATCAAAGAAGGCGGATGCCTCGTGCACCCCCCGCGGCTGCCGACGCGACCGCGGATCGGGGCGTAGCGCGTCGGCATCACCGAGGACGAAGCCGTATTCATCGCCATCGGCAAGCTCAACGTCCGCCACCCACCACCCGCGGTCTCCCGCGGTCATCGCCACATCGGGGTGGCCCGGTCGACGCATCCGTACCCGCTGCGCTCGGGGTGCCCAGACCTCGATCATGCTTCCTCCGCTTCGCTGAAACCCGAGACACCGAAGCCTGCATGAGACACCCCGTCACCCGCAGCGCCTCGACACAGGTCGGGTGTTTGACGTGTCAGGAGCGCGACAGGCAGCGAGCCCAACACGTCTGCCAGGGGCACCTCTCCGCCGGGATAGGCGCGGCCCGTCAGAGCGTCGGTCCAGGTGCCGCCGGGAATCAGCATCCGGGTGTCGGCCCAGCCGCCGCGTGCCACCAGCCCCACGGGCAGCCGGGTGGCGACGGCAACAGCGCCGCCCCGGTCGAAAGCTACAGCGTGGCCGGATGCCGAACCCAGCACCTCAACGGGCAGGTAGCGCGTGAACAACTCGGGTCGGTCGCGCCGCAAGCGCAGCGCGCGCGACGTGACCAGGAGTTTCGCAGCTCCTGATGCATCGATGGCAGGCACGCGTCCTTCGGACTCCGCGCGGTCGAGCTCGGCGAGCATCGCTGCGCGCTGCGCAAAGTCGACGGCGCGACGGTTGTCGGGGTCCACCAGTGAGGTCTCCCACAACTCGGACCCCTGGTAGACGTCGGGGACTCCGGGACCTGCCAACTGCACGAGCTTCGCCGACAGCGAGTTGCTCCAGCCCGGCTGCGCGACCTCGTCGACGAAAGCCTCGACCAGCTCTCGCGCGGGACCGTAGGCGGCATCCACGACGGCGTGCATCCGGCGCTCGAAGTCGGCATCCGGATTCCACCACGTCGTCGCCTCTGCCGCTTCGCGCGCTGCCTTCTCGGCGTAAGCGTGGAGGCGCTCGGGGGTTGCGGGCCACGATCCGATGATCGCCTGCCACAGCAGAGTGTCGAACGGCCCGTGTCCGGTTGACGCCACGGCGCGGAGCTGTTCGAGCGCGGCGGCCCAGCGATGCGGGATCTCGGCGAGCACCGACAGGCGGGCACGCACATCCTCCCCGCGCTTGGTGTCGTGCGTCGACAGCGACGTCATCGATGCGGGGCGCTGCGCCTGCCTGCGGGCAAAGGCTTCGTGGAAGCCCTCGACCGTGAGCGAGAACACCGACGGATCTCCTCCGACCTCGGTGAGGGTGCCAAGCCGGGTGGCGCGATAGAAGGCGGTGTCTTCGACGCCCTTGGCCATGACGGGGCCCGTCGTCTGCTGGAAGCGGCGAGCCACTTCGAGCGTCGGGTCGGCCAGCAGCGGCGCGAGCGCACCGATAGCCTCGGCCAGGTCGGGGCGACGAGCGGATGCCTCAGCCAGCGCTTCGTCGAGGGCCTCCCGCCCCGCGGGAAGGTAGGAGCGGTAGACGGGGAAGCAGGCGAGGAGCTCGGCCAGGGCATCGGTGGCATCCGAAGCAGCGAGCGCCACCTGCTCGGGCAGGCACCGCACGAGTCGGGCAATCTCGCTGCGTTGGATCGTGTCGGCGATCATCCGCTTGGTGTCGTGGATGAGGTCGGGCCAGGGCTGCGCTGGCGGCAGGCCCGTCGCGCCGCGCAACCGCTCATCAAGCGCGTCGAGGGCACCCTCGCCATGCGGGTCAATGAAGACGCGGTCGATCTCGGCCATGGCGTCGTACCCGGTGGTGCCGTCGGTGTCCCACCACGCCGGCAGCAACTCGGGATGCTCCGTCGCGCTGTGCTCGAGGATCTTCTCGACCAGCGTGTACCGTCGCCCGGTGATAGCGCCGAGCCGTTCGAGGTAACCGCCGGGATCGACCAGCCCGTCGGGGTGATCGATGCGCAGGCCATCGGCCAGCCCCTCCCGGAACCACCGCGCCACCTCTTCATGGGCCTCGTCGAAAACAACCGGGTCCTCGACGCGAACGCCTGCCAGCGTCGAGACGGCGAAAAAGCGCCGGTAGTTCAGCTCGGATGCCTCGAGCTGCCAGAACATCAGCTCGAAGTGCTGGCGAGCGAGCACCTGGCGGACGGCATCCGGGTACGACGTCGCCTCTCCCGGCGCGGTCCCCTCCGCGAGCGGGAACTCGTGATCGAAGTACCGCAGGGTGCCGTGCGGCGCACGGGCCGTGGGCTTCGGGTCGACGCGAATTTCCATCGCATCGATGGCCTCGTCGGCCTCCGATCCGAGGACCGGCACTCGCACCTTTCCGCCGCCGAACTCCCAATCGATGTCGAACGCTGCGGCGTACCGCGAGTCGCGACCACGCAGCAGCACGTCCCACCACCACGGGTTCTCGGCGGGCACCGCGATCCCCATGTGGTTGGGAACCGTGTCGATGAGAATGCCGAGGCCCGCGGCGCGCGCGGCAGCGGCGAAGCGTTCGAGTCCCTCCGCCCCGCCGCGGGCGGGGTCTACGCGGGTCGGGTCGACGACGTCGTATCCGTGATCGGAGCCGGAAGTCGACTGCAACAGCGGGGAAAGATAGGCCCAACCGACGCCGATGTCGCGCAGGTACCCGGTGACGGCGGCTGCGGCATCCAGGTCGAACGCGGCGCGGATCTGCAGGCGGTACGTCGACTCAGGATGCATCGCTACCTCGACAGTTCTTCCTTGGGGGCCGCTCCCGGGACCTCGTCGATCGAGACAGTTCCGGTGGCCAGGGAGGCTGCGACGAACCTGTCGACCTCGACCTCTTCTTCGACGTGCTCGCACAGCACGACCACCGACTTGGCAGCGAGGTCCACTGCCGCGCCCGGATGGACCGGCTCGGTGTTGGCGAGCGTCCCGGCGGTGTCGACCAGAACTTCCCAGTTGGGGCTGAATTCGACATCCGGGAGCGTGAACTCGACCGGCTCGTCGCCGGCGTTGAAGAGCACGAGGAAGTGCAGATCGGTGATCGGCTCGCCACGGCGGTCGCGCTCACGGATGCCATTGCCGTTGAGGAACACCCCGATCGACCGCCCGAACCCGGAGTCCCAATCTTCCGGCTGCATCTGCGTGCCGTCTGGGCGCAGCCACACGATGTCGGGGATCCGCTCGACCTCTTCACGGCGCACCGGGCGGCCATCGAAGAAGCGACGACGCCGGAACGTGGGGTGATCGCGGCGCAGCCGGGCCAACGCGGCGGTGAAGTCGATCAGGCTCGCGTCGACGTGCTCCCAGTCGATCCAGGTGATGTCGTTGTCCTGCGCGTAGCCGTTGTTGTTCCCTCGCTGCGTGCGGCCGAGCTCATCGCCGTGCAGCAGCATCGGCACACCCTGCGACAGCAGCAGGGTGGCGATGAAGTTGCGCTGCATCCGCTCGCGCAGCTCATTGATCTCGGGATCATCGGTCGGGCCCTCGACACCGAAGTTCATCGACCGGTTGTCGTCGGCGCCGTCGCGGCCATCCTCACCGTTGGCGTCGTTGTGCTTGTGTTCGTACGAGACGAGGTCGCGCAGGGTGAACCCGTCGTGCGCCGTGACGAAGTTGATGGATGCCACCGGCCAGCGCCCCGAGTGCGCATACAGGTCGCTCGAGCCGGTCAGCCGCGACGCGAACTCACCGAGCGCCTGCGGCTCGCCTCGCCAGAAGTCGCGGACGGTGTCGCGGTACTTGCCGTTCCACTCGGTCCACTGCGGGGGGAAGTTCCCGACCTGGTAGCCGCCGGGGCCGACATCCCAGGGCTCGGCGATGAGCTTGACCTGACTGACCACCGGATCTTGCTGCACGAGCTCGAAGAAGGTGGCGAGCCGGTCGACGTCATAGAACTCTCGGGCGAGGGTCGCGGCGAGGTCGAAACGGAATCCGTCGACATGCATCTCGAGCACCCAGTACCGCAGCGAGTCCATGATCAGCTGCAGCGCGTGCGGGTTGCCGACGTTCAGGCTGTTGCCTGTGCCGGTGTAGTCGGTGTAGTACCGCTTGTCGTCATTTTCGAGTCGGTAGTACGCCTCGTTGTCGATGCCGCGGAACGAGAGCGTGGGTCCCAGGTGGTTGCCCTCGGCGGTGTGGTTGTAGACGACATCCAGGATGACCTCGATACCGGCCTCGTGCAGGGCCCGCACCATCCCCTTGAACTCCTGCACCTGCTGCCCGCGCTGGCCTGAGGACGCGTACGTGTTCTGTGGCGCGAGGAAGGCGATGGTGTTGTAGCCCCAGTAGTTCGAGAGGCCTTTCTCTTCCAGCATCGAGTCGTTGATGAACTGGTGCACCGGAAGCAGCTCGATCGCCGTGACGCCGAGCCGCTTCAGGTGCTCGATGATCAGCGGATGCGCGATCGCACTGTAGGTCCCGCGGATCTCATCCGGAATATCGGGATGCCGCATCGTCAGTCCCTTGACGTGGGCTTCGTAGATGAAGGACTCCGAGTAGGGGATGCGGAGCGGTCGATCACCCCCCCAGTCGAAGAAGGGGTTGATGACGACGCCCTTCATCATCTCGGCCGCGGAGTCGTCGTCGTTGCGGGAGTCTGGGTCGCCGAAGGTGTATCCGAAGACCGACTGCCCCCAGGTCACCTGCCCGTCGACAGCTTTGGCATAGGGGTCCAGGAGCAGCTTGTTGGGGTTGAATCGCTTGCCGCTGGCGGGGTCATACTCGCCGTGCACGCGGTAGCCGTAGCGCTGGCCCGGTGCGATGTTCGGGAGGTACGCGTGCCAAACGTAGGCATCGACCTCGAGCATGTCGACGCGTGTCTCACGCCCCCGCTCACCGAACAGGCAGAGCTCGACGCGCTCAGCACCCTCACTGAAGAGGGCGAAGTTGGTTCCGTTCCCATCGAAGGTCGCACCCAACGGATACGCCGACCCTGGCCATGTTTGCACGGCACCCCTTCCCGGTGGGATTCCACCCTAGTCGAGCACCCCGGACTCGGTTCCGGTGTCACGGATGAACAGTTGGGGGTTGCGTGGACCCGCGATGTATGACATCGGAGCCCAGTGCGGTTCAGACCTGGAGCGTGCGAGGCGGCGCGGGACGGATGCCGTGCACCTGGCGGTGCAGGCGCTGCATCCGCTCGTCGAGCTCTGCGGCGCTTGCCGCGGCATCCTTCAACTCCGCAAGCAGGGTCTCGGGAACCTGGCGATCGAACTTGTAGTAGATCTTGTGCTCGAGGCTCGCCCAGAAGTCCATCGCGATCGTGCGGAACTGGACTTCGACCGGCACGTCGACGCGACCGGTGGAGAGGAACACCGGAACCCGCACGATGGCGTGCAGGCTCTTGTAGCCGTTGGGTTTCGGGTCGGCGATGTAGTCCTTGACCGAGTGCACCTCGATGTCGTCCTGCTGCGTGAGCAGGTCGAACAGGCGGTACGTGTCCGCCACGAAGCTGCAGGTGACCCGGATGCCGGCGATATCGGTGATGTGCGTGCGGATCGACTCGAAGTCGCCGTCGATGCCCTTCCGACCAACCTTGGCGACGAGACTGTCGGCGGATTTCACGCGACTGGAGATGTGCTCGATCGGGTTGTAGTCGTGCAGCTGCAGGAACTCGTCGCGCAGGATCTCGACCTTCGTCTCGATCTCCTTCAGACCAAATTGGTAGGGCAACAGGAACCGTTGCACTTCGTCGCGGGCAGCGCGCAGTTGCGAGAGCGAGACGGTTACTTCATCGGAAGCGAGGTCTGGGAGTTGCGGGGTCGCAGGGTGCATGGCCGACGCGTGACTCATGCCCTCAACCTACGAAGCGCGGGTACGAGATCGCTGTGAGCCTGGCATCCGGTCTGAGGGTTGGCGGCGCGTCACAGCGAGAAGTCCGCGCGTTTCGCTCTCGTAAAATCATCGCCGCGCGCTTGGTTCTCGGGGTGCGGGCCTGGTTCGATAACCAAAGTTGGTCAAACGTCCAACTTTGGTCGGACTCCTCCCAGCCGAACCGAAGGAACACGATGCTCACGCACATTGATGAACGGGTCCTCGCGGCCATCAACCTGCACGCCGTCCTGGGCGCGCTCCCCCGTCTGATCGAGCTCTCCCCGGATGCTGCGCGTCTGCTGGCCCGCGAGACGAGCAGGCCGACCACACTCTCGCTGTCCGCGCCAGGCGGCCTGCGCGCGCACTACCGATTCGAGCGGAGCGGGATCACCTCACTCACCGAGCGCGAGGGGCGCGGTCCCACCCTGATGTTCCGCTCGGCCGCGCACCTCAACGCCGTCATCGCGGGCACGGCGCAGCCGATCCCGGTCGCAGGTCCCGCCGGCATCCGCTTCCTCACGCGCGTGTTCACGCCGCTGACCGAGATGCTGGCCCGGATGCTTCGCCCGAGCGAGGATGACCTCGCCGATCCGGTGTTCGCCGAGCGCAGCACTCTGCTCACGCTCGATGTCGCGGCCCACGCGATCGCGGTCGTCGCCAACGAAGACCTCAGTGGCAAGTTCTCGGCAGCCCACATGCCCGACGGCGATCTCGATTTCGAGGTGGGTGACGACATCCGCTACCGCTTCGAAGTCCAGGGCCACCGCGTGCGCGTCGACCCCGACCACAGCGATGCACCGCGCGCGGCGCTGCGCTTTGCCGACCTCGACGTGGCAGGCGGCATCCTCTCGGGCCGCGAGAGCGCGCTGGCCTGCGTCTGCGATGGACGCCTGCAGATGCGCGGCTTCATCCCTCTCATCGACAACACCAGCCGCATCCTCGACCGTGTCGGCACCTACCTCGGAGCGTGACAGCATGACCACCCCCACCCTGACGGCACCGAACTCCTACGCCAAGAGCCAGGAGATCTTCGACAGAGCTGTCCGCGTGATCCCCGCGGGAGTTCCCGGACACCTCGGCCCGAGCGAAGGATGCTTCATCCCCCGCACCGCCTTCCCCCTCTTCTCGGAGCGCGCGGAGGGCACTCGGTTCTGGGATGTCGATGGCAACGAGTTCATCGACTACATGTGCGGCTACGGCCCCAATGTCCTCGGCTATGGCGATCCTGATGTCGCCGCCGCAGCTCGGGCGCAGGCCGCGAAGGAGGATGTCGTCTCGATTCCCTCCTCGATCATGGTCGACTTCGCCGAGCTGCTCGTCGATACCGTCGCATCAGCGGATTGGGCGTTCTTCGCCAAGAACGGCGGAGATGCCACGACCCTTGCCGTCATGACCGCTCGCGCCGCAACGGGCCGGCGCCGCATCGTGTTCATCGAGGGCTACTACCACGGCGTCGCCCCGTGGACGCAGAAGCTCGACTACCCCGGAGTACTCGACACCGACGTGCAGGGCAACATCGAGGTGCCGTGGAACGACGTCCCCGCGATGCGCCGAGTGTTCACCGAGCACCGCGGTGAGATCGCCGCCCTCATCGCCCAGCCCTACAAGCACGGCAACTTCTTCGACAACGAGCTGCCCACCGAGGGGTATTGGCAGCAGGTGCGGGCACTGTGCGACGAGTTCGGGGTCGTCCTCATCTGCGACGACGTGCGCGCGGGCTGGCGGCTCGACCTTGCCGGGAGCGACCACTTCTATGGTTTCGAGGCTGACCTCATCTGTTTCTGCAAGGCCATCGCCAATGGCTACAACGTCTCGGCGCTGTGCGGCAAAGACAGCCTGAAAGAGGCGGTGAGCAGCATCACCTACACCGGCAGCTACTGGATGAGCGCGGTGCCGTTCGCGGCGGGAATCGCCACGATCAGCAAGCTCAAGACGCTGGACGCCCCGCGCCTGTTCCGCGAGCTCGGGACCTTTCTTACGACCGGCCTGGTGGATGTCGCAGCCTCCCACGACCTGACTCTTGTCGCCTCGGGAGAGCCCGCCCTGTTCTACCTCCGACTTGCCGACGATCCCTCGCTCATGCTCCACCAGCGCTGGATCGCCGAGTGCGTGCGTCGCGGCGTCTTTCTCACCTCGCACCACAACCACTTCATCAACGCGGCACTCACCGAGTCCGACATCGCCCGCACCCTGGACGTGGCTGACGAGGCGTTCCGCGTCATCCTCGCCGAGGGCGCCGCATGAGTGGGGTGCGGCGGGCCGCGGTCTTCGCCGCCTACGGTGCCCAGGGCCTGGGGTACGCCACCGTCGTCACGGCTCTCCCTGCCCTCAAACACCGGGTCGGCATCGATGACACCATGGTGTCGATCCTCCTGCTGAGCACCGCGATCGCGGCAGCAGCGGGGTCGGTGCTGGCTGACCTCATCGCCGTGCGCTGGGGAAGCCGGCAGGCTCTGGCCACCGGTCTGCTCGCGCAGGCTGCTGCCCTCGTGCTGGTCAGCGTGAGCGATTCCCTTCCCCTGCTGGCAGCGGCGGTGGGGGTGTACGGCGTGGGACTGGGTGCGGTGGATGCAGCATCCAACATGCAAGGTGCCCTCAGCCAGCGCACGTCGAAGTTCCCGATCTTCGGGCGCCTGTATGCGGCATACACGACAGCAGCAATCGTGGCCACGCTGGCGACCTCAGCGATCCTCGCCGGGGGTCTTCCCCCGATGACGACCCTGATCATCGCCGCTGTGGCGCAGGCTGCAGTCGCACTGTGGGGCATCCGCGCTTTCCACCCCGAGCGGGCTGCGCACCGCGTGCACGACGATCACGCCACGCGCACGCCGCTGCCCCGCCGGGCGATCTGGGCAGTGGGAACCCTCGTGTTCGCAGCCTTCATCGTCGACTCGGCTGTCTCCAGTTGGAGCACGCTCTACCTGGCCGATGGATTGCAGGTGGCTCCGGGGCTGACACCGCTCGGCTACGGCGGGTATCTGCTTGCCGTCCTGGTGGTGCGCCTTGCCACCGACCCGCTCGTGCGGCGCATCGGACGCACGCGCGTGGGCATCGGGGCAGTCATCCTGGGAACCGCCGGCGCGCTTATTGTCGCGCTGTTTCCCACCCTCCCGGGTGCGGTCATCGGCTTCACCGCCATGGGGGCAGCAGCGGGAGCACTCGTCCCGATCGCCTTCAGCCGCGCCGGTGAGCTCCTTCCATCCCGCAGCGACGAGGTCATTGCGCGCGTGAACCTCTTCAACTACGGCGGCGCGATCATCGGCGCTGTGGCCCTGGGGCTACTGGCATCGGGCGCGGCGCTAGGACCCGCCTTCCTCATCCCGGGACTGCTGTTGGCAGCATCCTCACCGGTGCTGCGCGTGCTGCACCGCACCGGTGAGGCATCTCAGGCCGAGAGCACCCCGGCTGCCTGAGCTGCAGCTCCCAGAGCCACGTACTCACCGGGCGCCGGTACCTCCACGGGTATCCCGAACACCAGGGGCGCCACCTCGCGGACGGCGGCGGATTGCGCTCCGCCGCCGATGAGGAGTGCACGGCGCAGGGGCACACCCAGCGCGCGCAGGGCATCCAGTCCTGCACTGAGCCCGGACAGCATCCCTTCCACGGCAGCGCGGGCCAGATTCTCTCGCGTCGTGGAGGCAAGAGTCATGCCGGTGAGGGCAGCTGTCGCATCGGGCAGGTTCGGCGTGCGCTCACCCTCGAAGTACGGCACCAAGACGAGACCCCCGGCGCCGGGTGGGGCAGCCAGGGCGAGCTCGCTCAGACCGTCGTGGTCGACGCCGAGGAGGCCAGCGACGGCGTCGAGAACCCGCGCCGCGTTGAGGGTTGCGACCAGCGGGAGGAAATGGCCGTCGGCGTCGGCGAAGCCTGCCACCGTGCCGGAAGAGTCGATCGTGCGCCGCTCACTGACGGCGAAGACCGTGCCGCTGGTACCGATCGAGACCACCACGTCACCGGTGCCGGCACCGACCCCGAGTGCGGCGCCAGCGTTGTCGCCGGCACCGGGAGCCACGCGCCTGCCTGCCTCATCACTCACCCACTCACGCGGGCCCAGCACCCGCGGCAGCACAGCATCGTGACCCAGGCCCTCGTGCAGCAACTCCCGGTCGTACCCGTCCACGCCAGGCGCCCACGCGTCGGGGCTCCAGTACCCCGTTCCCGAGGCATCCGAGCGGTCGGTGACAAGCTCGTCGAGGACGGGGCCGAGCGAGGACTCGTCAACGGGACCGTAGCCGCGCAGACGCCACGTGAGCCAGTCGTGCGGAAGCGCCACTGCAGCAACCAGTGCCGCGGCGCGCGGCTCATGATCACGCAACCACCGGAGCTTGGTGAGGGTGAAGGAGGCTACCGGAACGAGACCCGTTCGCTCGGCCAGCTCGGCAGCACCGAACTGGGCGATGAGGTCGGTCGCGGCAGCAGCGGAACGGGTGTCGTTCCACAGCAGTGCGGGCCGGATGACGCGGCCATCGGCATCCAGCACAACCATGCCGTGCTGCTGGCCACCGATCGACCACGCAGCGACATCCTCGAGCCCGCCGGCCTGCGCGATAGCGCTCTGCAGCGCTTCCCACCACGCCTGGGGGTCGACCTCGGTGCCGGGCGGATGTGGCGCCCGCCCCTCGCGGACCACCACCCCGCTCTCGGCATCCGTGATGACAACCTTGCACGACTGCGTCGACGAGTCGACGCCCATCACCAGTGTCATCGGGTCAGCGTGCACCCATGAGGTGCTCGGTGGCCAGCTGCTGGAGCCGCACGAAACCGAAGCCCTTGCCTCCGAAGTACTGCGCCGGGTCGAAGTCCTCGTAGGCCGACCGGTCTGCGAGCAGATCGTCGTAGGACTCGCCCTCGCCGAGGGTCGTCACCGACAGCTCGGGCACGCGGGATGCGGCGAGCGCCTCCTGCACCTCTGGGTCGGCCCGGAATGCCTGCGCCCGCTCCTTGAGCAGGAGGTAGGTACGCATGTTGGCGGCGGCGGAGTCCCACACCCCGGTCTCGTCTTCGGTGCGGCTGGGCTTGTAGTCGAAGTGGCGGGGGCCCTCGTAGGCCGGCCCACCGTTCGGGCCGCCGTTTTCGAGCAGGTCGACCAGGGCGAAGGCGTTGTGCAGGTCACCGTGACCGAACACGAGGTCTTGGTCGTACTTGATGCCCCGCTGGCCGTTGAGGTCGATGTGGTAGAGCTTGCCGTGGTACAGCGCCTGGGCGATGCCGGCGGCGAAGTTGAGTCCCGCCATCTGCTCGTGGCCGACCTCGGGGTTCAGGCCCACGAGCTCGGGACGCTCGAGCGACTCGATGAAGGCGAGGGCGTGACCGACGGTGGGAAGCAGGATGTCGCCGCGCGGCTCGTTGGGCTTGGGCTCAATGGCAAAGCGGATGTCGTAGCCCTTGTCGGTGACGTAGTCGCCGAGCAGGTTCACTGCCTCGCGGTAGCGCTCGAGGGCGGCACGGATGTCTTTCGCGGCGTCGTACTCGGCACCTTCGCGTCCGCCCCACATGACGAAGGTCTTCGCGCCGAGCTCGGCAGCGAGGTCGAGGTTGCGCAGCACCTTGCGCAGGGCAAAGCGGCGCACCTGACGGTCGTTCGAGGTGAACCCGCCGTCTTTGAAGACGGGGGCCGAGAAAAGGTTGGTGGTGACCATCGGAATGATCAGGCCCGTGTCGGCCAGCGCACCCTTGAGGCGGTCGATCTGCGTCTGGCGTTCGGCATCCGTCGACCCGAAGGCGAACAGGTCGTCGTCGTGGAAGGTGAGGCCGTAGGCGCCGAGCTCGGCGAGCTTCTCGACGGCGTGGACGACGTCAAGCGCCGGCCGAGTGGGTCCACCGAACGGATCTGCCCCGTTGTAGCCGATGGTCCAGAGGCCGAAGGAGAACTTGTCGGCGGGGGTGGGGGTGGGCATGACTGCTCCTTTGCACGAGGCACACGGATAATTGTTGCGAGCAACAACCTATACCACTACGGATGCTGCCGCTATCCCCTACAGTGAACGCATGCTCGAGCCGGGAAACGACAGCGTGAGAACCCGCAATCTCGCACGCATCCTCGGGCAGGTCCATCTCGAGGGGCCCCGGTCACGGGCAGCGTTGACTCTCGCTACCGGGCTCAACCGGTCCACGATCGCCGACCTCGTGGCCGAACTGTGCACAGCAGGCCTGGTGACCGAGACCGCCCCCGACCCTTCCCGGCGTGTCGGGCGACCGTCGCCCATCGTCGCCGCCGACCCACGGGTCGTCGCGATAGCGGTCAACCCCGAGGTAGATGCCGTGACGATCGCGGCAGTCGCCCTCGACCAGTCGATAGCCGCTCGCCTTCGAATCGAGCGCTCCGAGCTCATCACTCCTGTCGAGACCGCCACCCTCGTGGCCGACACGATCGCCAGCTGGCGGAAGACGGAGCTCGCAGATCACCACATCGTGGGAGTCGGAGTCGCCGTTCCGGGGCTGGTGCGCGCCCGCGACGGACTGGTGCGTACCGCACCACACCTCGAGTGGCACGATGCGCCGATCCGCGAACTCGTTGCCCAGGCGACGGGTCTGGCGACAGCCGTCGACAACGACGCAACGCTCGGGGCGATCGCCGAGCATCTGTACGGCGCGGCGCGCGGACTCGATCACGTCGTCTACCTCAACGGCGGCGCGAGCGGTATCGGCG
The DNA here is from genome assembly GCF_040687115.1 of Microbacterium sp. NPDC076895. NCBI lineage: Bacteria > Bacillati > Actinomycetota > Actinomycetes > Micrococcales > Microbacteriaceae > Microbacterium > Microbacterium sp. NPDC076895. The sequence goes on from NZ_JBFBMQ010000012.1 coordinate 46,258, forward strand.
GCGGTCTCATCGTCCACGGGATGCCGGTGCGCGGCGTGTCGGGCTACGCCGGCGAGTTCGGTCAGAACCGCCCCGGCATCGCCGCCGCGACCGATCAACAAGCTCCCGACGGCGTCCTGGAAGACGAGGTCAGTCGCTCGCGACTCCTGCGGGCAGTCGGCCTGACAAGCGCTGACGACCCGACGCTGGCGGCAGCGCTGTCGACATCCGATGAGCCCGCCGTCGCAGCCGAAACGGACAGGCAACGGAGGGTCCTGGCGACAGCCCTAGCGAACGCCGTCAACGTCCTGAACCCTCGCGCGATCGTGCTCGGCGGCTTCCTGGCGATGCTCGCTGAGGGAGCAGCCGATCAGCTCACCGAGCTCGTTCGCGCGCAGTCGATGCCCGCGAACGCCGAAGACGTCGACATCCGCGTCGCAGTTCTCGCCGATGACCGGCTCTTGATCGGCGCAGCCGAGGCAGCCTTTGCTGCCCTGTTGGCAGATCCGCTCAGCCCGCTTTCGGATCGTCCTCGTCCGGCGGAAGCAGCGCACTAACCGCACTGAGCAACTCAACCTTGGTGAAGGGCTTGGTCACGACGGCAGAAAAGCCTTGCCCGCGGGCGTACTCGTGCTCGGCGGGGTCGGAGCGGGCGGTGAGAAGCAGCAGCGGCAGGGTCGCGAGCGAGTCATCTGACCGAACCGCCTGGGCTACAGCGATGCCGTCAAGACCTGGCATCATCCAATCGACAACCGCGAGGTCCGGTTTCGAGGCCTGGATCGCCCCGAGTCCAGCGGTTCCGTCGTAATACTCGTCGACATCGTGTCCTGCGCGCGCAAGCCTGATCGCGACGAGTCGGACGATGTCCGCGTCGTCATCAATGACGATGATGCGTGCCACGCGACCCTCCGTTCCGCAAAAGACTGCTCCAGACCTGCGAAAGGCCTTGCTGTGAGCCATGCTAGTCCGAAGGGGTGGGCAGGTCAGAAGGGATCGGAATGACGCGACCAAGCGTGGCGGCGACCATCGGTCAAGCCTCGCCCCTCTGGCGCGCAGCCCTCGTCTTCGGGCTGGTCGCGCTGAGCGGGGCGCTCGCCATCGTCTTCGCTCTCGAACAGCGTGGCGAGATGGGCCTGGCGTGGTGGTGGCCGTCGGCGGCTGTCGGTGCAGTCGCGGCGGCAGCATCGCCGCTCCGGTGGCGCTGGCTCACCGTGATCGCGGTGGGTTTGGCCTCGGGCCTAGGCTCCGCGGTTGCCGACCGCCCGCTCTTGGTGGTCGTTCTGGGGTCGGTCGGCACCGCGGCCGAGGCGTGGCTGGTCGCCACCGCGGTCTCGCGCGAGCGGGGCCGCCCCCGGCTGACAACACTGATGGATGTCGGTCGTTTCGCCATCGGGGCAATCAGCGGAGCAGCCATCGTCGGCGCGTTCGTGGGAGTCGCCCGCGAGTTCAGCGGCGGCAACTTCGTGGACGCCTTCTGGACGATCGGCGCGTCGCATCTCTCGGCGATGGTGCTGATCGCGCCGCTCGGGCTCATCGCCATCCCGCGCGCAGCATCCGCACGCTGGTGGCGCAGCGTCGTCCTCACCGTGGCCATGCTCGCCGCCACGGCTATCGCATTCTTCCCCGGCACACCTGTCGCCCTTCCGATCCTCGCCATGCCGCTCATGGCGTGGGCAGCGGTTGCCGAACCCATGTTCTTCGTCGCCGTGCAGCTTCTCGCGGTCGTTGGCACAGCCGCGGAGCTGACCGTCATCGGCGGGGGAGCGTACGCCGCCGCCAGCTCAGAGCTTCCGACAGCGACGGCGCTCCAGGTCTTCACGATCTGCCTCGGCGCGACCACTCTCGCGATCTCGGCTTCGCAGAACGACAGACGCGCACTCGAGAACAGACAGATGGCGGTATCGCACCTGCTTCACGACGCGTTCCGGCAGTCCAAGAGCGGGTTCGCGATCCTCCAAGAGGACAGCCCAGGCAAGTACTCCGTTCTGGAAGTCAACGCCTCGGCGGTCGTCCTGCTGCGCAGCGAGTTCGAACGCGCGGATACGGGGCGCTGGCGCCTTCGCGAGGATGCGCTCCTGCGACCGTCGCTTGCCGAGGCCACCTACGACGTGTCGGTGACCGTGGACTGGGAGGAGGTCGCGACGGGAAACCCGCCGGCCACCATTACGATCGATGCCGTAAACCGCTCGGGCTTGAACCGCGTGCTCCTCGTCTCGGTGCAGGACCTGCGGCCGCTTCGTAAAGCGGAGCTCGAGATGGAGTGGCGGTTGGAGCGCGAACGCCAGGTGAGCCGAACGTTCCAGGCCCTCACACAGCAGAAGGTCGACTTCGTCGCGAGTGTCACGCACGAGTTGAGGACCCCGATCACATCGATCCTCGGATTCGCCGAAGAGCTCAGCGACACGACCGACGACCCGAACGTACGCGAACAGGTCGACGTGATCCTCCGAAACGCGACGCGGCTGCGCGGCGTGATCGACGATGTGCTGCTGGTCTCAAAGCTCAGCCGAGGGCCTGCGACAGCTGACGCTCTGCCCGTCACGGATGCAGGGCTCGCGCTGCAGCGCAGCGTCGAAGACGCGAAGCACAGTATCCAGCAACGTCACCTTCGGGTTGCCGCTGAGATCGAGGCAGATCTGCCCGTTCACGGCCGGGAGATCGACCTGACGCGCGTTTTCACCAACATCCTCACCAACGCGATCAAGTTCTCGCCGGATCGCGGGACGATATCGATCGTTGCGTACCGTACCGAGCATCAGGTGGTCGTCACGGTCTCGGACCAGGGCGAGGGTATCGCCGAGGAGGACCTGACTCACATCTTCGATCGGTTCTATCGAAGCTCCTCGAGCACGAGCCGCGGGGTGCCGGGGACAGGTCTCGGCCTCGCGATCGTCAAGGAGCTGCTGTCGGCCATGGACGGCCGGATTGAGTTGGCTCGCGCAGAGCCGGCGGGCACGTGCGCGCAGATCACTCTTCCGATCGCTGACACGGAACCACCCGAGCTCTCCAGCGGCATGAGCTCCTGACCACCGGCTGCGACCCCGGAATCGTGCAGGAAGGGGACGTCACGAGCCTTTGCCCGGGGGTCATACCCGGGCCACCCGACGAGGGGCATCCGTTCATCCGCCACGAATATCGTGCCGGCCATGGGTGCGTGGAGTGGTGAGCCGTTCGGCAACGATATCGCGGCTGACTGGGCATGGGAACTCGAAGACGAGTCGGACTGGAGCTTCGTCGACGAAGCGTTGACGGAGGCCCTGGAGGACGGCGAGGAGATCGATCACGACACGGCGATCATCGCCGTCGCCGCAGCCGAAGTCGTCGCGCACGGTCTCGGGCATGCGACGCAGCGGGACGCGTACACCGAGGAAGTCGACTCGTTCATCGCGCGCGTGGGCCGCCCGACCGAAGACACCGTCGCTCTCGCGATCGCCGCTTTGGTCGCCGCCTGCGGGCCCGGCAGCGAGCTGGCGGCAGACTGGGCAGGGACGGGTGATCCGGGCTGGGATGAGTCGATCGAGCACCTTCGCGCCGCGCTCAGCGGCTGAGGGATCCTCATCGAGCGCTAGGGTGGTGACTCGTCAGCGAGCAGGGAGGACCGATGAGATCGCGGTTTCCGCAGTCCGTCTACCGCCATGGCTCCGAGCCGGATGTCCGATTCACGCTAGCCAATGAACGAACATTCCTTGCCTGGATCCGCACGGCGCTTGCGCTGATCGCGGGCGGCGTCGCCCTCGAGGTGCTCGGGTTGGCCCTGCACCCGGGCCTGCGGTTGGCAGCGAGCCTCGTGCTCATCGTCGTGGGCATGATCACCCCCGTTTTGGCTTGGCTCGGATGGCAAAGCAGCGAGCGGGCGCTGAGACTGGGTACGCCCCTGCCCGGCTCGCTTCTGGGCGCCGTCACGGGCGTTGCCGTGACGGTATCGGCAGCACTCATCCTGCTGGCGATCCTCTTCGCCTGAGGCGGTACGCGTGAGCGGCGACCTCTTCGACCGAGGACTGCAACCCGAGCGGACTGAACTGGCCCGGCGGCGGACCGCGCTGAGCATCGCGGTCGGATCTGTCGTCGCGATGCGACTGTTGCCCGCTGCCCTGGGAAGCGGATGGTGGATCGTGCCCGGCATCCTCGGAGTGATCTTCTCGGTGGTTCTGTGGGCATGGTCCCGCCGCCGCTACGAGAGCGTGTCGTTCGCGACTGTAGCGGCACAGGATCACACCCTCGTTCCTGACGGCGCACTCCTGATGACGCTGGCGGTGGTCGTGACGCTCATCGGGGCGCTGGGAGTCGTCGTGCTCGTCGCACTACCGCTCTACTGACGACCTCGGCGGGGCGGTCGTTGCGCGAGGGATGAGCTGCGTAGCAAGTCGGACATGGCGCTCGGGCGGTTCTTCGCCGTTCATGAGAGTCGTCAACAGCGACATGGCCGCCGCTCCCAGGCGCCGCATGGGCTGACGAACGGTGGTCAGCGGCGGCGACATCCGCGACGCTTCCAGCACGTCGTCGAAACCGATCACCGACAGATCGCGCGGGACCTCCAGCCCGATCTCCCGCGCGACCTCGATGATGCCGATGGCCGACAGGTCGTTGGCGGCGAAGACGGCGGTCGGGCGACGTGGTGACTCCAGCAGCGACAGAGCAGCGGTGCGCGCAGCATCCTGCTCATAGAAGCCGACACGCACGACGTCGGCGTCGTAGGGGATCCCCGCATCGGCCAACGCGCGGCGATACCCAGCGTCTCGGGCGCGCGAGGAGCGCAGGTCTGGTCGCCCGGCGACGAACCCGATGCGGCGGTGCCCGAGTTCGATCAGGTACTTGACTGCCGAGACAGCTCCGCCAAAGCTGTCCGCCTCGACGGTCGGCACGCCATCACCCGGACCAACGTGTGGGTCGATAGCGACGACCGGGATGTCGGCGACGATCGACTCCACGGTGGGTGTCACGATGATCGCACCATCGATGAGGCTCCCCGCCAGTAGCGCGAGCGACGTGTTCTCCCATCCGGCTCCGTGTACACGCCGCGCTGTGCTGTAGGCGAGCACGTCGAGCTCTAGTGACTCCGCAGCAGCCCCCACGCCCTTGAGGACTTCGGCGCTGAACGGCTCGAACTCGGCGACCAGAACACCGACGACACCCGTGCGCACACCGCGCATCCGGCTGGCAACGAGACTCGATTCGTAACCCATCTCGGCGACCACCCGCATGACCTTCTCGACGGTCTCGGGTGCCACCCCGTAACGCCCGTTGACGGCCTTAGAGACGGTGGCCACCGACACTCCCGCCGCGGTTGCGATATCGGTGATCGTCGGACGTCTCGCCATGAATGGTCACCCTAGCGGATGTTGAAAAGGTTTTCGAAAACGTTTGACATGGTTCCGGTGGCGTGGCGACACTGTTCCCACGTCGCCCCACGGGATGCGGGATCCGGGAAGCTCACCCGGCGAACGTCCGTGACCACGCAGCAGCGGCTCGACGAGCGAGCCGCTCCTCAACGAAGAGAACAGGTGAGAATCACATGAGATACAGCAAAGTCCTCACGGCGTCGGCCGCTCTGGCCGTCGGCGCTCTCGCGCTCAGCGGATGCAGCGGCTCCGGCGGCGAGTCTGGAGACGGACCGGTCACACTGACCGTCTGGCAGAACTCGACGACCGGCGACGGCATGCAGTACTGGGAGGACGCGGCAGCTGCCTTCATGGCGGAGAACCCCGACGTCACCGTCGAGGTGCAGTCCATTCAGAACGAAGACATGGACGGCAAACTGCAGACCGCCCTGAACGCCGGAGACGCACCTGACGTCTTCATGGCGCGCGGCGGCGGCAAGCTGGCCGATGTCGTCGACGCCGGCCAGGTGATGGACCTGACGGGAAAGATCTCCCCCGAGGCCGAGGCCGCGATGGCCTCGTCGCTGAGCGCCTTCACGATCGACGGCAAGGTCTTCGGCATGCCGCTGGCGGTGCTGCCCGAGGGCATCTTCTACAGCGAGAACCTCTTCGAAGAGGCCGGGGTCGAACCCGCCGGCACGATCGACGAACTCGTCGAGGTGAACGACACCCTGAAGGCCGCCGGCATCACGCCGATCGCCGTCGGCGCGAAGGATGCCTGGCCCGCCGCCCACTGGTACTACAACTTCGCTCTGCGCGAGTGCTCGCAGGAGGCCATGGAACAGGCAGCACAGACGCGCTCGTTCGACGACGAGTGCTGGCTGCGCGCGGGTGAAGACCTCGCGGAGTTCATCGCCACGGAGCCCTTCAACGACGGCTTCCTGACGACGCCCGCGCAGCAGGGCGCGGGATCGTCCGCGGGTCTGCTCGCGAACCGTCAGGCTGCCATGGAGCTCATGGGCGCCTGGAACCCCGGCGTCATCGCATCGCTCACGCCGGACGAGCAGCCCCTGCCCGACCTCGGCTGGTTCCCCTTCCCTGAGATCGAGGGTGGCGACGGCACGCCCGGCGCCATGATGGGCGGCGCAGACGGGTACTCCTGCTGGGTGAACGCCCCTGAGGAGTGCGTCGACTTCCTGAACTTCCTGGCGACCAAGGACCAGCAGGAGGCGTACGCGGAGGCGTTCCAGACGCTGCCCGCCAGCAACGAGGCACAGGGCGTGGTCACGACGCCCGCGCTGCAGTCCGTGCTCGAGGCCTACAGCGAGGCTCCGTATGTCGTGCTGTGGCTGGACACGCTCTACGGCCAGAACGTCGGAAACGCGCTCAACGTCGCGGTCGTCGACCTTCTCGCTGGCAACGGTTCGCCCGAGGCCATCGTCCAGGCCGTCAACGACGCAGCAGCCCGAGGCTGATAGGCCACCATGTCCGTTAGCGAACGAACCTATCCGGTCACGGATGCGGTCGTGAGCGTCACGGAAGAGGGGGACGGCGCCTCGGCGTCGTCCCCCTCCCCGCGCCCACGCCGGCGAGGGTCGTGGCGCAGCCGCGCCGAGATCGGCATCCTCGTCGGCCCTGCCCTGATCGTCTTCCTGGCCTTCGTGATCTTCCCGGTCGTGATGGCCGCGTACTACGGCTTCTTCAGCTGGAGCGGCTACGGCCCCGCCACCGATTTCGTCGGCCTCAACAACTACATCGTCATCCTCAGCGACCCGGCCTTCCAGGCCGCGCTGTGGCACAACGCGATCATCGTGGTGCTCTCCCTGGTGATCCAGGGTCCGATTGCGATCGGGCTCGCGCTCCTGCTCAATCGCCGGATGCGGGGTCAGTCCCTCATCCGCGTGCTCATCTTCGTCCCGTACGTCATCGCCGAGGTCGTCGTGGGCACCGGCTGGAGCCTGATGCTCGCCACCAACGGTGCGCTCAACGACTTCCTCGAGAAGATCGGGCTCGGCGCGCTCGCCCAGGACTGGCTCTCCAACCCCGACCTGGCGATCTGGACGCTGATGGGGATCATCACCTGGAAGTACATCGGGTTCGCCGTCATCCTCTTCCTCGCGGGACTCCAGGGCATTCCCGAGGAACTCTACGAGGCAGCGGCGATCGACGGCGCCTCGTACTGGCAGATCCAGCGGCGCATCACGTTGCCCCTGCTGGGGCCGACGCTGCGCATCTGGGCGTTCCTGTCGATCATCGGATCGCTCCAGCTGTTCGACCTCGTCTACATCATCTGGGGACAGTACGTCGCGTCCACCGCCGGCACCTCGACGATGGCGACATACATGGTCGTCACCGGGCGCAACGCCGGAAGCTTCGGCTACGGCAGCGCGGTCGCCGTGGTCATCTTCCTCATTTCGCTGGCCGTCGCCTTGCTCTACCAGCGGTTCGTGCTGCGACGCGACACCGAAGGCGCCGTTACGGGAGGTAAGAACTGATGGCTACCGCAACCCTCACGGTGCCTCGCGAAAAGACCGGCAGGCGCCGACCGCACCGCACGGTAGGTCAGCGCACCGGGAACTTCTTCATCTACTTCCTCGCGTGGGCGCTGGTCGTGGTGATCCTGGTTCCCGTCGCCTACATCATCATCGGTGGTTTCCGCACCAACTCCGAGATCACGCAGGATCCGGCGGGCCTGCCTGCCACCTGGCGCGTCGAGAACTACGTCGATGTCCTCGTGAGCGAGGTGTTCTGGCGCGAGGTCCTCAACTCGTCGATCGCGGCGATCGCGACCACGCTGTTCGTCGTCACCCTCGGACTCATGGCGGCGTATGTTCTCGCCCGCTACCAGTTCCGGATGCGCGGGGTCCTCTACGCCGTCTTCGCGGCGGGACTCATGTTCCCCATGACGGTCGCGATCACCCCGCTCTACATCCTGGTGCGCAACCTCGGCCTGATGAACTCCCTTGTGGGCGTCATCATCCCCCAGGTCGCGTTCGCACTGCCGATAACGATCATCATCCTGGTGCCGTTCCTGCAGGCGCTCCCGCGCGAGATCGAAGAAGCGGCGTTCATCGACGGATGCAGCAGACTCGGCTTCTTCTGGCGCATGGTTATCCCGCTCTCGATGCCCGGAGTCATCACTGTCGGAATCCTCGCGTTCATCGCCAGCTGGAACAGCTACATGCTGCCGCTGTTCATCCTCAACAACGAGGCGAGCTTCACACTGCCGCTGGGTGTGCAGGCGTTCGCGTCGCAGTACTCGGTGGACACGGCGAAGGTACTCGCCTTCACGTCGCTGTCGATGATCCCGGCCCTCGTGTTCTTCAGCCTCTTCGAACGCCGCATCGTCGGCGGACTCACGGGAGCCGTGAAGGGCTGACCCCCACCCGGATGCCGCGAGCGCGACATCCGCATTATCGAAGGAACTGTGCTCGTGTTCGATGAACCCACTCCCGCCGTCAGTGATCGCGTGCGATCCCTGCACGGTGAGATGACCCTCGATGAGAAGCTCGCGCAACTCGTCGGATTCTGGGTCGACCAGGGCGACGACATCGTCGCGCCGCTGCAGGGCGAGATGGCGACCTCGACGCTCTACGCGGATGCCTCGGCTCACGGGATCGGTCACCTCACCCGTGTCTATGGCACGCGGCCCGTCGATCCGATCGAGCGGGCGCAGTGGCTGTGGAGCGAGCAGAAGCGCCTTCGCGAGACCTCGCGCCTGGGGATTCCGGCGATCGTGCACGAGGAGTGTCTGACGGGATTGGCCGCCTGGCAGGCTGCCACCTTCCCGACGCCGCTTGCCTGGGGCGCCGCGTTCGACCCGACCCTGGTCGCCGAGATGGCGGCGGTGATCGGTGGGTCGATGCGGGAGCTCGGCATCCATCAGGGGCTCGCCCCGGTGCTCGATGTCGTGCGGGATCCGCGCTGGGGACGAGTGGATGAGTGCATCTCGGAGGACCCGTACGTCGTCGGTGTCATCGGCACCGCCTACGTGCGCGGGCTGCAGTCGCAGGGCGTGCACGCGACACTCAAGCACTTCGTCGGTTACTCGGGTTCGCAGGCGGGACGAAACCACGCGCCCGTGCACGCCGGGCCGCGCGAGCTGGCGGATGTCTACCTTCCACCGTTCGAGATGGCAGTCATCGAGGGCGGAGCCCGGTCGGTCATGAACTCCTATGCCGAGATCGATGGGCTCCCTGCTGCTGCCACGCCCGCGTACCTCACCGACGTGCTGCGCGGTCGCTGGGGGTTCGACGGGGTGACCGTCGCCGATTACTTCTCGGTCGCCTTCCTCCACACGATGCACCAGCTGGCCGCCGATCGCGGTGAGGCTGCCGTTCTCGCGCTGCGCGCTGGCGTGGATGTCGAGCTGCCCACCGGTGACGCGTACACGGCACCGCTTCGCGAGCTGATCGTGCAGCATCCGGAGCTTGTCGCCCTTGTCGACCGCGCCGTCCTGCGCGTGCTCTCGCAGAAGGAAGAGCTGGGGCTCCTGGACGAGCAGTTCGAGACGCCCCCGACGGCCGTCGCCCTCGACTCCCCCGTCCACCGGGACCTCGCCCGGCGCCTTGCCGAGGAGTCGGTGGTGCTGCTTCGAAATGACGCGCTGCTGCCGCTGGGCGCAGCCCCGGGTCTGCGGATCGCGGTCAGCGGACCGAACGCGGCGGGGCATGCAGCACTGATGGGGTGCTACTCGTTTGCGAACCACGTGCTCGCCCATCATCCAGAGACCCCGCTCGGGTTCGACGCACCCAGTGTCCTCGATGGCATCCGTGAGCGCTTCGCGGCCGCCGACATCACCTTCTCGGCCGGGTGTGCCGTCGAAGGCGATGACCGGTCCGGATTCGCAGCTGCCGTTGCGGATGCCGAGGATGCCGATGTCGCCGTCGTCGTGGTCGGAGACAGCGCGGGCCTGTTCGGTCGCGGGACGGTGGGGGAGGGCAACGACGTCTCCAGCCTGGACCTGCCCGGCGTCCAGCGGGAGCTCATCGCCGCGATCGCCTCAACCGGAACCCCTGTGGTGCTCGTTGTGCTGAGCGGGCGCCCCTACGCCCTGGACTGGGCACTGGATGGACCGGATGCCGTCGGCGCTGTCGTGCAGGCCTTCTTCCCCGGCGAAGAAGGTGGACGCGCCCTGGCACGCATCCTGGCCGGTGACGTCTCGCCGTCTGGTCGACTGCCGGTCTCCCTGCCGCGGTCGGCTGGCGCCCAGCCCTACAGCTACCTGCATCCCCTGCTGGGAGGGCCGTCCGAGATCACGACTGCCAATAGCACGCCCGTTCGCCCTTTCGGGTTCGGTCTCAGCTACACGAGCTTCCAGTACACCGATCTGTCGGCGCCGGAGACGGCACCGACGAGCGGCGAGCTCGGCGTCAGCGTCACCGTTACCAACATCGGGAAGCGCGGGGCCACGGATGTCGTTCAGCTCTACGCCCACACCCCGTATCGGTCGACGACGCGGCCGGTCGCGCAACTCATCGGCTTCGAGCGTGTTGCCCTGGAGCCGGGACAGAGCGCGATCGTCACGTTCGATGTCCCGAGTGGACGGCTTGCCGCCGCCGGCGTGGACCTGGTCCGCAGGGTGGAGCCCGGCGAGGTCGAGCTCTGGGTGGGGACGGCATCCGACCGCGCGGCATCCGGCTCCACGACGCTGGTGGGCGAGGCGCACGATGTTGCCCTCTCCGATCGGCGAGTCACGCGGGCCCGGTCGACGGTGTCACCTGCGGCGCAGCCCTCGCCGGAGCTCTCGGCCACCAGCTGAGAACACCTCGGAACGCGTCAGCCGCGCTCTGTCAACCGGGTGGTGCACACGGCCGTGCGCAGCGATGCTGAGGGCCGACCCACGGAAGGGAGCTCGCTATGACGAACCCCACCCACCAGACCCTCGCGTCCCGCACAAACAGTGCCAGCGGCAACCCCGACACCCAGCCTCCCGTCTCGCAACTCCACGATGACCGGGAGAGTCCTCTCGCCGAGCGTGCGCTCAGGCGACGGCTACGCCGCGATGTCGGGACGGATGCCGCGCGCGATGCCACAGACCCGACCACCCAGAGTCGACCGAGGATGGCGATGAACGCGCCGAGCGTCCACGACGAGGTGACGGGCATTCTCGCGCAGACGCGCATGGATCACCCCCGGGCGAACCGGCGCCGCCTCCGCGAGGTTCTGCAGGAGCGGCTGTGCCAGGCCGGAATCGACATGCCGGCCGACGAGGTCGACGCGTTCGTTCGGGCGGTGCCGACTGACGAGAGCCAGAACTAGACCCGTCGCGGGCGCGCTCTTCCCCCGGGCTCACCCCGCTGGCAGACTGACGCCATGTTGATCGTCACAACCAACGACGTCCCCGGTCACACCATCACCGCCGTCCACGGCGAGGTCTTCGGGCTCACCGTTCGCTCACGGCATATCGGTGCCAACATCGGGGCATCGTTCAAGGCCCTCGCGGGGGGCGAACTCAAGGGCATCACGGAGCTGCTGCACGAGACCCGCATCGAGGCGCTCTCGCGGTTGTCGGCCGAGGCGGAGGGCAAGGGCGCGAACGCCGTCGTCGCCTTCCGGTTCGAGACCAACGACTATGGCGACAGCGGCGGTGTCGAGGTGTGCGCCTACGGCACCGCCGTCACCATTTCCTGAGTGTCAGGACGCTGAGCCGCCGATCATCGCCCCGGCCGCGCCCAGCACGTACGGCACGAGCCAAATGGCCCACACGACGATGCTGAAGCGGTGGAAGACGGCTTTCTCGTTCGCTCGGCCACGGATCAAGACGATGATGGCCCACACGAGGTGGATCGCCATCAGGATGATGGCGGCGAGGCCGGTTATCGCCATCAGTTGATCGAGACCGCCCGCTGCGACGCCATCCGCTCGGCGGCTGGCAGCGATCTGAGACATCAGCACAGTGCCGGTCGTGTCGGCAGCCAGCCCCAGCGCAAAGAACGCGGCATGCCACCACTTCAGGGTGCGTTGAACGCGCTCTGCCCATACACCGATCGAGTAGAAGACCAGGGCGAGCGTGATGATGACGATGGCTGCAACGAGCATGGTGCGATGCTAGCAAACCTTCAGTACTACTGAATGCCCTCGATGGTTAGACGGCGACATCCAGCGGACCGGGCGCACGGAGCCGCCGGAGCACCCGAGCCTCCACCATCGCGGGGATGAAGTGCCGGAGCCGCGCATCACCGAGAGCCGCCACCTCCTCGGCGACCATGAGTCTGACGCCCGCCTCGTCGGCCCAGGGGATGCGGCGCACGAGACGGTCGACGGCGTGGTTCAGCGCCTCGTACTCGTCGCGGGGGTTCGTCGCGCTCACGCGTCTAGGATGCGCGCGCTCGCGTCGAATTTCCACCCTTGCCTCAGTGAGAACGCCCTGTTCAGCCCGGAGTTCGGGGGGTCACGAGCCCGAGGCGGATGAGGGTGCGACGGCGCTCACGCACGATGAAGAAGGTCCCCACCGCCCACAGCGGGAACTGCGTGAGGAACGCGATGCGGAAAGCATGCAGCGTGTACGTGTCGGGCGTCCCCGCGCCCTGTATGTCGAGCGCGAGACCGATGAGGTAGACAGCGATGAGCGCGGCGAGAAACCCGCCCGCGTTGGTGACCCCAGTCGCCGTACTCAAGCGCTGTGCGGGGTTGTGGGTGCGGGCGTGATCGAACGCGATCATCGACGCGGGGCCTCCCAGCGCGAGAGCGATGGCGAGCGCGAACAGCAGCCACAGCGGCGCGGGCCCGGGAAAGGCGATGACGACCGCCCACGCAACAGCTTGCGCGGCAACCGACGGCAGCACGAGAGCACGAGAGCGGTGCTGAGGCAGCCGCTGCGACAGCCCGCCCATGATCGGGCCGAGCGCCATCCCGACCACGACATACGTCGACAGGATGCCGGCGGCCTCGGCGACCGTGCGCCCCTCGCCGACAGTGAGGAACGGCATGCCCCACAGCAGCACGAACGCGGTGCCCGCGAAGGGGGTCGTGAAGTGTGACCAGAATGCGAGCCGGGTACCGGGGTGCGCCCACGCGGCACGGATGCCGACCCCCGTGTCCACGGTCGAGGTGACGACCCGGATTGCACCCGTGTCGGTGTTGATCGAGACATCCCGCTCCAGTTCGGGCGGATGGTTGCGCACGACCAGAGCGATGAGGATGGTGAACACGAGCCCGAGCCCCGCGATCGACCCGAACGTGATCGTCCACGACGTGGCGTGCAGCAGGGCCGCCAGGGGAATCACCGCCACCAACTGCCCGGCCTGACCGACGATGCCGGTTAGCTGCACCATGACCGGTGCGCGTTGCGCGGGAAACCAGGTGGCGATGAGGCGGATGACGCCGGGGAAGATTGCCGCATCGCCCGCACCCAGCAGAACACGGGCGACAAGGGCGATACCGACGCTCGGAGAGATCGCCATCACGAGTTGACCGACCGCCATGAGCACCATGCCGACGGTCATGACCGGGCGCGATCCGAAGCGATCGAGCAGCACTCCCACCGGGATCTGCATGCCGCCATACACCCCGAGCTGGATGACGGCGAACAGCGACAGCGTCGACGCGTCGGCGCCAAAGCGATCGGCGGCGTCTACACCGACAGCGCTGAGAGAACTGCGGTTGGTGACGGCCAGAACGTATCCGGCAACGGCAACCGACCAGATCAGCCACGCTCGCCAGCTCGGCCCTCCGGCGAGGGGGCGGCGAGCCGAGGTCACCTCATAACGCTAGTACTCCGGCGGCCTCACTCGGTCTCGATCCCGACGAGCGCGTGATGGATGCGAAGAAGGTCGACCATCATCGAGCCCACGAGGATCCAGTGATCCGACGCCGGAGCGGTCACCGCGAGGGGCCTCGTCAGCGCGGCGGGTTCGATCACGCCAGCGGTCGGAGGAGCAGCGCCCCGGTCGGGGGCGAACCGCACATCGTGTGCCGCTCGGCGCAGTTGTTCCGCGATCGCGCCGATTGCGGGCTCGCCCGTGAGGGTGTCGTCGTAGCGCTCGTGGAACGCGCGGGTCATCCCGATGGCCTGCGTCACGATCGGCGTGAACGTCGTGACGAGAGTGTCGAGAGCAGCGAGCTCGGCCCGATGGCGCGGCGCGCGAGGGTTGAGGGTCAGCGAGTCTCGCGCCGCGGCGATCGCGGCATCCGCGGCATCCCGGCTCGCTCGCGTCGCTCGCGCCCGCGCGAGAAGATCGTCCCGCTGCGCCCGACTCTGCGAGTGCTGCAGGGCATCGGCGAGGCGGTCGAGGGTTCCGGCGAGGTCATCGGCGAGCGCGCGCACGGCGCGGCGGGCCGGCTCGACCGGGAGCGGCGGAACGATGAGGACGTTGACGACGAAACCGATCGCGGCGCCGATGACCGTCTCGACGATGCGATCGAGCGCGTAGTTGGGTGTTGCCGTTCCCAGGGCGAGCACGAGGAGCGCGCTGATGGCTACCTGGTTTCCGGTGCCGGGCGTCATCCGCAGGACCCACGAGAGCACGAGCGCCACGACCACGGCGACCGCAACGACCCAGGTGGAGGTCCCGAGCAGGATGCCGAGGGCCGAGGCGACCACGACACCGACGATGACCCCGACACTGCGCTCGAGCGCCTTCCCGAACGACTGGTTCAGGCTCGGCTGGACGACCAGGAGCGCGGCGATCGCGGCGAAAACCGGGGGCTGAGCAGGGATGAGCCACCCGGCGAGGAACCACGCGAGCACGGTGGCGACGGCGGACTTGACGACCTGGAGCAACGACGAGCGCTGGGCGGTGCGAAGGGCGACTGACATGCTCATGCGGCCCACGTTAGGGGAGCATGCCCGCGATGCGGCTCAGATTCTCAGGGTCGCACGACTGGATTCCCGGATGATGAGCTCGGGGGTGAACCTCACCTGACGGGGTCGCGAATGCTCGCCATCCTGCTCGAGGAGCGGCTCCACCGCTGCGCGTCCGATATCTACCGCGAGCTGCTGCACTCATCGACGGGAGCCTCGACGACCTGCGATACCGTGTGGTCAGGACACACAGCCCTCGGGCATCCGATGACACGGAAGGACACCATCATGGTGAAACGTCAGCTTCCCCAGCCTGCCGAGCTGTTCGAACTGATGAAGTTCAAGAAGCCCGAGTTCGACGGACGCAAGCGACGGCTGCAGTCGGCACTTACGATCTCCGACCTCCGCACCATCGCCAAGCGCCGCACCCCGAAAGCCGCGTTCGACTACACCGATGGCGCCGCCGAGGGCGAGCTGTCGCTCTCGCGCGCCCGCCGCGCATTCGAGGACATCGAGTTCCACCCCGACATCCTGACCCCCGCGCCTGACCTCGACACCTCCGTCGAGATCCTCGGCGGCCCCTCGGCGCTCCCCTTCGGAATCGCGCCGACCGGCTTCACGCGACTCATGCAGACCGAAGGCGAGATCGCTGGCGCCTCGGCTGCGGGAGCCGCGGGCATCCCCTTCACTCTCTCGACCCTCGGCACGACATCGATCGAGGAGGTGAAGGCCGCCAACCCCGGCGGGCGCAACTGGTTCCAGCTGTACGTCATGCGCGATCGCGAGATCTCTTATGCGCTGGCTCGGCGAGCTGCGGCATCCGGCTTCGACACCCTCATGTTCACCGTCGACACCCCGGTCGCGGGCGCACGCCTGCGCGACAAGCGCAACGGCTTCTCGATCCCGCCGCAGCTCACCCTCGGCACGATCGTCAACGCGATTCCCCGGCCCTGGTGGTGGTACGACTTCCTCACGACTCCGAAGCTCGAGTTCGCCTCGCTCTCGTCGACCGGCGGCACCGTTGGTGAGCTGCTGGATGCCGCCATGGACCCCACGATCAGCTACGAGGATCTCGCCGTCATCCGTGATCTGTGGCCCGGAAAGATCGTCATCAAGGGTGTGCAAAACGTCGCCGACTCGGTGCGCCTGATCGACCACGGTGTCGACGGCATCATCCTCTCGAACCACGGTGGGCGGCAGCTTGACCGCGCACCCATCCCCTTCCACCTGCTGCCGAAGGTCGTGCGCGAAGTCGGCAAGGATGCCACGGTCATGATCGACACCGGAATCATGAACGGTGCCGACATCGTGGCATCCGTGGCCCTCGGCGCCACGTTCACGCTCATCGGTCGTGCGTACCTGTACGGCCTCATGGCGGGCGGACGACAGGGCGTGGACCGCACGATCGAGATCCTGCGCGCCGAGATCGAGCGCACGATGCGCCTGCTCGGCGTGTCAAGCCTTGCCGAACTCGAGCCGCGCCACGTCACACAGTTGACGCGTCTGGTTCCGGTGGGCGGGGGCGCGGCATCCGTTCCCCTCGACACCTGACCACCGCTCACCAATCCGTCACTGTGTTACGCGGCGAGTTGCACGTCGGGCGCGAAGCCGAGATGCTCGAACACATCGCAGCATGACGCGAAGCCTCGCGCCCGAGCACGCCATCGGGCACGCGCTGCGGCTCCCTGACAACTCAGCGGGCCGCCCTGGCTCGCCCGAACTCGAACGGCCTGTCATGCGTCTGACGTCTCCGCCCGTCCCTGTCTTCACCCTCGAGCGTGTCCGATTCGACGAGGACTACCACCCTCTCGACAACACGCGCATCACCACCAACTTCGCGAACCTCGCGCGCGGCGAGAACCGCAGGGAGAACCTCCGCAACGCGATCCGGATGATCAACAACCGGTTCAATGAGCTTGCCGCCGACGACAACGAAACGGCAGATCGCTACTCACTCGATCTCGACATCGTCTCGGTCTCGATCGACCTCGACGAGGGTGGCGACGGCGAGCGATTCCCGATCATCGAGGTTCTGGAGACGACGATCGTCGACCACCGTTCGGGAACCCGCATCCCGGGCATCGTCGGGAACAATTTCTCGTCGTACGTGCGCGACTATGACTTCAGTGTCGTGCTCCCCGCGCACAACGCCGGCGGATCCGGGTTCAGCGTTCCCGACGACTTCGGGGTGCTACACGGGAACCTGTTCCGCAGCTTCGTTGCGTCGGATGCCTACACGCGGCACTTCGCGAAGGCTCCCGTCATCTGCCTGAGCGTCTCGAGCACCAAGACCTACCAGCGCACCGACACGCGGCATCCGGTTCTGGGCGTCGAGTACCGCCAGGACGAGTACTCGCTGACCGATGACTACTTCGCGAAGATGGGGATGAAGGTCCGCTACTTCATGCCGCCGCGCAGCGCCGCGCCGCTGGCCTTTTACCACGTCGGTGATCTGCTCGCCGACTACACGAACCTTGAACTGATCTCCACGATCGCAACCATGGAGACATTCCAGAAGATCTACCGTCCCGAGATCTACAACGCCAACTCCGCTGCACCCGCGCGGTTCCAGCCCAGCCTGAGCCAGCCCGACTACTCGCTGACGCGCATCGACTACGACCGCGAGGAGCGCAGCCGCCTGGCCGTCGAGCAGGGCCGTTTCGCCGGCGAACACTTCGTCGAGCCGCACCGCGAGACGCTGGAGCTGTGGTCGGCGCAGTTCTCCGACCGCGAGCTGGAGGGGGCCCAGGCATGACGCTCCTTCCCACCTCCACCGCCGGAAGCCTCCCCAAGCCCGCGTGGCTCGCCGAGCCCGAGACGCTCTGGTCTCCCTGGAAGCTGGATGACGGCATCCTCGCCGAGGGCAAGCGGGACGCCCTGCTTCTGGCGCTCTCGGATCAACAGCACGCGGGGATCGACATCGTCAGCGACGGCGAGCAGAGCCGCCAGCACTTCGTGACGACCTTCATCGAACATCTCGCGGGCGTCGACTTCGAGCGCCGCGAGACGGTGCGCATCCGCGACCGTTACGACGCGTCGGTCCCGACGGTCGCCGGCCCCGTCGCGCGCAAAGCGCCGGTGTTCGTCGAGGATGCCGAGTTCGTGCGTGCCCACACCAACCGACCCCTCAAGTGGGCGCTGCCCGGCCCCATGACGATGATCGACACGCTCTACGACGCCCACTACGGCAGCCGCGAAGAGCTCGCATGGGAGTTCGCCGGCATCCTCAACCAAGAAGCGAAAGAACTCGCCGCGGCCGGCGTCGACATCGTCCAGTTCGACGAGCCGGCGTTCAACGTCTTCTTCGACGACGTGAACGACTGGGGAATCGCGGCGCTCGAGCGCGCGGCAGAAGGGCTGACCTGCGAGACCGCGGTGCATGTCTGTTACGGCTACGGCATCAAGGCCAACACCGACTGGAAGGCATCCCTCGGGTCGGAGTGGCGCCAGTACGAGCGGATCTTCCCGCGCATCCGCGAATCGAGCATCGACATCGTTTCGCTCGAGTGCCACCACTCCCACGTGCCGATGGACCTCATGGAACTCATCCGCGGCAAGAAGGTGATGGTGGGCGCGATCGATGTCGCCAGCTCGACGGTGGAGACCCCCGAGGAGGTCGCCGAGACGCTGCGGCGGGCGCTGCAGTTCGTGGATGCCGAGAACCTCTACCCCGCCACGAACTGCGGCATGGCTCCCCTGCCCCGCGGAGTCGCGCGCGGAAAGCTCGCCGCCCTCACCGCGGGCGCGGCGATCGTTCGTTCCGAACTCGGCGGCTGAACTCCGGCATCCGAGCTCCGGCATCCGTCTTCGGCACACAGCGACGTAGGAGAAATCGCCGAGGCAGGACGATGTGCACCAGAAAGGTCCTACCTCGGCGAGAACACCTACCTTCGTGCGGTGGGCGTGCGGTGGACTCGGCCCACTACACCCGCGCGGCGACCCCGGCTATCAGATCGACGACCTTCTCGGGCTGACGGATGCCGACAGAGAAGACGTACGTCGTCGTGAAGCCCGCCTCCCCCAGCGCCCGCACCTGGCCGGCGACGCCGTCCACCGTGGATTCGGGATTCACGCCGATCATTGCCGTCTTCTCGACGGTGTCGTAGTCGCGCCCGACATCGTCGCAGTGGGCCCGCAGCACGTCGAGTTTGCCCGTGGGTACTCCAGCGAGGGCGCTGAGGTTGCAGGCATCCGCGTACTGCGCCACGAGCTTGAGGGTCTTCTTCTCTCCCCCGCCGCCGATCATCAGCATCGGCTTCGTGACGTTCTGGGGCGAGTTCAGCGTGCGCCCGAGCTGCCAGATCGCCCCGTCATACGGCTCGTCGGAGCCCGACCACATCTGCTGGCAGATCTGGATCGTCTCCTCGAGTTCGCGGAAACGCTGCGCGACGGGCGAGAACGGGAATCCGAGGCCGACGCACTCCTGCTCGTTCCAGCCTGCGCCGATGCCGAGTCCGACCCGGCCACCCGAGAGCACATTGAGCGTGCTCACCTGCTTGGCAAGCAGGGCGGGATGCCGATAGATGACGCCCGTGACCAGGACGTGCAGCATCGCTTTCTGCGTGTGCGCGGCAAGGAACCCGAGGGTCGCGTAAGCCTCAAGCATCTCGTGCTCGACGGGGCCGATGCCGGGCAGCTGCCAGAAGTGGTCCATGACGGTGATCCGCTGGATGCCGGCATCCTCAGCATGCCTGACGTGCCGCGCGAGGGTCTGGCCGAGCTCGGCCGGCCCCGAGTCGAAGGTGAAGTCCGCGATGTGCAGCCCGAAGTGCATGTCAGCTCCGTCCCGGGTCGGATGCCGTATCCGGCCGCGCTGTCAGGTTACGCCGCCATCGGCATCCGTGGTCCTGTGCGATGCCTTACGGAGGTAGGAGGAATCGCCGGGGTAGGACGATGAGCATGCACATCGCCCTACCTCGGCGAGAATTCCTACCCACGAGAGGTCGGCCCGGGCAGCGGATGCCACCACGGATGCCGGGTCACGCGGCGTCGCCGAAGCCCCGCTCGCGGTAGAGGTCGATGCTCTCGCGGAGGGCCCGCAGGACGTAGGGCGGAAACTCCATGCCCTGCTGGTTCGCCCACAGTAGCTGCGCTTCGATGCGGCCGACTTCGCGCGCGTACTTGTCGAGGTCGGTGTCGAACCCCAGGCTTGTCACGACGCCGCCCATCTGCGCGCGGTAGCGGTCCTGTCCGTTCGTGCCGACGAGGTTGTAGGTCTTCTCGCGCAGGACGCGGGCGAGGTAGAGCTGCCAGGGTCGCAGCGCCCCGGAGTGCACGAGCTCGGTCGCGCTCATCCGATAGAAGGCGAAATGGCCGGGTTCTTGCCGACGGATGGGCGCGATGATCGTCTCGGCGATCGCGGACTCACCGAGCTCGGTCATCCCGCTGTGGATCGTGTTGTAGGCGAGCACCGCCTGCCGTTCCGTGCTGGCGCCGGTCAGGTAGTAGAGCAGCCGCGCGATGTCTTGGATCGCGGAGAAGTGCGCGAGCGCGCCCATGATCCGCATCTTGTACGACACGTCGAGCACGGGCTCCGCGGCGGCACGCCCGAGGTCCTGCTGCAGCCGATCGAGGATCAGACCGTGCTGAATCTCCTGGGGCTGCCACACGTCGGCGTAGAACATCCGGTCGACCTCGCTGACATCGGGCAACAGCACGAGCAGTTCGAGCACGTTGCGGTCGACCTCGAGCTCGACCCGCGCGAGGTAGTCGATGACGTGTCCGTACCGCTCGGCCACGGCACGCGGGTCACGGATGCCGCGGTCGACCGAGTCCAGTTCGATCGGCGGATGCTCCTCGCCGAGCCTCTGGACGTGCTCGAGTATCCGCTGGGACGTCACCGGCTCAGCCATGCATCCATCATGCGGGACACTCCGCGGCCGTGGGGCCGATGGCAGGCACCCGGATGTCTGCGGGCACCGGTACCATCCCTGCCATGGCTTTCATCGAGGCGAGCGGGCTCGTCAAGACCTACCATCCGCGGGGTGCGCCGGTCGTCCGCGCGCTTGACGGACTCGACCTGTCGGTGCCGGAGGGAACCGTCGCGGCACTGCTCGGGCCGAACGGTGCCGGGAAGACGACGACGGTGAAGGTGCTCACGACCCTCATCCGACCGGATGCCGGGTCCGCGAGCATCGACGGTGTCGACGTGCTCGCAGACCCGCAGCAGATCCGTCGGATGAGTGGCGCGAGCGGTCAGTACGCGGCGGTCGACGAGAACCTCACCGGGTTCGAGAACCTCTTCATGGTGGGGATGCTGTACCACCTTGGGCGGCGCCGCTCAGCCCAGCGGGCGCGCGAACTTATCGAGCTGTTCGATCTGGTGGATGCCCAGAACCGGCCCGTCAAGGGATTCTCGGGCGGGATGCGGCGCCGGATCGACCTGGCCGGTGCGCTCGTCATCAATCCGCCGGTCCTCTTCCTCGATGAACCGACGACGGGGCTCGACCCGCGCAGCAGGCTCGCGCTGTGGGACGTGATCGAGACGCTCGTCGCCGGCGGCACGACAGTGCTCCTGACCACGCAGTACCTGGAGGAGGCAGACCGCCTCGCCGACTCGATCTCGATCATCGACAACGGACGCGTGATCGCGAAGGGCACCGCTGACGAGCTGAAGTCCTCGGTCGGTGGCCAGCGGATCGCGGTGAGCCTCGTGAGCGAGAGCGACGCCGACGCGATGCGCGAGATCCTCTCGCGCTACGGCTCGGGGCCGGTCGCATCGGACGGCGCGCGCGGCCTCGTCGTTCCGGTCAGCGACGGAGCCGACGCTCTCTCGCGCATCATGACCGACACCGCTGCTGCCGGGGTCGAACTGCACGATGCCGGGATGCGCAGGCCCACGTTGGACGACGTCTTCCTGCAGTTGACGGGCCATGCCGCCGAGCAGACCACGGACGAGGAGGAGGCGGCATGAGCACCGAGGCCTCGCACACGACGGGATCATCCAGCACAACACTGCAGCCCCGGCCCGGTACGGCGTTCAGTCGGTTCCTCTCCGACGGTTACGTCACCACCTGGCGCAATGTGAAGAAACTGACCCGGGTTCCCGACATCCTGATCTTCACCCTCATCCAGCCGATCATGTTCGTGCTGCTGTTCACGTTCGTCTTCGGTTCGTCGATCCAGGTGCCGGGCGAGAGCTACACGTCGTTCCTCATGGCCGGGATCTTCGCGCAGACCATCGTGTTCGGCTCGACATACTCGGGCTCGGCGATGGCCCAAGACCTCAAGGACGGCATCATCGACCGCTTCCGCACCCTGCCGATGAGCGGGTCGGCGGTGCTCGTCGGGCGGACGGTCGGAGACCTCGTCATCAACGTTCTCTCCCTGATCGTCATGATGCTCACCGGCCTTCTCGTGGGGTGGCGCGTCGAGTCATCTCCCCTCGAGTTCCTGGCTGGCGTTGGGCTGCTGTTGGTCTTCGCCTACGCGCTCTCGTGGGTGCTGGCGTTCCTGGGTCTGATCGTGCGCAGCCCCGAGGTCATCAACAACGCCTCGTTCCTGATCCTGTTCCCGCTGACCTTTATCTCGAACGCGTTCGTGCCAAGTGAGAACCTCCCCGGCCCCCTCCGGGTGATCGCGGAATGGAACCCGGTTTCGGCCCTCGTACAGGCAGCCCGGGAGTTGTTCGGCAACGCACCCAGTGGCAGTGCGGCAACCGACGCATGGCCGCTGCAGCATCCGGTGATCTATGTGCTGCTGATCACGATTGTGATGCTCGTCGTGTTCGTTCCGCTGTCGATCCGCCGCTTCGCATCGCTCAGCCGCTGAGGCCTCAGGTGAGGTCGCAGAGGGCCCAGTTCGCGATGACCGCCCGGTGATCGCTGCCCTCGATGTACGCACTGTCCCACCCCGTGGGAACTGCCCCGCGCGCGAGGACGTGATCGATGGCCGTGAACGCGGGTACCGGCTTCTCTTGTGGCCACGTCGGCCACGGGACCGGGCCCGCCGCCTGCGCGGCTGTTGCGAGGCCCGCCGCTAGCCGCCGGAAAACGGGGTGGGAGAACGACGAGTTGAAGTCACCCGCGACGACGAGACGTGGCTCGCTTGTGGCCTGGATCCACTCATCGATCGCGGTCACTGCCTCGTGCCAGTCCCCGGGCTGGCCGACCGGCGGCGGCGGGTGCACGGCGGCGACGCGAACTGCCGATCCGTCCGGAAGAGCCGCGACGGCGCTGACCTGCTCGAACACGCTCCCCGGGATGTCCGCCTCGGCGCTGAGGGGATAGGCAGAGAGAATCACGCTTCCCTTGTATGCGTTGGTGCTCACCTGCTTTGTCCGGTAGGGCAGCGTCTCGGCCAACCCTTGGCCGTGCAGGATCTGGCCGATCAGGTGCTCGTCAGTCTCGACGAGGATGACCACGTCGGCTCCCGCGTCTCGGATCAGATCGGCGAGCTGCCGCGGATCCGCACCGGCGAACTTCGCGTTGAAGGAGAGCACTGTCAACGGCGTCGACCCCGTGCAGTCACCCGCGCCCGTGGCAGCCGGGTTGAGCACCGGAAGCACCGAAAGCACGGCGCCGGCCACGAGGACGGTCGCCCCGATCCACGCACGGGAAACCGCTGCGACGACCGCGACCACGAGAAGGCCGAGTGCTCCCGCCGGCAGAAGCGACTGCGCGATGGGGATCAAGCCCCCAGCAGGCAGATCCAGATGTGGCAGCACCACCGCCGGAACCGCAAGAACAACCGCGATCACGATCCACACGAGCGAGCGCCGCGATAAGAGGCGCCGCCGCCGATCACGACCCTTGGGCGACACCGGGTCGGGGGAGTCAGCGCGCCCGTCGACAGTCACCGGGCAAGTAGATCATCCGCCGGTCCACGAATCCTGCGAATCGCATCCTCGGCGCGAGCACGTCATCCGCGCGAACGGTCGGCCCCCAGAGCCGCGAGCAACTCGCCGACTGCGTGGTCGCTTTCCACGGGATGCCGAAGGGGAAGGTCACTCACGCACTGATAGGTGTTGCGCCGCCCGTCCTTCTCCCTGCGCAGGTAGCCGCCCTCGACGAGATCGCTGACGATCTGCTGAGCCGTGCGTTCGGTGATGCCGACGGCTGACGCGATGTCGCGCAGGCGGATGCCCGGATCCCGCGCCACCGTGATCAACACGTGCGCGTGATTGGTGAGGAACGTCCAAGTGCCCACCTTCGACATGATACCTGACCTACAAAACACGCGAAGCTATACCGGTAATTTGCTTCCTGTAATTTGTTGCTTGTAATCTGCCTCGTGTGAATCCGCTTCTCCTGGCAGCGACAGCGCTCGTCCTCCTTGGTGCCTTTGTGACGGCGATCGCGGGTCGACGATCACGACGGATGCGGTCGGCCAGCGTCGCGGCCACGTGGATCGCCTTCGCCCTGGCCGCGGCATCGCTTGTTCTGGCCGCCGCATATGCGAGCGATGTCGTCGGAAGCATCTTCGCCACGCTTGCTCTCGGCGTGACCGGGACTGTGCAGCTGTGGAGCATCCGCCACCTCGAGGGAGACCCGCGCGCGACGCGGTTCTTCGCCCTGTCGTCGGTCTTGGCTTCCGGACTCACCGTTACGGCGGCAGCCCCGAATGCGATCGTCCTGGCGATCGGATGGGTGGTCGCAAGCGCTGCAGTGATCGCGCTCATCACCCTCGGCGGTCGCACTACTCAAACCCGCGTGGCCCTGCGCCGCACGCTCGTCGCCTTCGGCATCGGCGATATCGCTCTCGTGGCCGCTGTCGTGACCGTGACGGCGACGCCTGTCACCTCCCTGAACGAGCTGGGCGCCGTCGGTGGAGCCCCAGCGCTGGTCGTCGGCATCCTGGTCGCGATCGCAGCGATCACGCGCGCGGCATCCGTCCCCCTCCACGGGTGGCTGCCCGCGACCCTTGCCGCCCCGACACCGGTATCGGCGATCCTGCACGCCGGATTCGTGAACGCCGGGGCGCTTCTGCTGGTGCGGTTTGCGCCGCTGGAGGCCTGGACGACCCCGGTCATCGTGGGAATCGCCGGCGGGCTCACGGTCGTCATTGCCGGCTCCGCGATGCTCACCCGACCCGACGTCAAAGGACGCCTCGTGCACTCGACGGCGGCCCAGATGGGATTCATGCTGCTTGCCTGCGCGATCGGCGCCTGGCCGCTGGCGCTCCTGCACGTCGTGGGGCACGCGCTCTACAAGTCCTACCGGTTCCTTGCCGCCGGATCCGCGCTCCTCGGCGAGCCGTCACCATCGCGGGCTCAGGATGCGGACACTCGCGTCCTGCGTTCCGGTGTCGCCTCCGCTGCCGCCGCAATCGTGGTGGTGATCGCCCTGATAGCAGACAGCTTCTCGCACCCGGGCGGCGCCCTGGTCCCCTTCATCGCCGCCACAGTGTGGATCGGGGTGTGGGCAGCGACGGGCGGACGAGGCAGGTCGCGCTGGGTGATCGCGGCTGGAGTCAGCGGCGTCGCATCCGGCTACGTCCTGCTGTGGGCGGCTGTCGAGAACGCGTTCCCGCTGGCCCTCGGGGCCGCGGCCAGTCCCTGGCTCGCGGTCTGCGTCTTCGTGACGGCCGTGCTCGCCGGCCTCGCTGTCAGTCCCGCGGCACCCACCGCGATCCGGGACTACGTGTACGGCGCGGCATCCGGGTGGGGCACATCCCCCGCGCCACCATCGCACGCCGCGTCGCTTACCGAACCCGTCGAGTACGAAAGGTCTTCTCGATGACCATCTCCCCGCTACCCCCCACAGAAAAGACACCCCCACGGGCTGTCGATGTCCGAGGGCTCGTGATCGCCGCAGCCCAGGCTCTGGCCCCGCAGTATCCGTTGCACCGGTTCATTGCACGCAACCCCTATGCCGGCTACGAGGACCTGCCCTGGGACATCGCCCGGGAACGGATCGCCGCCGAGCACGGCACGTCACTCGTCCGGCCGGAATCGGCCTACCGCGACCTCTACGCCGCCGGCGGCGTGAACGACGCTGACCTCACCGACGCTCTCGGCACGCTCGTGCACGATGTCTCGCTCGATCGCGTCGTGCGGTGGAGCGGACGAGACATCCGCGTTGCCGACGTCTTCATTGCTGACCTGCTCGCGTCGCCGGAGGCCCCGCTGCCCAGACGCACACTCCTGACGCCCGCTGAGCGCTTCGCTCCGCGCGTGCACACCAAGATCGAGACGTACCTCGCCCGGCTCGGCGCCCGCTCGCTCGGACACGCTCCCGCCCCCGATCCGTTGACGGCCGGGCGGTTTTGGGATGCGTGGCGGCGCAGTGCCGGCCGCGACCTCACACTTCCCGTGCGCGTTCGCCGGGGTGTCCGGATCGCCGCCGAGTCACCGGAGGAGGCGATTGCGACGGCGTTCGAGCACTGGGAGGTCGTCGGCGACGACGCCGTCGCCCTGCTGCGCGCCCACCTGCTGAGCCTGCCGGGGTGGGCAGCGGCGATCGCCGACGGCTCCAGCGGCGCCGTGACCCTCACCGACTGGCTCGCTGCCCGCGTCACGCTGGAACTGCTCTGGTTGCCGTCGGACACTCCCGCGTGGCATCCGAACGCAGCCGCCACCACAGCCGCCGCCGTCGTCTTTCCCGCCGAACGTCACGCCGAACGGGTCGCCGCGGTCGCCGATTCCCTCGCCCTCACGCTCGCCGACGCCGAACGCGCCGAGCTCTCCCGCATCCTGCACGCCCTTCCCGAGTCATGCCGCCTCGAGGCGTGGCACGCTGCTGCCGAACGCCACCTCGCGCTGCTGGTCTCGCCGCGCTCCCGTCCGCGGGCGGACCGCGGCCGGCCGGCATCTCAGGTGGTGATGTGCATCGACCCTCGCTCGGAGGGGATGCGGCGCCACCTCGAGGCATCCGGAGACATCGAGACCTTCGGGTTCGCAGGCTTCTTCGCTCTCGCCATCGCATTCCAGGATGCCGCGGGCGGCCCCGCGATCGCCTCGTGTCCCGTCCTGGTGGCACCGCGCGCCCGCGTGCACGAAGGCTCTGCTGATCAGGCGGCGATCGAGCGGCTTCGACGGGGCGCCGTGACCGCGCGCACCGCCCACGACACCCTCGAGGGCGTCGCCGAGTCTGCGGCTTCACCGTTCGCGTACGCCGAGATCGCCGGGTGGGCGACGGGACCGGCGAGCGTCGCACGCACCATCGCCCCCGTGACCACGGCGCGCGTCGCGCGGAACCTTCGGGAGATTGTTGCGCCGCGTCCGGCGACCCGGCTCGATCCCGACGTCGCCTTCGCGCTCGACGAACGGATCGCGTATGCGGAGTCGGCGCTTCGGATGATGGGGCTCG
Organism: Microbacterium sp. NPDC076895; assembly: GCF_040687115.1. NCBI lineage: Bacteria > Bacillati > Actinomycetota > Actinomycetes > Micrococcales > Microbacteriaceae > Microbacterium > Microbacterium sp. NPDC076895. Next base: position 73,548 of record NZ_JBFBMQ010000012.1, read on the forward strand.
TCGACCAGTTCGCGAGGCTCGTGGTGCTCTGCGGGCACGGCGCGACGGTCGCCAATAACCCCTTCGCCGCGGCCCTGCAGTGCGGTGCGTGCGGTGGACACGAGGGGTCACCGAACGCACGCGCGGCAGCCGCCGTCTTCAACGACCCCGAGACCCGACGCGGTCTCGACGAGCACGGCATCCACATTCCACCCGACACGGTCTTCCTTGCCGCGCAGCACGACACCGTCACCGATCGGATCACGATCCTCGAGCCGTGGAGCGTTCCCGCCACCCACAGCGCTGACCTCGCCGCACTCGAGGATGCCGCAGCAAGCGCGCGAATCGGGAACGGCCGCGAGCGCCTCGCCGAGGTGCCGGGCGCTCCGGCGAACCCGACAGACGACGTGGTCCTCGCCGAGCTCGAGCGCCGCAGCGCCGACTGGGCGCAGGTCTACCCCGAGTGGGGCCTGTGCGGAAACGTCGCGATGATCGTCGCGCCCCGCCGCGTCACCGCCGAGCGCAACCTCGCGCGCCGTGTCTTCCTCCACAGCTACGAGACCGACGCCGATCCCGATGGATCGGCCCTCGAAACGATCCTGACTGCCCCGATGATCGTCGCTCAGTGGATCAACGCGCAGTACTCGGCATCCACCCTCTCCCCCAACCGGTTCGGCGCCGGCAGCAAGACCCTCCACAACGTCGTCGGCAACGTGGGGGTCGTTTCGGGGTACGGCGGAGACCTCCGTACCGGTCTCGCCTGGCAGTCCGTGGGTGTCGGACACGGCGCTCGACACGAGCCGGTACGGCTGCAGGTCTTCGTGCAGGCACCGCTTGAGCGCGTCGGCGAGATCGTCTCGCGCTCCCACGTCGTCCGCCAGCTCGTCGATAACCGCTGGATCACCCTGCGCGCGCGTGCGGACGACGACACCGACTGGGCGACTCTCACCCGCTACGGATGGCGCACCCAGCCTCTCTCCGACGCACCGAGCCCCACAGAGCCCACCCCCAAGGAGACCACCGCATGGAACTGAAGGACCTCACCCCCATGGTCAAGATCGAGATCGTCATCCCCGCGCGTCATGCGCCCGAGGTCACCGACCTCATCCGCAGTCTCGGCGCGCGCGGCTACACCGCCGTCTCGGGCGTAGCCGGGTTCGGCCACCACGGCGAGCGCGGGGGGCGGATGCTGTTCAACGACCACGACGCCCTGACGATGCTCATCACCGTTGTGCCCGAAGACCGCGCCGACGCCATCGCCTCGGCGATGCATCCGGTGCTCACCCGGATGTCGGGGGTCATGTTCGTTTCGGAGACGGCAGTCAGCCGCGCCGAGTATTTCGTCTGACCTCGCGACGTGACCACGATCGACCCAGCCGGTGGGGGCGTGCGAACCGAATCGCCCTACGACGGGATGACCGCCGCGGTCGGCACTCTCCACGGCAAGGAGAGGCAACTCGAGCCCGCGCTGCGGCGGTGGCACGGTGTGCGCGTCGTAGCCACCCGGGAGGTGAACACCGACCAGTGGGGAACCTTCACGGGCGAGAGGCCGCGGCAGGTGGCTCCCGCGGAGGCGGCACGACTGAAGGCTGAGGCTGCTACGGATGAGCTCGGGGCCTCACTCGGGATCGGAACCGAGGCATCGTTCGCGAGCGTGCTCGGATTCGGCCCGCCAGTGCACGAAGAGATCGTCGTCTTCGTCGATCGCGCCCGGGGTATCCACATCACCGAGACGCATCGGCGGTTCTCCCACGTGCCCCCACCGCGGACCGCTGCAACCCCCGCCGAAGCCCGGGTGCTGCTCAGCGCCCTCGGCTACCCGTCCCACGGCGCGGTCATCCGCGGCTCTCGCGGCGAGGTCGTCAAGGGCGTGCAGACCTTCGAACCCGTGTCGCGAATGCTGTCAACGGGCCGGGTCACGATCGAGGCCGATCTGCGCGCACACATGAATCCGACACGGCAGCGCGTGATCCGGCGGCTCGCCTGGCGCCTATCTGCGCGCCTACGCTGCCAATGCCCCGCCTGCGGCACTCCCGGCTACGGCATCGTCGGGAGCGAGCGCGGAGCGCCCTGCGCCGCTTGCGGCACGCCGACCCACGTCATGCGTGCTGACGTTTGGGGCTGCGCATCATGCCCACACCGGGAGGAGGTCGCGCGACGAGCACGCACCGCCGACCCCGGGCGGTGCGATGCCTGCAACCCGTGACGTCGGCGGCGAGTCAGCCGTTCAGTACGTCGATCACCACGGCAACGGACGTCCGTCGCGGGTTAGGGACCCACGCTCCACCGACCCCGGATGCAGAATCGGTGCGAGCACGCTTCGGGCACCGTCTCTCGGCGGCCCGGCACCCATCTCGGCCATTCCGGGCGCAGTAGCCGTGAGCCCCGGGTCCACGGCGAAGACGTCGATACCCTCCTCACTCAGCTCGAGCGCTGCCTTCCGTGCGAGAGCATGTACCGCAGCCTTCGATACGGCGTACGAGGCAGCACCGGGGTGGGTTGCGATACCGAACTGCGGATCGCCGTGGGAGCCGCCACCGCTTCCCACGATCACAATCCGGGCGTTGCCGGCGGCGCGTAGGGCGGGAAGGAACGCGCGAATCGTCTGCCACGTCCCCACAACGTTGACCGCGAGGATGTCTCGCACCAGGTCCAGGTCGGCAGTGGCGACAGTCTCGTCCCACGGGGCGAACTGCGCGGCGTTGGCGACAAGCAGATCGACGGATGCCGTCATCGTGGCCACGGCGCGAGCCGCACTCTCGATCTCGGCCGCAGAAGAGATGTCTGCGGATATGACCTGGACTGCAGGGACACCGTCGAACGTCGTGCGGGCAGCCGCGGGGTCGCGCACCACCGCGAACACTCCCCACCCATCGGCGGCGAGTTCACGCGCGACTTCCGCCCCGATTCCGCGCCCCGCTCCGGTCACCACAGCCGTGGGCATCCGCGCCACCCCGCTCTCTCGCTCAAACAGACGATCCTGCGCCGGGTGCTGGGCAGTGTCGCCCTCGTTGCGTGCCATCATCGCACGACGCAGCGCCGATGTCAGTCCCTCTGCTGGGGCGCCTGCGTCCGCTGCACGAGGGCGACAATGGCGGCCGTCACGGCGAGCGCACTGGCTGCGATAGCCAGTGCGGGAAGCGGAGCCACTGCCTGCGCGAGCGGGATCAACACGACCATCACAACGGCCGGAATTGCCACCGCTCCCGCTCGCGGGGTGGCGCTGACCCATGCGGAGATCGCGATAGTGGCAATGACGCAGGCGGCCCCGGCCATCAGCGCGATCGCACCGAACCAGCCGAACGGTTCGCTGTCTGCGACGTGCGCCATCGCCTCTTCGATCCCCAAGGCTGCGATGATCACGCCCGCGACGATCGCCGCATGACCGTAAGAGTAGACATCCCGGGCCATGACAACCTGGCGCCCCTCGGATCTGCGCTCGAGCTCGCTCTCGCCCCACGGTGCGAACCGCGTGAAGTACGTCCACCACAGCAGGATCGACAGCAGCAAGGCGAGAACTGCACCGATGATGACGGAGGCCGAGATCGGTTCACGCGCGACTGCAACGCCGATCGCAACGATGGACTCGCCAAGCGCAAGGATGACGACCAGGCCGTGCCGTTCAGCCCAGTGCGACGGGCTGTGCAATCCCCAGCCGCCGCCTGAGCGCGAAGAGAGCCGAGTGACGAGCAGGTCGTAGGCAAGGGCACCGAGCCAGATCCACAGCTGGGCCTGCCCTCCGATCACCGCTCCGATCACGAGGGCCGCAACCGACGGAATCATCGCACCACCGAGAAAGACGATGATCTGTCGCCGCAACGCCACGTCTTCGCCGGCGCTCAGCGCGTAGAGCGCAACGTGCACGAGACGGACCACGGTGTACGCCAGGGCAAGCACGAGCGCCGCGGTCGGCGCGCCCTCCGCTGCGGCGAAGGATTCGGGGATGGCCAGGGCGATCACGAACACCGCAGCCATCGCCACCGACATCCCGACGATCATCACGGGCTGATCCGCAGGTGCGCGATTGGCCACCCACGCGAATCCCACCCACGTCCACCACAGCAGCCCGAGCACGACCAGTCCCTGCAGGAGCGCCTGGGCATTGTGGCCCTCGACCATGAAGGCCGAGACCTGCGTGAACGCGAAGACATAGACCAGGTCGAAGAACAACTCGAACGTCGTTACCCGACCTGCATCGCCTCTCGCAGGCCGAAAGGAGACACGCAGTCCGCGGCTCCACGGCGCCGAGCGCGGTGGGGAGGGAGAAACACTCATGAGCAACCTTTCATCATCCCGTGAGTCTGCCGACGGCGCATGACACCCACACCAGGTCAGCGACCCGGCGCGCCCAGTCCGCGGGGTCGCGCGTCCGGCGACGTGGAACGAGTACCAGGACCCCGTCAAGAAGCTCGCGGCGATCTCGACGTCGGCGTCAGCGGTCAGGTCACCCGCCGCTCGTCCCGCGGCGAAGATCCGACGAAGGCGCTCTCTGCGGGGGCCAACGATCAGCTCCAGGTAGGAAGCGCGAACGTGCGGATCGAGCCCATCGCTGAGCATCAAGCCGGCCAGGGGCAGCGCCCCGGCGGCGCTGATGCAATGCGCGAAGTGCTCCAGCTCAGCAACGAGGTCTGAGTACGGGTCCTCAGTCACGGCTGGCGGATCCACCTGAGCGAGCAAGCGGCACCGCGTCGTACCGTCTCAGCCATAGAGCGACCGTACGCGCCGTCTGTCAAGAGTTTTTCGACGACCGTCACAAAACAGTTGAACTTTATCGCGATGCCCCGTCCACCCCGAGAGGAGTTCTCTCCGCCCGACGTCAGGAGTCGAAGCCCACGCCGAACAGTCCCGCAAGCTTCAGCAGCGGTCCATCCTTGCCGCCGTTTCGGTCCGACTTCGCGACGGCTCGTCGCATGAGCTGGATCAGCGGGTAGGCCAACGGCTCCGGCGGAATCGGGATCGGGAGCCGGCGCGACATCTTCAGCCTCGTGCGGTCGGTTTCGCGACCCTCGAGCAGGTCGAGCATGACATCAGCTCCGAACCGCGTTGCTCCGACGCCGAGCCCGGTGTAGCCCGCGCTATAAGCGACGCGCCCACCGCGAGCCGACCCGTGGAATGCGACGAGCTGGGTGGACATGTCGATCGCGCCACCCCATTTGTGCGAGAACCGGATGCCGGATAGTTGCGGGAACGTGCTGTAGAAGTGATCGGCGAGCCGCTCGAAGGTCTCGGGGCGTTGGTCCTGCGCCGCCTTCACACGCCTGCCGCGGTGGTAGACCGCGTCATACCCGCCGAACAGAATCCTGTTGTCGGAAGACTTTCGGTAGTAGTGGAACTCGCGCGACGAGTCGGTGATTCCGTGACGCTCGGTCCAGCCGATGGCGGCGAGCTGGTCGGCGCTCAGCGGCTCAGTCATGAGCACATAGTCGTAGATCGGCACCGTGAACAGGCGCAGTTCGGGCAGCAGCGACGCGAACACGTTCGTGGCAAGAGCCACCCGGCTCGCGCGGATCTCGCCGTGCGCAGTCTGCGCGACCATGACATCGCCGTCGGTGCGCAGGCGGGTCACCCGCGTGTGCTCGGAGATCTCGACGCCAAGACGCTCGGCGGCCGCAGCGAGCCCCCACGCGAGCTTGGCGGGATTCACGTACGCGACGCCGTCGGTTCCGAACATCCCGGCACGGTAGAGGGGGGAGTTCCCCCGCTCGCGAAGGCTCTCGCCCTCGAGGAAGGTCTCGTTCGCGGAGTGCTCCGCGGCCTCTCGAAGCCAGCGGATCTGATGAGGCTCGGTGGCCACCGTCAGAACGCCGGTCTCCTCCCACTCTGCGTCGATGCCATACCGCTCGATCGCCGCGCGGATCTCGGCGAAGTTCTCGTCGGCGAGCCGGTTCAGCACCGGCATCTCGTCAGCGAAGTGCAGCTCCCCATTCTCCGGTCCGTGGGTGAGGCTTGCTTCGCAGAAGCCACCGTTTCGGCCGCTCGCAGCCCAGCCGATGCGGTTTCCCTCGACGAGGACGACACGCCGCTTCGGGTCGCGCTCCTTGGCGATCAGTGCCGTCCAGAGCCCGGCGAATCCCCCACCCACGACGAGCAGATCGGTGGACACCCGCCCCGAGACCGCGCCGCGTGGATCGGGACGATCGGGGTTGTCGAGCCAGAACGGGGTCGTGGATGCCTCGGCCAAGGCACCACGAATGGCGCCGAGGTCAGTGCGGATCTCGTGGCCATACGCCGTGGGAGCGCTCATCGGCATCCTCTTTCGGTGGTGGTCGAAGACCCAGCCGCGGCCGCGCGGCGGATCATGGTTCCGGCTCGATATCCCGCAGGATGTAAACCTTTCGAAGCCCCACAGGCACGTGCCACCGCGTCAGCATCCCCGTCTCGAGCCGGCACAGGGAGCCGGCTCGCAGCTCGATCGTTCGGGTGACCTGTCCGTCCTCCCCGATGAGTTCGACAGTCGCCTCACCCGAGACGACGACGAACACCTCGTCAGCCTCGATGTCGCGCATCGAACCGGCAGTCATCTCCCAGATTCCGACCGTGGTGTCGCCGACCACAGCAACATCGATGAAGCCCGTGCTGGGTTCTCCCTCGAGTCGAAGATCCTCGGGAACCGGCGTCGCCGCCACATCCACGGCCGCGACGTCGAGCGGTTGGAAGGGCGCGAGCCGTGTCATCGCTGTCTCCTCAGCCGAGGCGGCCCAGCGCCGCGTCGATGATTGTGAGGCCGCGGTCCAGCTCGGACTCGGTGACAACGGCCGGCGGCACGACATGGAGCCGGTTCTCGGCGAAGAAGCCGAGCAGGCCCTGGTCGAGAAGATCCTTCTTGAGGGCTGCCATCCGGTCGGCGCCGAGGGGCTCGCGCGTCTCGCGGTCGGCGACGAGCTCGACGGCCCAGAAGACACCGCGACCGCGCACCTCGCCCACCACCGCATGACGCTCGGCGATCTCGCGCAGGCGCGGGCCCAACACATCCGTTCCTATGCGGGCCGCGTGCTCCACGATCTTCTCGTCCGCCATCGCCTCGATCGTCGCGACGGCTGACGCAGCGGCGAGCGGATGACCGGAATACGTGAGGCCGCCGGGGAACACCCGGTCATCGAACGTACGCGCGATCGCATCCGAGATGACCACGCCTCCCAGCGGCACGTACCCGGAGTTCACGCCCTTCGCGAAGGTGATCAGGTCGGGCGTGACATCGAAAGCGTCGAACGCGAACCACTCGCCGGCGCGCGCAAACCCCGCCATCACCTCATCGAGGATCAAGACGATGCCGTAGCGGTCGGCGATCTCGCGGACTCCGGGGAGGTAACCGGGCGGCGGAACGAGCACGCCGGCGGTTCCGGGGATCGTCTCGAGCAGAATCGCTGCGATGGAGTCGGGGCCCTCTGCCTGGATGGTTCGCTCGAGGTGGCGGAGCGCTCGCTCGCTCTCCTGCTCAGGAGTGGTGGCCCAGAACTCCGTGCGGTAGAGGTAGGGCCCGAAGATGTGCACGTGCCCGCGCGAGAACTCGTTCGGAATACGGCGCCAGTCGCCGGTGGCAACGATCGCAGCGCCGGTGTTGCCGTGGTACGAGCGGTAGGTGGAGATGACCTTGTCACGCCCCGTGAAGAGCCTCGCCATCCGGATCGCGTTCTCGTTCGCGTCCGCGCCGCCGTTGGTGAAGAACACCTTCGTGAAGCCCTCGGGGGCACGCTCGAGGATCAACTCAGCGGCGCGCGCACGAGTGGCGTTCGCGTGAGCCGGCGCGACTGTGGAGAGCTGCGCCGCCTGCTCCCGGATGGCCGCGACGACCCGCGGATGCTGGTGGCCGATGTTCACGTTGACGAGCTGGCTCGAGAAGTCGAGGTAGCGGCGACCGTCGACATCCCAGACCTCGCTGCCGCTCCCACCGGCAAGCGGCAGAGGAGCGAGGGAGCGCTGCGCGGACCAGGAGTGGAAGACGCTCGACTTGTCGCGTTCGCTGATGCTCGCGTTCGTGTCGTCAGGAGTGAGAGCCATACGCCTAGTGTGCTCCGCGGAAGCGGCTCGCGTCGTTCACAATTGTCGTACTGCGAACTCTTCGATCGACAGATTGGCACGACAATTCCGACGACGCTGCGCTCCCTTCTTGCTGTTCGGGCGTTCGGCCTGCGCGCCGTGGGTGAGCTTGATGCTGATCACCTCGAGCGGACCGTCTCGTGGGTTCACAACTCCGACCTCCCCGATCCCACGCCATGGCTGGAACCCGGGCAGCTGCTGCTGACCGACGGCGGGCAGTTCGCCGGACCGACTCCGACCTCTCCCGAGGACTACTGCCGCCGGCTCCAGCAGCGCGGGTTGGCGGGATTGGGGTTCGCAACAGATGTCATCCATCCGGAGGTGCCCGCCGAGCTCATCGATGCGTGCCGCCGCCACGAGATCCCCCTCATCGAGGTGCCCGGCACGACGCCGTTCATCGGCATCATCCGACACGTCGCGGATGCCGAAGCCGCCGATCGTAGCGCGCGGCTGTCGTGGACGCTCGAGTCGCAGCGCGCGTTGGCGCGGGCAGCTGTGCGCCAAGACGGCCTGCGTGCGATTCTGCGAACCCTCTCCTCCCGGCTTGGCACCTGGGTGGCGCTTTTCGATGCGGCGGGACGACCCCTCAGCCTGCCGGGGATCGCCGAGGTCCCGGCATCCGTCGAACCCGCGATCGTGGAGCAGGCGCGGATGCTGCTGCGCAAATCCATACCGGCGAGCATCCGGGTCGCCGAGCCCCATGCCGCGACGCTGCAGACGATCGGTCAGAACGGGCGACTCGGGGGCGTCCTCGCCGTCGGCGCCGACACCCCGCTTGATTCCGCGCACAGCGATCTTGTCGAGTCGGTCATCGCCCTGGCGAGCATTGCGCTGGAGCAGCAGCGCGCCGTCTCGGATGCGCGTCTGCGGGTGCGGACCGGAGTCATCGAGCTGCTCCTGGCGGGCCGCGCAGAAGAAGCTTCCCGGTCATCCACGGCACTGTGGGGACGGATGCCGACGCCGCCGCTGCTCGCCGGTCAGGTCGTGGGGTTCACCGGAAGCCAGTCGCTTCTCGACGAGCTTGAGCTTTCCGCAACGGCGGAACCGGGCATCCTCTTCTTCGCCGAGCGCGAGGAGGATCTGCTGATCCTGGTCACGCGCGAGGGACTCGCGGGGGTCGCTGATCTGCTGCAGAAACATGACACCGCCGCAGGCTTCGCCGAGCTCGATCGATGGGAGGAGCTCGGCCGCGCGCTGGCCGAGGCAGCCCATGCTGCCCGACAGTCGAGCGAGCCCGGGGTCATCGAGTTCGCCGCGATCGCCGACCGCGGGGTGATCGGCATGCTGCGAAACAACGGCGGTCCGCTCCTTGCCCGCCGCATGCTCGCGCCGCTCGATCAGCTAGCTCCGGCGCACCGTGAACGTCTGCTCGCCGCCGCGACCGCCTGGTTCGCAGCCAATACCGCGTGGGATCCCGCTGCCCGCACGCTCGACATCCATCGACACACCCTGCGCGCCCGCATCGATGAGCTGGGCGAACTCCTCGGCCTGGATCTGTCATCCTTCGACGGTCGCGCTCAGCTGTGGGCGGCGATGGAACTCTCCTCCGCCGAACGCTGAGCGCCGACGCGCCCTCAGGTGTTCTGCGGGAAGCCCAGGTTGATCCCGCCGTGTGTTGCCGGGTCGAGCCAGCGCGCGGTGACCGCCTTCTCGCGCGTGAAGAAATCGAACCCGTGAACGCCGTAGGCCTTGGCATCACCGAACAGCGACTTCTTCCACCCGCCAAACGAGTGGTACGCGACGGGAACCGGGATCGGCACGTTGATGCCGATCATGCCGACCTGCACCTCGTTCTGGAATCGTCGAGCGGCGCCCCCGTCGTTCGTGAAAATGGCAGTCCCGTTGCCGAACTCGCCCGAGTTGATCAGCGCGACTCCTTCTTCGAAGCTCCCGACCCGCACGACCGAGAGGACTGGACCAAAGATCTCCTCGGTGTAGGCGCGGCTGGTGATCGGAAGGCCATCGATCAGCGTCGGTCCGAAGAAGAATCCGTCCTCGTGGCCGTCGACGACCAGCGAGCGGCCATCGACGACGATCGTGGCGCCATCCGCCTCGGCGATATCGACGTATCCAGCCACCTTCTGGCGGTGCTGGTCGGTGATGAGCGGGCCCATGTCGGGTTCCGCGTCGCCGGTCTGTGCGCCGTTGCCGACGGTGAGCCGCGCGATGCGGTCCGTGATCTTTGCGATCAGCTCATCGGCGACGGGCTCCACGGCGAGCACCACACTGATCGCCATACACCGCTCACCCGCCGCGCCGTAGCCGGCATTGACTGCCTGGTCGGCGACGAGATCAAGGTCGGCATCCGGCAGCACGAGCATGTGATTCTTGGCCCCACCGAGCGCCTGAACTCGCTTGCCGTTGCGTGCGGCGGTCTCGTAGATGTACTGCGCGATCGGCGTGGAACCGACGAAGCTGATGGACTCGACGGTGGGCGAGTTCAGCAGCCCATCCACGGCCAGCTTGTCGCCCTGCAGGACGGTGAAGGCGCCGTCGGGAAGCCCCGCTTCCTTCCACAACCCCGCGAGCCAGAGCGCGGCCGACGGGTCTTTCTCGCTCGGCTTGAGAACGACGGCGTTGCCAGCGGCGATGGCGATGGGGGCGAACCACAGCGGCACCATCGCGGGGAAGTTGAAGGGGCTGATGACACCCACGACGCCGAGGGGCTGCTTGAGAGAGTAGACATCGATCCCGCTCGAGGCGTTCTCGGAGTACGCGCCCTTGATCAGGTGGGGGAAGCCGGTGGCAAGCTCAACGACCTCCTGACCGCGCAGGATCTCACCCATCGCGTCGGAGAGCACTTTGCCGTGTTCGGCGGTGATGATCGCCGCGAGCTCCGGCTTGCGCGCATTGAGCAGCTCACGGAAGGCGAAGAGCACGCCCTGGCGCTTGGCGATCGACCACGACGACCACTCCTCGAAGCCGCGTCGTGCCGAGGCAATGGCGGCGTCAGTTTCCGCCTGGTCGGCCAGCGCGACGGTGGCCGCGACCACGCCGGTAGCGGGGTTGAAGACCGGGGCCGTGCGCCCGGATGTCGACGCCGTCGGTGCGCCGTCGATCCAGTGCGGGATGGTCGGGATGTCGAGTTCAGCCATGTCGTCAGGTTAGGTCACCTGCCAGGACAAACCGATCGACAATCTGTCACGACAGACCGGCGCGAATGCCACACCGGCACGCGGAGTCGTCGCCTCGTAGGACCCCTCAGATCAGGAGGTACACGGCTCCCACGACAGTCAGGACGATCACGATCTGCTCGAAGAGGCGTTGACTGATCGCAGCCGCGATCCGTCGTCCGACCAGCGCACCGATGACCACCGCGGGCACGAGGATCAGATCGATCAGCAGGCCGTGCGGCGTGATGAGCCCGAGACCGATCGAGAAGGGGACCTTCGCGACATTCACCGCGGCGAAGAACCACGCAGCGGTCCCGAGGAACACCTGAACGGGCAACCGTGCCGCGAGGAAGTACATCGACATGACCGGGCCCGCCGCATTTGCGACCATCGTCGTAAATCCGCCCATCACCCCGTAAAAGCCAGCTGCCACCACGCCTGGTGCCGCGTCGGCATCCGTGCGGGATCGCCGCCAGAGGGTGACAGCGATGACGACAAGCAGGATGACGCCGATCGTGCGCCTCACCCACTGATCCGACGCAAAGGCGAGGAAGAGCGTGCCCACCAAGATCCCAGCGATCACCGTCGGGATGAGCCGCAAGAGAGCCCGAACGTCGGCGTGACGCCGGTAAGCGAGCAGCGCCAGAGCGTCACCCACGATGAGTAGTAGCAGGATCGTCCCGGTGGACTGCTTGGCCGGGAGTGCTGACGCGAAGAGAACCACAGCGATGGTCCCCGCTCCCGGCAGCGCGGCCTTCGACAGTCCGATAATGACCGCGCCGGCCGCAAGCGCGACCCACGCGAGCGCGCTCAGTTCGGGCACGGCAGGTCTTCAACGGTCACGATCGGCACGCTACCGGAGGCTCGCGCCCTGCACTTCGCATCCGTGGCGGGCGCAGGTGCATGCCGGGAACTCCTCACTGCACGCCGAAGGGCCCCTCTTGCGCGTCGCCACGGGAGTCGGTACATTTCGAATCCGAACCATAGCTCGGATTCGAATATTCGCGCTGCGTATACGCGCGCAACCGACGGCCGCTCAGAGAGGAAACGCCATGGCAGAACCGATGAAGATCCTGATTGTCGGCGCCGGCATTGGCGGCCTGACCACCGCCTCGGCCCTTGCCCGAATCGGCGTCCACGTCGACGTCATCGACGTCAAGCCCGACAACAGCGTCGCCGGGGTCGGCTTCGGGCTGCGGATCAACGGATTGCGGGCGCTGCGAGAGATCGGCCTGCTGGATGACTTTCTGAAGCTCGGGCACCCTGCTCCGGGGATCGACAACTACGACGCCGAGGGCAACTTCCTGAGCAACATGAGCTACGGCACGCAGGACGAAGGCCTCCCGGGGTGCGTGACGATGGCACGCGTTGCCTTCCTCGAGATGGCTGCCCAGCATGCCCTCGACAACGGCTGCACTATCCGGATGAGCACGACCGTGACGAATCTGGAGCAGGACGAGAACACCGTCTCCGTCACCTTCAGTAGCGGTGACCGCGGCGATTACGACCTCGTCCTCGGCTTCGACGGCATCAACTCGCAGATTCGACAGGATCACTTCGGCGAGAAGTACGCTCCGCGGCCGGTGGGCGGTGTCGCGTGGCGCGCGGCGCTTCCGAACCGGCGCAAGCTCATGCAGCCGATCATCTGCCAGGGTATGGCGGCAAGATCATGCTCACTCCCCTGTCAGAGGACGCGATGTACATGGTGCTCACCGTGGCCGAGGAGGGGCGCCCCCGCTACGACTCGAACAAGATGGCCGAGATCATGCACGATCGCGCCGTCGCGCTCACCCGCGGATCCGAGTTCCTCGCAGACGCGCTCGAGGACGTTCGTCATTCCGAGAACGTCGCGTACACGCCCTACTCGACAGTATGGGTTCCGTATCCGTGGTTCCGAGGCCGCATCATGATCATGGGTGACGCCGCACACGCGATGACGCCCTACCTCGGATCCGGCGCAGCGATGAGCATCGAAGACGGAGTCGTCCTCGCCCAGGAACTCGCGAAAGATCAGCCCCTCGTCGACGCGCAGATGAACGTCATGAAACGTCGCCTGCCGCGCGTGCGAGCCGTCCACGATCGCTCGATTGAGTCGATGCTCGAGGAGTTCGACTCGGTGACGCCGGAGACCTACCGCGCTCGCGTCGATTATCTCCGCCACGACGAGCCCATCGCGAACGAGTACGCCAACCGCCTGCTGCGGATGCCGTACTGAGCGCCCCGCATCCACCCCGTCACAACCGAGGAGACCCGCGTGTCGCATCCTGACGAATCGTCCCCTGCTGCCACCGCCACACCCACCGCTGATTCTTTACACCGAACGTTCATCATCGACGCCGCCGACGAGAGCGCCTTCCGTGCGCTCAACGGGGTGGGAGGCATCCCCGGACCTGTCGACGCCTACCCCCAGTTCCCCGACATGACGCCCCTGTGGCGTGAGGGGGGAGTGACGGTGGTGCGTTCCTTCGACTGGCTGTCGCGCCTTGACACCCGCAACAACCCGACGAGCCTCTTTCCCGACTGGGATGCCGATGTCAACGACCCTGCGAGCTACAACTTCGCAGCCACCGACCAGTGGGTGGAGGCGGTGCACTCCATCGGGGCGCAAGTGATGTTCACTGTCGCAAGCTCCATCCCCTCGAACAAGCTGCCTGCAGAAGACCTCGAGGTATACGGACAGGTCGTCGAGCACATCGTGCGTCATTACTCGCAAGGGTGGGCCGGGGGCCCCGCCACTCCCATCCGCATCTCTGAGTTCGGCGACCAGCCCGACTTCGGGCCGCTGCACTTCGCGGGAGAACCCGAAGAGTTCTACGAGATGTACCGGGCGTTCTGCGAGGCGGTGCACCGCGTCGATCCGTCGCTGACCGTCGGGGGCCCGGCTACCGCGTTCCCTCTCGACGGCGACGCACCCTACCGCGAGGGCTTCCTCGAGTTCGTGCGCACGAACGATCTGCCGCTCGACTTCTTCTCGTTCCTCTGGTTCACCGACGGAAGCCGCGACCCACTGGACTTCCGATACGTGTCGAATCAGCTGCGCGCGCTTCTCGACCGTCATGGCTTCACCGACACCGACCTGACCCTCAGCTACTGGAACTACCTCGCCGTTCCCAGTAGCAACGCGCCGGCGGCCGAAAAGGGAGCCTTTCAGGCAGCGACGGCGATCTACCTGCAGGACACGGTCATCGACCACGCGTTCTTCTTCCGCGCTGACAGCGGGCTCGACCCGCACTACGGCTTCGTCGACCCCGCCGGGGTAGGAGCTGCCGATGGCAGCCCTGACGAACGCTCTCGCGCGCTCGCGATGGCCGGACGCACACTGTCGGGCAGCCGGCTCGCCGTCACCGGCGCTGACGAATCCGGACTGGCGTGTGCAGCGAGCCGCGAGGGCGAGGTCGTGCGTGTGCTTGTCGCCAACTATGCGGCTCCCGACTGGGCGTTGGCCCCACGGGCGGAGGATCGGTTCACGTTCCGCATCCCGATCGGGGAGCATCGCATCGAGCTCGGCCTCACGCTCCCCCCACAACGTGGTGAACTGGCGTCAGCGGGAGTGACCTCGGCCCGCATCCAGGTCAGGAACCTCCCGTGGGCAGGACGCTCCGTCAGCGTCACGCGCACGTCGGTGTCAGGAGCTGCCGACGAACCCTACGACGCGATGGTCTCCGAAACGGGCGACATCGAGCTGGACCTCGACCTCGCACCCCAGTCGGTGTTCCTCGTCGAGGTGGCGGCGCGGTAGACCCGCCGCCGGGTGGTTACACTCCCGACGAGGGACGACGACGCGCGAAACGGAGCGAGGATGGCCACACGACCGACCATCAACGGGGTGGCCGAACCCAAGCAGCGACGCAGCCGCGACTCCTTCGCGAAAGTACGCTCCGCGGTGCTCCAGCTTCTGCAGGAGCGCGGCAACGGCCAGTTCTCGATCGCCGAAGTGAGCGCGGCTGCTGGCCTGTCGGTCGGCACCATCTACGGCCGAGTATCGAGCAAGGCCGACCTGCTGCGAGTGGTGCAGAACGAAGAGTTCGATCGCCTCGATGCCGAGACCAGGGAGCGCGTGAGCGCTGCCGGGCTGGGAGCAGCAACGTTCGAAGGGTCCGTGACATCGGTCGTCACCGCGTACGCCGAGCTGCTGCGACAGAACCGCGAACTGCTGTCGCCGTTCTTCCTCCTCGGCGTCGAGGACCCCGCCATCCGCGACCGCGGCCGGCAGTCCGGCCACGCGGGCCAGGCAGTCTTCGTTCGCGCCATGCTGACCGCCGCCGAGGAGCACCAGGTCGAGTTAGCCGCAGCGCGCGCGGACTGGGCTTTCGAAGTCTTCTACAGCTTGAGCGTCCGCTATCTCGGCCTCGGCGTCGCGGCAACGGTCAGCCCCGAGAACGACTACGACTGGAACGACGTCCTCGGACGTCTCGCCGACACGGTTCATCTGATCCTCACATCGAGCTGACGGCCACGCCCCTCGTTTCCGGCGCGGAGTCAGCGGGAGCCCCGCCTTCGACGCTAGCCATCGACGCAATGTTGATGATCCGCCCATAGCGCTGTCGATGCATCACGGGGACCGCAGCTAGACACATGAGGTACGTCCCGCGAAGGTTGATGGCAACGATCCGGTCGAATGTCGACACCGGCACCTCTTCGATGTCAGCCCGATCATCGCCCTGCGGCGCTGCCGCGTTGTTCACCAGCACGTCGAGGCGGCCGTATCTGTCGACGGTCTCGGGCGCGCCCGTCACCGTGCCGATTGGCGAATGACGAAGGCCCCGATTCCCGCGTTATTCCGCGGATATCGGGGCCTTGCACATGGCGGTGACGGTGGGATTTGAACCCACGGTAGGGGGTTACCCTACACAACTTTTCGAGAGTTGCACCTTCGGCCGCTCGGACACGTCACCGCCGTCCAGTTTACGACACGCCGCTGCTCCGCAGAAATCCTGGTGACGACAGCATCCGGCATCCGCGAGCACCGTCGAAACCGCGCCGACATGAACCGGCGATAACGTCACCGGGAGCGAGCGTCGACATCCGTTGCGGCGCCAGAACGGAAGGGACAAGCGTGCACCTCCTCACCGCCGACATCCTTGTTCCGATGGATGCCTCCCGCAGCGTACTCACCGATGCCGGTGTGGCGATCGACGGCGACACCATCGTCGCCGTCGACGCTCGCGACGAGCTGGAGCGGCGATATCCGGATGCCGAGCACCGTCACCTCAGCGATCGACTTATGATGCCGGGGCTCATTAACGGCCACCACCACTCTGGGCTCCTGCGCGGAACCGCCGAGCACATGCCCGTGTACGAGTGGCTGCGCGTGCACATCGATCCCATGCATCGAGTTCTCCAGCCGGATGACGCGGCGGCAGCAGCCTGGCTCTGCTACGCCGAGGGACTCCTCTCAGGCACGACCACCGTCGTAGATATGTGGCGCTACATGGATCGGGCCGCCGCCGCCGCGGTCGAGCTCGGCAACCGACTCGTCACCGTCAACTACGTCGGCGAGCATCCCAACTTCGACTACTTCGACACCCTCGATGACAACGAACGGATGCTGCGCGAATGGACGGGCGCGGGCAGTGGTCGAATCATGCCATGGGTGGGCCTGGAGCATCCGTTCTACGCCGACGACGCCGGTCGCGCCCGTGCCGTCGCGATGGCGCGGGCCTACGGCACCGGCATCTACACGCACTGCAGCGAGTCCGACCTGGACGTGCAGATATTCGCGGAACGCACCGGGCTACGCCCGATGCATGCCCTCGAGCGCATGGGCTTCTTCGACACCCCCCGCGCCATGATCGCGCACGCAGTGTGGCTCGACACTGACGAGATCCGCCTGATCGCCGAGCGTGGTGTCGGGGTTTCACACAACCCCGTCAGCAACATGAAGCTCGCCAGCGGCATGGCCCCGATCGCAGAGATGCTGGCCGCGGGCGTGAATGTCGGCCTCGGCACCGACGGCGAGAAAGAGAACAACAACCTTGACATGTTCGAGGAAATGAAGGTCGCGTCCCTGCTCGGCAAGCTCCGAAAGATGGATGCCGCGGCCATGGACTCCTGGCAGGTGCTCGAGATGGCGACCGTCGGCGGTGCGCGCGCAATCGGCCAGGGCGACAGACTCGGTTCGCTCGAGCCAGGCAAGCAGGCCGACCTGATCACCATCCGTACTGACACACCCCGGATGACCCCGCTCCTTCCCGCGGGATCCCACGCGAATGTCCATCACAATCTCGTGCATGCGGTGCGCGGTGGTGACGTCGATCGGGTCGTCGTGGCCGGTCGCACGGTGGTCGCTGACGGCATCCTTACAACCGCCGACCTCGACACCCTCATCGCGAACGTGCGCGAGCGAGTTCCAGGGCTGTTCGCACGCCGCGCCGACTACCTCACGTCGGTCGGGGAACCCAGAGGCCTGTTCACTCAGTGACGGCCCTCTGCCAGGATGGCAAGGAGAGTATCGCGATCCGATCGGAGTGTCATGACCACGTTCGACCAACTGCTGTCCGAGCAGATCGGCCACGAGTTCGCCGCCAGCCAGCAGTACATCGCCATCGCCGTTTGGTACGACGACCACGACCTGCCGCAGCTCGCGCGCCACTTCTACCGCCAGTCCGTCGAAGAGCGCAACCACGCGATGATGCTCATCCAGTACCGCCTCGACCGCGACATGGGCGTGACCATCCCCGGCGTTCCGGCTGTGCGCACCGACTTCGCCGACCACGCCGAGCCGATCCGCCTGGCACTCGAGCAGGAGAAGCGCGTTTCGTCACAGATCGAGGCGCTCTTCGCTGCGGCCCGCGCCGAGAGCGACGGACTGGGAGAGCAGGCGATGCTGTGGTTCCTGAAGGAACAGGTTGAGGAGGTCGCGTCGATGACGACCCTCCTGAACATCGCCGAGCGCACGACCAACCTCTTCGACATTGAGAACTTCGTCGCTCGCGACATGCCGAACGGCGACTCGACCGAAGCTGACGCGCCGCCCGCTGCCGGCGGCGCCCTCTGATCTGAGCGACCCACCGTCGCGCAGGGCGCGTAGCGTGACGGTGTGGCATCTCACATGAGTCGGTCGCAGCGGCTCATCCTCACGATCGCGATCCTCGCGTCGTTCGTCGCGTTCCTCGACGGAACGCTCATCAACGTCGCCCTCCCCGCGATCGAAGACGACCTCGGCGGCGGCCTCACGACCCAGCAGTGGGTAGTGGATGCCTACCTCATCACCCTCGGATCGCTCATCCTGCTCGCCGGGTCGATCTCGGATGCCTTCGGCAGGCTGCTCGTGCTGCGCATCGGCCTCTACGGATTCGCCGCGGCATCCGTCGTCATCGCGATCGCGCCAGACCCCGCCATCCTGATCGTCGCCCGAGCGGTGCAGGGTGCAGCTGGCGCGTTCCTGGTCCCGAGCTCTCTGGCGCTCATCACCTCGCGCTTCGACGGCGCGATGCGCGGCCGGGCGATCGGCATCTGGACGGCCATGACCACCGGCGCCATGATCGTCGGGCCCCTCATCGGCGGCGTCTTCGTCGACTACCTGTCGTGGCGATTCGCGTTCGTCATCAACGTCGTACCGATCGGCATCACGCTGTGGCTCCTCCACACCCTCGGCGAGCGCGACGAGCGCCGCCCCGATGCGCGCATCGACTGGATCGGCGCCGCCCTGTGCACCTTCGGACTCGGCGGGGCGGTCTTCGCGCTGATCGAACAACCGAACCTCGGATGGGGATCGCCCGTGATCTGGGGGACGTTCGCGGCCGGCATCCTTCTGTTCGCGCTCTTCCTCTGGCGTCAGCGGTCGGCGACGGCGCCGATGTTGCCGCTTGACCTCTTCCGCATCCGCAACTTCTGGACTGGCAACATCGCGACCCTCTTCGTCTACGCGGCGCTCTCACTCAACGGCTTCGTCGTCACCGTGTACCTGCAGCAGCAAGCCGGCTTCTCTGCGACTCTCGCGGGGCTTGCGAGCCTGCCCTCAACCGTCATGATGGTGCTGCTGAGCGCGTCGATAGGGTCACTGTCCGACCGTTTCGGACCACGGATCTTCATGACCGTCGGACCGCTCGTGATGGCCGGCGGATCGCTGCTGCTTCTCACGGTCACCGACCCCGTCAACTACTGGCTCCAACTCCTTCCGGGGCTCATCCTCTTCGGACTTGGGCTTGCCATCACGGTCTCGCCCCTCACCGCGGCGATCCTCGGCGCGGTGGACCCTGCCCGATCGGGCATCGCATCGGCCATGAACAACGCGGTCGCAAGAATCGCCGGGCTTCTCGTCATCGCGACGCTCGCGACGATCGTCGCCGGGAGCCTCGATCTGGACGGATTCCACCGCGCCGCGATCGTCACCGCCGGACTCATGGTCGCGGGCGGCATCGTGTCTCTCCTCGGCATCCGGAACTCCGATGTCGCCTCAGCCGGCGGGGACCCGGCGCCCGCTACCGGGGCGTAACGTCGACCTGCCAGACTGTCCCCCATGAGCGTGATCGAGAACTCGAAAGTCACCGTCGTCGGCGCCGGCAGCGTCGGCTCCAGCGTCGCCTACGCCGCCCTCATCCGCGGCTCAGCCCGCCATGTCGCCCTCTACGACATCAATACCGCGAAGGTGGATGCCGAGGTTCTCGATCTCGCTCACGGCACCCTGTTCACCGGCACGAGCGACATCACCGGCGGCAGCGACATCTCGGTAGCCGCGGGTTCGCACGTCGTCGTGATCACCGCCGGCGCGAAGCAGAACCCGGGGCAGAGCCGCATCGAGCTTGCGGGCGTGAATGCCGGCATCCTGCGAAAGATGCTCCCCCAGCTGCTGGAGGTGGCCCCCGACGCGGTCTACGTCATCGTGACCAACCCGTGCGATGTGCTGACGGTGCTCGCCCAGGAGGAAACCGGGCTTCCTCCGGAGCGGCTGTTCGCGTCGGGAACCGTACTCGATACGTCTCGGCTGCGCTGGAAGCTCGCGCATCGAGCTGGTGTTGCCACCTCGAGCGTGCACGCCTACATCATCGGTGAGCACGGCGACACGGAGTTCGCCCTGTGGTCCCATGCGAGCATCGGCACGGTCCCGCTCCTGGAGTGGGAGTCGGAGGGCCACCCTCGAATGACGGTCGATGAGCTCGACGCGATCACCGTCGATGTTCGGGATGCCGCCTACAAGGTCATCCAGGGCAAGGGCGCGACCAATTACGCGATCGGACTCTCGTCGGCGCGCATCATCGAGGCCATCCTGGGTGACGAGAACGCCGTCTTGCCCGTCAGCACGGTGCTGCAGGACTTCCACGGCATCGACGGGGTGGCGCTCTCGGTGCCCTCGATCGTCAATTCCCGCGGTGCGTTCCCGATCCGCCAGACGCCGTTCTCCCCGAACGAACTCGCACTGCTGCGCCGGTCGGCAGATGCCCTTCGCGAGGTGGCGACCTCGCTGCGCTGACCTGGATCGGGCGCTCCCGCAGGCGTAGCTAACTCCTCACGATCGGCGGAACTTCGGCGACTCGGCACAGCAGGAGCGGGCCGATGGCGCCGGTCCTGCTGAGTTGGCGACGGATGCCGTGGCGGACCGATAGCGTGTGGTCAGCCCCACTGCGGAACGCGTCCGTGTGAGGAGAACCCGTGACCACCTACCTCCCACTGCCACGCCCGGGTGGCGACGCGGACACGATGCGCGTCCAGCATGGGCTCCTGCGCTACGTGCGCGAGGCGGCGGCGCTCGGGGCCCCGTTGCCCGGGGAACTGGAGTTGACGGCGCGCCTGGAGTGCAATCGCCAGCAACTGCGCAACGCGATGGCCCAGCTCGAGGCGCAGGGCATCGTGCGGCAACGGCAGGGGACGGTGACCACGGTCGATCCGATCGCCCTGCGCTTGAGCGTCCGCCTTGAGGAGCAGTTCGAACACACCGAGCTCCTCGACCGCCTCGACTATCGCGCCGAAGTGGAGGTGCTCGACTCCCGCACTCTGCCCCTCGGCGCGGAGATCGGTGCAGTGATGGAGCGGCCGGCAGACACCACCCGGCTGGCGGTTCGCAAGCGATGGTGGGCGGATGGTGCCGTCGCGATGATCGCCGATGACACCGTGCCGATTCCGGTCGAGCTCCCCGCGGATCTCGACCCTGTCCGCATCGGGGCTGGATGCCGCCTTCCTTCCACCGGAGCATGGCGGCCAGGGCCTGTCCTATGTGACGCTGGCGCACACCGTCCGCATCCTCGCCTCCCACCACCCCGCCGTCGCCACGGTCTGGCTCATGCACATCGGCGCAGCGCACGCGCTCGTGACGATGTCCGCTCCCGATGAGGCTGCCTTCTTCGCAGCCAAACTGCGCGCCGGCGAGCGCTTCGTCAACGCCCTCTCCGAACCCGCGGGCGGCAGGTTCTTCCTCGCACCCCAGCAGAACGCGACTCCCGCCGGCGAGAACTGGGTGCTCACCGGCCGCAAGGTGTTCGTCTCGGGCTCGGAGGCCGCAGACCACATGCTCGTCAACACGAGCATCGACGGGACCCCGGCCTTCTTCGGGGTGACGGTCGATGACAGCATCAGCTTCCCGCCCATCGACGAGACCGTCGGCATGCGCGCAACGCGCAGCCGCACTGTCCTTTTCGAGAACACGCCGCTGCTGGCATCCCGCCCGCCGACTATGCGAACCTCATCACCGTCGGATTCGCGATGCTCTCGGGGTCTGCCCCGAGTTTGGTTGACATCTGAACTGTGAGGATTCGTCCTCGCTGGAAGGATGTTCTTGTGGCAAAGCCCTATCCCCGAGAGTTCCGCGATGATGTCGTGGCCGTGGCCCGGAAGGGTCAGGCGCCGCTGGCGCAGATCGCGAAGGACTTCGGTATCTCCGAAGGCTCGTTGAGCAACTGGATGAAGCAGGCCGACGTCGAGGACGGCAAGCGTGCCGGCCTGACCGACGACGAGCGCAAGCAGCTGCGTGAGGCGAATAAGCGGATCCGGCTGTTGGAGCAGGAGAACGAGGTGCTGCGGCGGGCCGCGGCGTATCTGTCGCAGGCGAACCTGCCGGGAAAATAGTCTTCCCGCTCGTCCACGAGATGGCTGCGGCCGGTGCTCCCGTGAGGGTGCCGGTCGCGGTGGCGTTGCGGGTCCTCGGCCTGTCCAGGCAGGGGTACTACCAGTGGCTCAAAGACCCGGTCTCCCAGCGGGACTGGGACGACGCGCACCTGATCGATGTGCTCTACGACCTCCATGCCGACGACGTCACGCTCGGCTACAGGTTCCTCACCGATGAGCTCGAGAGCGAGCACGGGATCTCCGCGAGCGAGAACCGGGTGCACCGACTCTGCCGGATCGCGGGCATCCACGCGTCGCACCACCGCAAGCGCAGCAAACCCGGCAGCACGGGACCTGCGCCGCATGATGACCTCCTCGCGGTCGTCGACGAGCACGGCGTCATCCGGCACGAGTTCATCGCCGACGGGCCGAACAAGGTCTGGCTCTGGGACATCTCGGAACACCCGACCAGAGAAGGCAAACTCTACATCTGCGCGATCAAAGACGTCTGGTCGAACAAGATCGTCGGTTACTCCATCGACACCCGCATGAAGTCATCTCTCGCCCGCGCGGCGATGCGCAACGCGATCGCGTTGCGCTCACCTGACGGCACGATCTGCCACTCCGACAGAGGCGGCCAGTTCCGCGCGAAACGCACCCAGAACCTGCTCCGCAACAACGGGCTCGTCGGCTCCATGGGCAGATCCTACGGCACCCTCTTAACCGGTTATTCGACCCGCGAGCCCAGGCGGCGACACGCCGGTGGGCGTCGCGTCCGTCGCGTGTGTGACGCACGGGTGCAACATGTGTCGCATGACGGACAAGGAAGTCCTGCGGCTCGAGCAGCGTGACGGCGAGTGGGTGCTCGCCGGTGAGCACGCCGCCCGGTTCGCGCTGGTGGACGAGTACCTCGCGCATCTGCTGGATCGGAACTACTCGCCGGCGACGGTGAGGTCCTACGGGTATGACCTGCTCGCGTTCTGCCGCTGGCTGTCCGGGCAGAACCGCCCGCTTGAGGAGGTCACGACCGATGATCTCCTCGGATTCCTGCGGGCATGTCGTGAAGCGACCCTGCCAGGCAGGCCGGGCCCGAACGTCGTCGGGATGGATGGCCGCCGGCTGGACCGATACGCGGCGACGACGATCAACCGTCGGCTCGCGGCGATCTCAGGGCTGTTCACGTATGCGGGACTGCGCGACCCGGCGAGGCGGAACCCGGTCCCGCGGGGCAGGGAAGCGCGCTGGCGGACGAGCGGGGAGCGGTCAGGGATGCTCGCTCACACCGTCCGGCGCCCGGTCGCGCGATCCGCGCTCAGGTTGCGGGAACCACGCCGGCTGCCGGTCGCACTGTCACCCCAGGACGCGGCGACGCTGGTGGGGAGTCTGCGGACCTGGCGGGATCGGGCGATCGCAGGGCTGATGCTGTGGTGCGGGCTGCGGTCGATGGAAGTCCTCGGCCTGCACGTGAAGGACGTCGACATCGGCGGCCGCTGGGTCACTGTCACCGGCAAGGGCGCGAAACAGCGCCGCGTCCCGCTGGACCCGGACGTCGCGTCGGTGATCGACGTCTATCTCCTCGCCGAACGCCCCGAGTCAGACTCCGAGTTCCTGTTCCTCGTCGGCAAAGGCCCGAACCGCGGCGGCCCGTTGACGGCGGCAGGGTTGCGGACGGTGTTCCGCTACCACCGGGGCCTGACCGGCGTGACCGGCGGGCACCCGCACGCGCTGCGTCACACGTTCGGAACAGTCCTCGCCGAGGCCGGCGTCGATCTCGCGGTGATGCAGGCCCTTCTCGGTCACGCGCATGTCGACACAACCGCCCGCTACGTCCACCTCGCTCCTGCTCACGTGAAAGCCCAGTTCGATGCGGCACGCGAACGCATCCGCTCTCAGCAGCGGTGACCCCGGGATCGCGTCGCTGCGAGGCGATGATCTCCGGGACGCGTATCTGCGTCACCTGACGGCGACCGGCCGAGGGAACCCGTCCTACGAGTGGGCTGCGCGACGGTTCTTCGAGTCCTGGCCGGACCCGCAGGACTGGGCGGCGACACCGCTTCAGCAGCGACTGTCGGCGGGGTCGGCAGCGCGTCCGGTGATCACGTTCCTGATGCTGCACGGCGGGTTGCGGCCGGGATACGACTACCTGCTTTCGAGGAAGCTGTCACCGCTCTGGCGGGAGATCCAGACCAGCCCGCTGCGGGCCGAGATCGACGGGTTCCTCGACGAGGCCGAACAGCTCGGGTTCACCGCCCGCACGCGGCTTGCGACAGGCTCCCAGGCGCCGATCCGGCTGCTGATCCAGACGGGAA
>NZ_JBFBMQ010000013.1:0-97405 GCF_040687115.1 Microbacterium sp. NPDC076895
AGCAGCAGTTGGCGCTACTGATCCTCGGGGACCTCGACCCCTACCCGCCGAACCTCACCCGGCGAGCCTCACCCCCACCGAATGTCCGAAGAGCCGGTTTCCACCTAACCCTGAGCACTGGACATCCACTCGCCTGAGAGGATTGGGGAATGACGTGGACGGATCGGCTGGGTGAATTCGGGATCTGGCGACGCAGCACCGAGATCAACGAAACACTGGCCGTGGAGATCGAGCGGCTCGGGTACGGCACGATCTGGCTCGGCGGCTCTCCCGCCGCCGATCTCATCGAAGCGGAGCGCCTGCTCGATGCCACCGAATCGGTCGTGCTGGCCACAGGCATCGTGAACATCTGGATGTCTGATGCCGCCGAGCTTGCCGAGTCGTACCGTCGGATCGCCGCGCGGCATCCCGGCCGGCTCCTGGTCGGTATCGGCTCAGGTCACCGGGAACGCCAGCACGAACGTGCCAGGCCGCTGGAAGCGATGAGCAGCTATCTCGACGTGCTGGATGCCGCGGGCGTGCCGCAGGAAGACCGATTGCTCTCCGCCCTCGGGCCGCGGATGCTCGAACTCGCCCGCGCCCGCAGCGCGGGGACGCATCCGTACCTCACGCTGCCAGCTCAGACGGCCGAAGCCCGCGAGACTCTGGGCGACGGGATTCTTGTCGCACCGGAGCAGACCGTCGTCCTCGACACCGACCCGGTGTCAGCACGGAAGGCTGCACGGGAATTCCTGACGCCGTACCTCCGCCTGAGCAACTACAGCAACACCATGAAGCGCGGCGGATTCAGTGACGATGACGTTCAGGGATCGGGATCCGACGACCTGGTGGATCGCATCGTGATCCACGGAGACGCCACGACCCTTCTCGAGGGGCTCCGCGCGCACCTGGCTGCCGGCGCCGACCACGTCTGCGTCCAGGCCGTGCCGAGCGTCTCAGCGCTCGAGGTGTACCGCGCTCTCGCACCGACGCGGCGGTCAGTCACGGACTCGTAAGCGGGTCGGCCGCATCGTCGCGAGCTGCGGCAGCAATCTCCGCGGGCTCGAAGGGGTGCTCGCGGCTCAACCCGCGGCCGTAGGCAGTGCCGAGCAGACCTGCGGCGACAAGGGTGCCGGCGGAGGTCCCGAGGCTTGCCAGACTGGCGATGAGCATCGCGGCGATCGCGAGACCCATCATCCAGCCTGTACCCGCAGGATGGGCGAGCAGAGCGATAAGCCCGAAGATCATACCCGCAACCACCACCGCCGCAGCCGGCCCGACGGCGAGATACCAGTAGTGGAGCGAGTCGACGCCGGGCGGTGTTGACGACACATAGTCACGCGAGGCGCGCCACGTCCATCC
Organism: Microbacterium sp. NPDC076895; assembly: GCF_040687115.1. NCBI lineage: Bacteria > Bacillati > Actinomycetota > Actinomycetes > Micrococcales > Microbacteriaceae > Microbacterium > Microbacterium sp. NPDC076895. The sequence goes on from NZ_JBFBMQ010000013.1 coordinate 1,342, forward strand.
GAGCACCCACGCGACGCTCCCAACGGCGAGAAGAGCGAGCATGAGGCGAGCCAGAAGGTCCCGAACGACCACGTGGGCGATCACAGCGCCGACGACGGCGAACACGAAGGGACCACAGATTAGGACGATCCCGGGGATCAGGTAGCTGATGCCACCCGCACAGACCCACGACCCGTTCGCCTCGACCTGAGGCACGTCAGCCTCGAAGTAGATGCTGCACTGCATGTGCAACTGGTCTTTCAGCAGGAATAGCGAGCTGGCGCCGCCGATGGGAACGAGCATCGCTGCACCCAGGGGCCAGAGGGCAATGCCGCTCGGGATATGATCCCGCCGCGCCGGCTGAGGCAAGGTCGGAGCGCGCCTTTCGGCGGCAAGAGCCAGACCGAGCGCGACGATCGCCGCGGCGGCCCCCGCGATCGCGGCGATCCACAGGACCCCACGAAGAAACATCATCCAGAGCAGCACCAGCGAGAGTATCGCCGTCACGAGGGATGCTGTCAGCGTTGCGGCGGCGACGCGAGCGTGTGGTGACGGTGATGCATAAGCGTTCGTCCCCGCGAGCACCGCCAAGCTGAGCCCGGCAGCGATCGCGGCGACCGCCGTGCCGGCAACACCGAAGGTCATCGCGACACCCCATGGTGCGGCCGAGCCCACGTTGTGCACCGCCAGCAGACCAAGCGCCGTACCCACGACAGCACCGACGATGAGCGCTGGCCACATCGCGCGCGAGTACGCCGAACGCAGCCTCTCGGCAGAAACCGTAGCCATGGCATCCCACCCCTTCTGTAGCGCCGACTTCTGTCGACCGCAATCGAGCAGCTAAGCTACTATCGTTTTTCGATAGATTGCAACCGATAAACGATAGGAAGAAGCGGATGCAGAACGTGGTGATTGTGGCAACGAAAGCCCTGATCGTGGTCTTGTTCGCCGCGATCGTGTCCTGCCAGGCGGTGCTCATCCCGATCAACGCACGTGGCTTCGCCATCGCGGCGCCCGAGTACGCCGCGCTCGAAGCGCCGGGAGTCATCATGGTCGACGCTCTCCTGCTGTGCGGCCAGGTCGCCCTGATCTGTGTGTGGGCGCTGCTCTCGCGCGTCGGGCGGGAAGAGATCTTCGACACGACGGCACTGCGGTGGATTGACGCCATCATCGGCAGCATCGTTGTCGCGGGCCTGCTCGTGATTGGCGGACTCGTTGTTCTCGGCCTAGCGAATGCGGGGAGCCCCTTCATCGCACTCATGGGCCTGATCACGGTCATCTGCGCGGCCGGTCTTGCCCTCGTGGTCGTCGTGTTGCGCGGTCTGCTTCGCCAGGCCACGCAACTGCGCCAGGACCTGTCAGAGGTGGTGTGATGCCGATCGTGATCGATCTCGACGTCCAACTCGCGAAGAAGAAGATGAGCGTTTCGGAGCTCGCCGCCGCCATTGACATCACCCCCGTCAACGTGTCGGTCCTCAAGAACGGCCGAGCCAAGGCGGTGCGCTTCTCCACACTCGACGCGATCTGCCGCGTGCTGGAGTGCCAACCCGGCGACATCCTGCGGTGGGAACCCGACGAGGCCGGCGTCAGCGGCGGCGAGTGAGCGGGTGAGCACCACCTCGGGCGTCGCTACGCGGGCGATCAAAGCGCTCGCGATCCTTACTCTCGTCGTCGGCACAATTGTGCTGTGCGGAGCCACCGTTCTGTTCGTGATGCTGAGCGGCGACGTCGGCTACGACAAACCGGTGACAGCGGCCGGGTGGCTGGAAGAGATCGCCGAAGCCGCGTCAGCCAGGAGCTCAGCGTCAGCGATCCTCAGCGTCACCCTGATCGTGGTGTGCGCCATCATCGCCATCGCCGCGTGGAGACGATCCGTTGACTGGTTGGCAGCCGGCCTGGTGTGCGGTGTGCTCCTCTCGGGCTCGCTCGTGCTCGTCGCGTGGGGAGACGACAATGTCCACAGGCTCACCGAGATGGCCGCATCCGCGATCGGCAACACTGCCGCGATCCTGCCGCCGGGAGGCACGACGCCAGCACCGGATCCCCTGACTGTCACGCAGGCGCGAGACGAGATCACGCGGATGCTTCACGCCACGATCGAGGCGAGCACGCGGCCCCTTCGGACACCGGAGGACGTCCCCGTTACAGTCCACCAAACGCCTGTCTCGGCAGTTCCCTGCGGCGAGGTCGGATCTCGACTGACCGTTGACCTGGCGTTCCGCACGGGTGACAATGCCGCCTCGGCGACCCGCATCCTGGCAGCCTGGGACCGCGCTGGGTACATGCCCGATCGCGCGATGCAGGAGGACATTCGCTACAGCACTGAGCTGCCCATCGAGCGGATGAGCATCCGTGACAGCACGTCGGTCGACGGGATGCTTCACCTCAGGCTCGAGACCGCGTGCGCCGTCGAAGCTACGCGGTGAAGCTCTTGCCGGGCCAGTAGGCCCACTCGACGAAATGCTCGACTCGCCCGTCGGGCGTGAAGTCGAGCTCCCAGAGGTCGAGGTACTCCTGCTCAGGGTCGCGATACGTGACCCGCACGCGCACGACAGCGTGAGAGCCATCAACCGTCACCGACTGGATCTCCATCTCGAACGGTTGCGGATCGTTCCAGAAATCCTCGATCGCTTCGTGCCCGACGAGCGGTTTTTCGTATGGTGACGTGAGGTAATGCGCGTCCTCGGTGAAAAGATCGCGCACCGCTGGCGCGTCGCACTCGCGCCAGGCTCTCTTATATTCCGCGACCCAGCGCTCTATGGCATCCGCATCCATGGCTCTCACCTTTGCACGCGGTCCCGACAACGTCCTGGCAAGCCACCTCGCACGCGCGCCATCGCGTCTCCCGCTTCACACGACGAGGCTCGGCGCGCCCTCACTCAAGGAGATCGTCGAAGACATTGGACGTGCTCCGCGCACGGCGCCTCGATCCGTCGTTTCACCGTCGAGGGCGCGATTCCCAATTGCCGAGCGATCGCGGCCGCGCTGACCCTGGAGTTCTCACGTAGCGCCGACAGAATGACGGAACCCCAACCGAAGGGGCGACGGCGACCCGCACCGTAATGCAACCTGCCCTGCTTACTCACACAATCCGTGCGCCGTTCAGCTCTGCTCCGCGATATGAGACGACTGGCGAACGCTATCGCGTGCCCCGCGATTTCGCACGCGGCGCCGCCGAGCGCGGCGGGTTCTGCCGCATGTGCTCGCGCACCAGGCCCAGAATTCGCGCCAACGATTCGATGTCCGAGCGGTCCAGGGGAGCGAAGAACAGATCACCGAGTACCGCGATGTGCCCGAGAAAGACCGCGGCGAGCACTTCGCGACCCGCGTCGGTGAGAGCAACCTCGACGCTGCGCTCATCATCCGCCGACGGGGACCGCGTGACAAGGCCACGCTGCTCGAGCACCTGTGCCTGATACGTCAGCCCACTACGGCTGTACACCACACCGTCCGCAAGGTCGGTCATCCGCATCGACCCATCGCCGGCATCACCGAGCGTCGCGAGCAGCTGGAACTGCACATAACTCAGGTCACCGGCATCCTTGAGCTGCTGCTCCACCGCGTGCTTGAGCAGGCTGCTCGTCTCGATCAGCGAGAAGTAGGCCCCGAGTTCGATCGCATCGAGAGACTGCCGGTCGGATGTCATAACCCCACCCTAGCGATATTTCTGATTCGAAGCACTTGCTTCTAGTTCGAAGCAGTGTTATGTTCGTCGCAGTGCTTCGAATGCGAAGCAATATCGACAGGAGAATGTCATGAAAGCAGTACGGTTCCACGAAACGGGCAGCGCAGAGGTTCTGCGCTTCGAGGATGTCGACACGCCAGTTCCCGGCCCCGGTGAGGTGCGCATCCGTGTCGCCGCGTCGGCGTACAACCCCGCTGATGGTGGAATGCGAGGCGGGTTCCTGCCGATCCCGATCTCACTTCCCCACATTCCCGGGTATGACGTGTCCGGCACGATCGATGCGCTCGGCGCAGGAGTCGATCGATTCGCCGTCGGCGATCAGGTTGTCGGATTCCTCCCGATGACCGGCGACGGCGGGGCTGCCCAGTACGTCGTCTCCCCCGCGACCGCACTTGTCACGGCGCCCGAGAGCATCCCGCTGGCCGACGCGTCCGGCCTCCCCTCGGTGGGCCTGACCGCCTGGCAAGCCCTGTTCGAAGCAGGTCGGCTCCAGTCGGGCGACCGCGTACTCATCAACGGCGCCGGCGGGCCCGTCGGCGGATACGCCGTTCAGCTCGCCAAACGAGTGGGCGCTCATGTCATCGCGACGGCAAGCCCTCGCAGCGCTGACAATCTCGCCGCCAACGGCGCCGATCAGCTCGTCGATCACACAAAAACATCGGTGCTGGACGCGGTCACCGAGCCGGTTGACCTGCTGCTCAACCTCGCCCCTATCACTCCGGAGGGGTTCGCGGCGATGGCGGCGCTCGTACGGGACGGCGGCGTCGTGGTGTCAACGACCCCTCGCGTCGAGACGCCCAGCGACGAAAGTCGAGGGGTGCGCGCCGAGACGGTCTACGTCCATCAGGATGCCGATACTCTCGCCGAATTGGTGAGGCTCATCGACGCAGGGGAACTTCGTGTGGATATCGCCCACCGCGTGCCGCTGAGCGACCTCGCTACTCTGCACGCCGACGCGGACGCGGGGACGGTTCACGGAAAAGTCATCGTCATCCCGCCCGCGCTGTGACGTCCCATCCGGTCTCGAGGGGCCTTGTCGCTGAAGGCGACGCCCCCTCGGGATCGGCTGCACCACACGATTGGTGCGCCTAAGGGAGAGGCTTGGAAAGAATTCAGGGGCGGTGGAGGTGTTGTTCCGGGCGCTCCGTACCGGTGAAGTAGGGCGAGCACTTCTCGCGGAGATACGTGCTGAAGCACACGTCGCTGGTCGTGCACGACGTCTGGACGAACGAGAAGTTCAGGAACTTGTAGCTGCGTATCAAGCAGGTGCTTCGATCGCCTCGATCGCGCGGCAGTTCCAGCTGGCACACGGCACTGTGTCCTCGCATCTCCTAGCCGCCGGAGTCGTAATGCGAAACGACGTACAGACCTACGAGCGGCATCAGATGCTAGCCCTGGCGAGCGAAGGTCATTCGCTCAACGAGATCGGACGGCGCGTGGGACGAGACCCGAAAACGGTCAAGTCCGTGCTCGAAGCTGAGAACAACCGAACCTCCAGGGCAGGGCTGCTGGGCCCAAGGATTGACAACAGCGGGCCGACCGCGAGGAGCAGAAGCTAGGTATGTAGTGGCCCGCCAACCTCAGCGGTCGATCCTAGCGTTCGCTTCAAGTGAGAAGTTCACGACCGAGCCCGGCGCCCAGTTTGTGTTGCGACTAGGGATCCACCGACTCCCACGAACATCATGCCGAGTAGCGCGACCCACGGCGCCATGTCGCTTCCGCTCGCAGCGAGTGATGAGGCGGCGCTAACAGTCAGGGGGGTGGAGACGGTAACCGACTCCGCTCGAACCACGATGCTGTGCTGTCCGGGCGTAGTTGAGGCTGGCACCGTAACCTCAAGCACGAACGCCCCGCTTGCCGAGGTAACTGTCGTTCCCAAGAGTTTCGGAGTTGAGTGCAGTTCGACTCGCACGTCAGCCTGCGCAGGAAAGCCGGTGCCAGTGAGCTCGAGTGTCTCACCGGGCGAGACAGTTAGCGCTGACAATTGCAGGAACGCTTTCACTTCTCCAGTAGACGCGGGAGAGGGGGTGGGCTCGGGGGAGGGTGTATTCGTCGCTGTCGGCTCGGGTTGTTCATTTCCGTCACTGAGTTCGGTGAGTGTCGCGAGAACTGAACTCGCAGGAGGCTCGTCGTATAGAGCTGCGGCTGCGGCGTCAGCCGCGAGCCCGTCACGCACCTCACTATCGGTGAGGTCCAGCCCGGTCAGCACCGCAGTTGCGTCATCGATACCGTCGCCTAGCGCCTCCGAATCGAGACTAATCAACAGTTCCACCTCTCCAGCGGAGAGTGCGGATGCGTCGAACACGAGTGCGGTGTCCCGTGTCGAAGCAGCGTCAACGGTCACGTCGACGGAGGGGACGCGGAGCCCGGCAACAGACCCATTGACGGTGTATGTCTGCCTAGAGGAGCCAGGGTTGATTACACGTACATTCACGACCTGCCCGGCCCTGCCTGCACCAAACACATTAGGGCCTAGGACTTCGATGGCGCCATCACCGTCGATCGCAGCGATGTCGAGCTCGTTCGCGATCTCGGGGGTGATCTCGATGTCATCTTCCGTTGCCAGGATCGGTGCAGTCTCGCCCAGATCCCCGATAGATCCGCCATCGAATCGAATGTTGGCCCAGTCATCGAAAGGGGCGCCACGAGAGTAGTCAAGCCGAGCCCCAGGCGTTAGTCCCACGAGTTGATACAGGTAGTTCATGACACTGCGGTAAGCCGAGTCATACTGATACGTGGTGTGGTCGACGCCGCCATGCTTCAGATCGAGATTGTGTCCAAGCTCATGCATGAGCGTGCCGCGCTCCTGTATTCGAGTGAACCCGCCGCTCCACGCGCCGTCGGCGACAACGAGATCGGCGCCGGGGATGCCGCGCGAGATGCCTGAACTGTCACCACCGCCGTATCGGTCGGCATATACCACGTAGTGGAAAACGTCGCTCCGAAGCGAAGCAAAGTTCGCTTCTTTGAGGGATTCGAATGCTGTCCAGTCGTAGACGCCACCAGCGGTAGACCCGAGGTTTCCAACCCAGGCGACGGGATTACCGCCGCCGAGGTTAGCACCGGGGGAATGGATACCTGCGTCCAGGTGAAGCGTGATTCCAGTGGATCCGTCCGGGTTGTCGTATGGTGCCGCCGCGAAGGCGTCTACCACGTCGCCGAGCGCGGCGCGGTCGGGCGAGAAGTTCTTGGCACCCCAGCAGAGGAAGAGCAGGCAGGTCGGTGGCTTCTCCATCCAATCGATCTCTAGAAAGATGTCAGCACGTTGGGAGTCGGCACCAAGGGCAGCCAGGTCCACTTCAACGTCGCCGTCTCCGTCGTAGTCGATGCCGTTCTCTTCCCAATCGTCCGGCAGCCCGTCGCCATCGGAGTCGGAGAGAGAAGCAACAGTTCGTTCGCAATTCTCGCCGTAGAGCCAGCGGAAATTATCCAGGAGAACGGCCGAATCATAGATCGAGTCGCCGATGTCCTGGATCGAGAAGATAGCCGTCACCCTGCCCGTGTTGATGTCTGTCTCGAGCGGGGTGACAGCTACCAAGGGGTCGGTCGTCCCGTCCATCGCCGTCCCGGTAGCGTCGTGAAAGCCGAGTACGGTGTTGATCGAAATGAAGTTGCCATCCGAGTCGTAGGCGAAATTGTTGCGCGCGATTACCTGCGAGCCCTCAAACTCGAAGTGACTCTCTCCAAGTTCAGCGGTGAAGATATCGTTGTACTCGCTCCCTACGTACTCCGGGTACTCCTCGGAAAGGAACTGGAAGTCGACGGCGAGACACGTCGCCTCGGCCGGGGGCGTCAGTTCGAGCAGCAACTGAGAGAGATCGTTTCCGTCCGCTCCGCTCGCTGCGCCCAACTCAGTCGAGAGAAACGTGTCGGGCGAGCCCCCCACGACGTCAGCCGCGTTGCCCGTAGACAAGACCACATAACTACCACCCGCACGAGGGAAGCTGGCGAAGGGCGCACTGGATACTGCGACCGCGTTGGCGGAACCTGCGGTCGTGACACTCCAGACATCACCCCCGGGTACATCCATCGCGTCGGAGAACCCGCTCGGTGCGGCGCTGGCACTCGCAGCCGGAACCATGAGGGCACCCAGAACGAGAACGGTGGATCCGACAAAAGACACGATTCTACGCACGCGACAATCCCCCCGGAAACGCGCCTGACGAACGAGTTAGCGAGACACTAGCAGAGTTCCGAGAGCCCTATTGCACACGCTATGTCTGCTAGGGAACGTCGAGGTCAACGGTCTCCAAATCGATGCCCTCCCCCAGGATCGCCCCATCGAGCCGAATGTCGACCTGCCGAGCGCGCAAGGAGCCAAAATCGATGGGCACAGCGAACTGGACCGAGCTATTCGCGGGAACAGCAACCGCATCGGATTCGAGTACGGTCTCAGCGGCTAGAAGAACGACTCTGTACACGTCGTCGACATTGCTCACGTTCTCAACCGTCAAGCGAAGCGCGCCGGCATCAATATCGGCGACCACATCACTGATTCGCCCGTCACCGCCCGCGACGGACACTCCACGTTGTTCTGCTTCTTCTTGGGTAATGCCGCCGTCTCGAGACTTCCTGGAAGTTTCGCCAGCGTCAGTATGACCGGCGCATCCCGCCAGCCCCCAGACGGCGGCGAGAAAGACGAGAACAAGCGCTGCGAGAACAAGCAAGCGAGTGCGATGATTTCGCCCGCCTGCCCGAAGCACAATTGGCTTATCAACGGAAGCTTGAGGCTCCGCATCAGTTTGCGTGTGCGCAGACGAAACGAAGTCGCTGTCACTCGCGACCTCTTTAGCCGGCGGTTCGGTCGGGCGGTTCGCTCGCATATCCGCGATTGACTATGACGTACGGTCCCCGATTATGCAACGGTTTCGGCGTTGTGGAATAGACAACAGCCGAAGTGACTTATCTACGCCAGAAGCTCCTCGTCCTGCACTCGGCAGCTCACGCGCGTCCATCATGGGTCAATCGGCATGGATGTCCCGCACACTCATGCGGATTGTCCGCGCGGATCAGGCTCCGAGAGCGTTGAAGAGCCCACGCGTGCTCCACAACCGCGTTCAGCGACACGTCCCGCCCGGCTACCCCTCATGTCTCAGCGGATACCCTGCAACGGCGGCTCAGAACCGTCCGCATCCGATGCCCATACGGAGCGCGTCATGACTAGGTTGCCACCCCAGAGCTTGAATCCATACTCTCCCGGGTGCGAATTCGATAGAAGCCAGCGCCCTTGCCCCGTGGTGGCGTCGCGAGCGAAAAGCTTCGCATCTCCGCCGTCAGCTATATACAGCGTGTTGGAAGATGCTCCGAGCGGCGCGCGCCAGGTGTCGCCCTCTGCCCGCACCGAGATGTCGTACAGGGCGGCGCCGTTCTCGGCGTCAAAGACGGTGAGATTCGCGTTGTCCTCTCCGACCGGTAGCAACAGGATCCCGGCCGCGGCTGAACCGAAGATCCCGTGCGGATCGGGCGCGATCACTCCGGTCGTCCACAGTTGGTTTCCGTCGGATGCGCGGAGCACCTGTGTCCAGCCGTTGGCCGCAGAAGATACCAAGAGCAGATCAAGATCGGGCACACCGCGAACCTCAACGTCCGCCGGAAACTCAAGGGTCCACGCCGATAGACCATCGTCCTCATTAATGAGGGAGACCTTCGACCACTCATCAACATCGACGCGACTCATCATGCGTCCGTTCAAGTCGAAGTATGTCGCCTCGGGAGACGGGAGCCAGCCGCCGCTTAGTCCGTCTTCCAGGCTCAAGACACGATCTGGAAGGAGCAGCGACGCACCTACGATCCGAGGTTGCTCGCCCTCAACAAAGCTAGTCTCCCATCGGGTCGCGCCATCATCGGGGTCGTAGCGCACCACGGTTCCGGCGGGATCGTAGAGGATAGCGTCCCCGTCAAGTGTCTCCGGCATGCCGAGAACATCCGGCCACTCGATTTCCCTCGCACTCCCGTCGGAGAGACTGACTAGGAACAATGACGAGATCGAATCCGCCATGGATGCACGCACCACGGCGTAGCGCGACCCAACGAACGTTGTGATCTGATCGATGCCGCTGATATCGGCGCCCACTTGAGTCGACCAACTCTCGTCGCCCGTTGTCGTATCAACCAGACTCAACCAGCTCGACTCGGCCCCTCCTGCGTCCCGAACCCGCCACGCAAGCAATACGCGATCCTGGGCAGTTGTCACTGAACGCTCAACCAACGCGTCCGCTCCGTCGTCGAGGACCGTAGGTCCGTCTACGGCCCAGACGCCGATGGACGGCGTCTCCGTGATGTCAGCGACGGCAATCCCGCTAGCGAAGAATCGCGGGACGATGAGAATCGCTGCGGCGGCAATCGCACCAGCCGCGAGCAGGAAGAAGAAGGTGTTGCGGGCGTAGTGGGTTTGACGTCGATCCCGAACGCGCGATGTCGGGGCTGAGTCCATGCCGGAAGGAGGCGCATCGGTAGATGTCGTCGGAGTGAATGGCACTCCGGTCGGGGGCGGCGGAGTGTCGAGCGACGCGATGCTCGGGGCACCGGGGGTAGGAGGAGGGGGAGGCGATGCCACGAGGCGGCGGGTAGCAGCAGATCGAGCTGATCGGTCACCGTGCGCGGCGATCCATTGCAGGAGTTCGGAGTACACCGCGGGGTGGGCAACAATCTCGCCGTGGAGATCCGGCTGCGAGATTGTTGCCTGCCAGAGCTCGTCCGCAGTCGCGTCCGGCCCAATGTTTGTGGTGGTGGGTTCCGTGTCGCTCACGTGACGTCTCCCCGGCTCTTTCAGGGTGCTCGAGTAGTGCGCGTACGACGGAACCTACGTGTACGTGCGGGCAAGTCGCGGCGTGGGTCGCCAATACGAGCGGGAGCTTAGCAGACGACCCGGACAAGCAAAGACCGTCCGCTGACATGCATCGCGAAGGGCCCAAAGGGCACCGCGAAGGGTACGGAAACCGCGCATGCGCCGCGTTTGTGTGGTGACGCGATGTCGTGGTAGGGATGTCTTGTTGTTGGTAATTGTGGGGATTCTCGATGGCCGGGGTTCCGCGCGAAACGTGCTCGGACATCTCGCAGGAGGGGATTCGTGTTGTTCCACTCGTGGTGACTATCGCCAGCGAGTTTGAGATCACGCTGGGGGCTCAGGTGACGGTTCACTCGTCAAGCGCGGACGATCTGTTCGGTCCCGCCACCGCTGGCCCTCGGCCTGCACCTCGTTCGGGGACAGGCGCGCCCACCGGAACATCGCTAGCCTCTCCGAGTTCGCCCCCACTGGGCGGATTCGATCTCGGGCCCGCCACCGACCCCGCATTTTCTATCGTCCATCCTCCTCTCGCCTTGCTCTACACCGCGACCCTCACTGCCGCAATCGCCATCGCACTCGTGCTAATAGCAGGCGGCACGGCGCCCGTCGCGGGCGTCGCGTGGCTTCTCGGGGGTCCAGTGACGATTGGTCTCACGGCAACATTCCAGCGAGTCGACACCAAGCGCCGCACCCAGCTCGGCTATTCGATGGGACGTGTACTACTCGCGCGCATCCTGTACGTTGGAGCGCTCACCCTCGGGATGATTGCCGTCATCGTTGCTGCGATCAATTTGGCACTCTGGGCCGGACGAGGGTTCTGATCTCATGCGCCGCCGAGGACTACGCCAGATGCCGAGCAGGCACAAGTATCGTCTGGCAGTCGCCACGTATGTCGCCGCATTCGGGATCAGCCTCGGCCTTCTCGCTGCCCCGACCGCAGCTGCCGTTGATGAAGGGAGTGCGGGTTCGCCAATCGATCGACTGGGAGGGTGTCTCGCAGGTGGTGGCTCAGGAGACGTGATACTGCTCATCGACGAGTCGTCGAGCGTGCGAGACACCGACCCGGAAGACGCGCGCGTCACAGCAGCGACGTATTTTGTGAATCAGCTCGGCACCTACTCGATCGACAACGGGGGCGAGATCAACATCCAGGTCGCCACGTTTGCGCAGAATTACACACCCGTGACCGGCTGGATCGCCCTCAACAACGAAGGTCTCGGTGAGGTACATAACGCGGTCGAGTCACTCGCCGAACGGGACGCCGGTTGGGAGACGGACTACTGGACCGCGCTCGCTGGCGCGCAATCGACCCTCTCCGATGCGGCCGCGGCCCGCGGGGAGGCCACATCATGCCAGACGATCGTGTGGTTCTCGGATGGGGAGATGTGGTTCAACCCATTCCCCCCGACACCTAACCCAAAGGGCTTCGCACCGGGACTAGCGATCGACAGTCAGGCCTCGGCAGACGACGCCTGGAATCTCGCCCACACCGACCTGTGCCGTTCGGGTGGACTTGCCGATCAGCTGCGCACTTCCGGGATCATCACTTTCGGGATCGGCCTCGACGGGGCGGACATCCCGCCCGGCGGCTTCGATCTGATGGAGTCGATTGTGACGGGATCCGCCGCCGGGGGGTCTACGAGTTGCGGCGACGCGACCGACCCCACGCCCGGTGACTTCTTCCTCGCCAGCGACATCGACAGCCTCCTCTTCGCTTTCGACCAGATGAGCACCCCGGGCCAGCGGCCCATCGTCCAACAGCGCGGGATTTGCCAGGTAACTGTGTGCACAGCGGAGGGCCACCGCATCGTTCTCGACGCCTCGACTCCGCTCGTCACGATTCTCGCTACTTCCGACCTCACGGGCGCAATAGTGTCGATGCAGGCACCCTCGGGTGAGATCGTCGAGATCCCGAGAGACTCGGGCACCACGACCGTGGGCGGAGCTGATATCTCTTACGAATGGAAATCCGACAGGTCCGTATCGATCGCGATGAATCAACGCGATGCGACCGTCTGGAGCGGCCTGTGGCAACTCGCATTCACCGATCCGAGCGGGTCCTCAGAGGGCAAGACCTCGCAATCGAACATCCGCGTGGAGGGCACACTTGTGCCGGTGTGGCCGGCCGCGGATGACACCGCCCTGCACACGGGAGAAGTTCTCGACGACATGACGGTCGGACTCCGCGCACGCGACGGCGCGCCCGCTGACCTGGATGTGATCGAGGGGTCACTGGAATATTCGGCCGTGTTCCGCGACAGCGAGGGTAACGCGGTCACCATCCTGCGGACGACGGACCCCGCCAGCCTCACTCAACCGCACCCGCTCGATTTGTCGGACGCGGCTCTCGGTGCGGCCACGATCACCCTGCAGAGCAAGATCACGACGGCACCGACGACCTTCGACGGAGAAGTTGTTCCGGGCACACCGCTAGAACCCGAGACGATCACATATCGCGTCGTCGTACTTCCCCCGCTCGAGTACCCGACCATCGGCACCTCGGTTGATTTCGGCCAAGCTGAGTCCGACGTCGTCAAGCTGTCGGCAGTCCTGCCTGTTACAGGGGAAGGGTGCGTCCGTCTCGGAGGTGAAGTTAGCGTCGCAGCTGGCCCCGCCGATATCGGAACCGTGTCGATCCGCACGAGCCACGACGGGTGCGTGCCCGGAGGTCTGGAGGGTCTCCCCCTCGAGTTGACGACCGAGAACCCAGGCAACGGCACGCTCAACGGAAGCTTCCCGGTGCTCCTAGAGCCGGCCGGTGGCGGGGATACACTCACCGCCCAGGTCACGTTCACGGCGAACCTCTTGCGTCCCATCGCTCCTCTCAACTTCTGGCTCACGCTCGTCCTCGCCCTTTTGCTTGGCCCCGGCATCCCGCTCGGCATCCTGTATCTGACGAAGTGGGCCATCTCCACGATTCCGCCCCGCCTCCTCTACGGATTCGTCGTCGACGTCGAGATCAACGAAACCGGGGTGCGGCGTGACAGCGAACCGTTCTCAATCCGCCCGACCGACACCGCGAGCCTTGTCCGCATCCCGCCGCGCGCGAGGCGGATCGAGATCGATGGGATCGCCCTTCGCACCCGGCTGGGCTGGTCGCCGTTTGGGCGTGGATGGGTGGCTGTCGACGCGGGCGAGATGAACAGTATCTCGAGCGCAACTCCCAACACCGATGTCTCGGGACTACACGCGCGGTTGCCGCTCGATATTCACAACCATTGGGTGCTCCTACGCGCACCAGGTGCGCCCACGGGTCGGGCACAGCTACTGGTTCTTCTCGGCGGCAATGACGCGAGGACGATCGCTGCCTTCGCGCAGACACTCAACGATCGTGCGCCACGAAGACTGTCGGAACTGACCGCTCGCGAAGCGGCAGCGGGTATCCCCGTGACAAGCCACGTCTCGGACCCGTTCGGCCCAAGCGCCGAAATCGCACCTACACCGAGTCCGTTCGCGGCGGCACCGGGGTCCGATGGTACCGCGGTGTCACCGACCCCGTCGACGAGCAACTGGTGGCAGTCCGTTGGAGAGGCGGATTCTTCGATCGAGAGTCCAGATGCTTTGCCCCGCGCTATCGACGCACACAATGACGAACCACCAGCCGATCAAGGGTGGACGCCATGGAAGTGACAGCGCACGGTACGCCACCCACTCGCCCGGCGCAGACCAGGAGGACGGAACGATGAGAAAAGTCTTGGTGGTCGGCTGCGGCGGCTCCGGCGGGGCAACCCTCGGATTCATGATGGACCAGCTCCGCGCGGAACTCGCCCCATACGGGATCGCCGAGCTTCCGGCGGGCTGGCAGTTCGTGCACATCGACGTTCCGAAATCCGGCGACGGCGGGAACCTAATCGCTACGGTCGCCCAGCAAGGAGGCACGTATATCTCGACCGCTCCGGCATCGGGCGCCAGCTATGCCGACGTGGATGCGAGCCTCAGCACCAAGATCGCGGGGCGCCGCGAACTCGATCAACTCGGCACGTGGCTTCCACGTGACCCCGAGGACATCCGGGTCCCGGTGACCGTCGGTGCGGGCCAGCTGCGGGCGGTAGGACGGGTACTGACCCTCGCCCAAGCGCCGACCGTCTTCGAGGGACTCAAGGCCGCCTGGGAGCGCCTCTCCTCCGGTGAAGCAGAGATGCGACGCGTGAGCGACCTTGCCGCAGACCGATTCGGCAGTTACAACCAGGCCGACGATCCGATCATCTTCGTGGTGTCGTCAATGGCGGGTGGTGCTGGCGCATCGATGGCGCTCGACGTTTGCCGCATCCTCACCGGAATTTCACGGCTCGACCCGAGGCTCATGGGCGTCTTCATGTTCAGCCCCGACACCTTCAACGAACTCGCGCCCTCGGCCCGCGGTGGAGTCCGCGCGAACGGCCTCGCGATGCTTGGCGAGATCGTCGCTAGCCAGACGGGTTCCGCCAGTGCGCACGACGCCGCCGTGCTCTCGGGCCTCGGAGTTTCAACCGACAACGCGGCAATCCCATTCGCGCGAGTCTTCCCCGTCGGCCGCACCATGGGTGTGACCGAGACCGTCTTTGGCGACGGCACAATGAAAGGCCTCTACCGCGGACTTGGACGGGGACTCGCGGGCCTGATCTCCAGCGACGCCGCGCTCAACGCCTATGTTCAGTACGATCTCGGCAACTCCAATCCGACTGATACTGATCGATCCATCTTCGGCTGGGGGGAGAGTTCCCGGGACCTGCAATGGGGTTCGTTCGGATTCGCAAGTCTCAACATGGGGCGTGATCGGTACCGCCACTACGCGGCCCAGCGCCTCGCTCGAGCATCTGTTGACCGGCTCGTCACGGGCCACAAAGAGTCGGGTGAGTCGCGGTCGGACGAGACTATTCTCAACGCACTCGTCGACACCCACTGGACCCAGATCATCGCCCGCCTACAACTCCCTGACGACGCGAACCATCAGACGACAGCGAGTTGGCTCACGACAAGTGGGCTGCGCCCCGACCGGCTGCGCACCGAGATCGCCTCGATCGTCGACCGCATCGTCCGGGTCGGGCTCCCTCCCGCAGCAGGTGCCGACGCGCAACAGTGGTTGCGTGCTGTGTCTGAGCACTTCCCCGCCCGGCGCACGGAGATCACCACCGCTGTTGGAGATGCTGTGTACCGCTGGGCGTTCGAGTGGTTCGAGGACTTGGAAACGCGCCTCGTCACGGAAATTACCCGTGCGATCGAACAGTACGGTCTGCCCTATGCGCGAGCTGTGCTCGGTCGAATTCAGGCCGTCGTTCAAAGCAGTCTCCTCCCGTCACTACAGGGGCTAGCCGGTCACCCCGTGGACGACCCGGCACGCCTGCCAGCTTCGGTCGCCACCCCGTTGTCAGGCATGAAGGGCTCGATCCTCAATCCTGACGGGGTCATCCAGTCACTATTTGAGGGCGTGGCTGCGCAGCTACGTCCCAGCATCTACGGACGCGCCGCCGACACCCTCGCTCGGGGACTGGCATCAATGGTCAGCGAGGTGTTCGAGCCGCTCCGCGCCGAGCTCAGTGAGGCGCTCAAGCTCCTGACAGGGGCCGTCGCGCAACCAGTAACCTCGGTGAAGCTTGCTGACGCCCATACGACGATCTACAGCGCGTGGCCGAGCGACGAGAATACTCGTGTGCCTGAACGTTTCGACGTGGCGCACAACGAGATCCTGCTCACCCCTGCGTCCGGATTTGCGAACCAGTACGCCGACGACGTGCGGAGTTCAGTCGGCCAAGGCCTCGGAACCGGGGTCGTCGCGTCCCAGGCCGCGCTCGTCCCATCTGTGATCTCGGGCGTATGGCCGGTCGGCGCTGGCGAAGAGCCTCCCGGCGGACTACTCGAACGGAAAGCGATCTGGCGCGCCTCCTACTTCAATACCGACCCCTTCACGGGTGAAGCGCTACGGCCGGCGCCGGCACGCTACACCCTTCACCTATCGACGGCAGAGATCCTGCACAGGGCCACGGCGTTCGTGTCGCGCCGTGGCGAACCGTTCGATCGATACTGCTCCGTGTCTCTACAGGAGTTCGCCCAGGGCGATCTGAACACGCCCGAGAGCGAAATCAGGGCACGCCACGACCTCATCGTGCAGAGATTCAGTGAGGCCCTCGGTGCAGCCCTCCCTCTGATCGGGGTGAGCGAGCAGGCAGTCCTCGCGGTTCACGCAGAGGGGGTCTCCTACCGCTTCAAGTTCTCGGAAGTCCCCCTCCGATCAGTGTCGGCGCTAATGGATCGCCTCATTGAGGTCGTGCGAACGTGGCCGAACATTGACCCGACGACCGTGCAGGATTTCGACCGTGCATTCACAGAGAACGCGCACGCCACCAAGGTCGATGTCTTCGGCTCATACAAGTGCTACTCCCCGATCGTGTTCAGCGGCCTCCTAGACCCCGTAAAGGAAGAGTGGGGAACTACGCCGAGCTTCGGTCGACACGCGTTCTGGGAGCACCGGCGCTCCCGGCCGCTGCGGGGATCCTTGCCCGCCGGTGATGCCGAGCGGCGCGCGATGATCGCGGGGTGGTATATCGGACGCGTGACGGGCCGGATCCTGGTCCCGGGCGAGCCGTACAGCGATCCCGTACAGATCTGGGATCCTGCGCGCAGTGTCTGGCTGGCGTTCGCCCATCCGATGCTCACTCCTCCGAGCCACTTCCGAGGCGGCGACTACGATTGGCTGCCCGCAGTACTCGAATCGCAGCTGCTCGCAATCGCCCACGCGAACAATCCGCCCGCGCTAAGTTCACTGCTGCCCTACCGGCGGCTCCGCGAACTGTACGACTCGTCGGATCAAGGCATGTCATCGACCGGCGTCGGCGCCCTCGCTAGTAGGCTGGCGGGTCGGGCGCACCTGGGCGAATGGCTTCGTGAAGGCGCTGTGCCTAATGGGGGCCGGAACGTCTTCGCAGGCACAACCCCGACCGAACGTGCCGAGGCAGCGTCCGCGTGGGCAAGTGCCCAGCGATCGGCAATCGCCTCGCTATTTACGTCCCCCATCACCAACCGCCAGGACGCCGCGAAAGTGCCCTTCTTCCGCGACATAGCCCCTGACGCCCAATGGGCGCTCGACGAGATCCTCCGGTTGATGCCCGATGCGCTGGACGACGCCCGCCACGGGGGCGATCCCGTCGACGACGAGATGGTAGTGCTGTGAGCACCCTCGCGCTCATCGTCGCTCCGCGCGACCTCAATGGGGTGAGGGAAGTCTTGCAGGACTGGTCAGCGATCAACCTCATCGACCCGTTCGTGTGGACCGACGGCGAGGAAGCGACGACAGTCCACACGGGCCGAGCACGCCGAGGCCTGCTCCGCAATATCCTCGGGCATGCAGACGACACGCGTGTCGTGCTGACCGTGCTCGCCACCGCGATCCCGGGTATCGAGGATGTGAGCGCTGCCACAGTGAGCAGGTGCGAGCGGCTCGTCGTCGATTCGCTGGGAAACGGTGTCGAATTGATGCGGGTACGTGCGACCATCTCCGTGAAGAGCGACTCCCCTGCGACCTCGACGATCGCGACCGCCGGCTGGCACAACGTCGTCCTCTCCGCGGAAGAGGGCGCTGTTCCCGAACGTGGACGTATCGTTCTCGACAGCACAACGTCGCCCTCCGAGTTTCACGCGCACATCGCTGCCTCCTTGGCAGGGGCACTCGGGCTATGGGCGGGCGTCCGGGCGACAATGTTCGACGGAACATCGGCTCCGCAGTCTGCATCGGCGAGCATCGCGCGCTCGTTCATGCGCAGTCTCGACTCCTCGCGGGTTGAGGCCGAACTTCGAACGGCAGTTCTCAGCACTCAAACCGGACTCCCGCTCCCCCGCATGTCAGCTGGTACGACATACATCGAGGACGTGCCCCTAGCGACCTCGACGATGGAGGAATCCTTCTGGCGGCACTTCCAGGGCATGCTGCAAGGCGGACGCGACCAACCAGCAGTGACCACGTCGGAAGGAATCAGCGCGCTCAGTGCGATCGCGATGTTCTTCAGCTTCTTGGGTGCAGCGCTGCGAAACGCCCCCACCGCGTGGGTCCGCGGCACAATCCGAAGGGTCAAAGGCGAGATCGCGAGCACCGTCCAGTCGGCAATCTTCGGCTCGTCACGCTCTGCCTACGTCGTGGTCGTGGGCGGAGTGCTCCCAGATGGTCGACCCGCTTCCTGGGGTGAGGTGGCGGAAGCGGTCGATGAGCTCACGGTAACGGCGTCAGGGACCGCGCACATAACTCACGAGGACCTCACTCTGCTATGGCAGGGATATGTAGCGGCGGCTCTCACGCTCTGCGACGCCGGCGAAAGGCACCCGGCGCTAGCGCCGGTGGAGATCGGGTCACGTCGCGGCGTGCTCCGGCGCCGCGAGGACGCCGTTCCCGCCGGGGATGCACGATTCGGCCCCGTGCCTCCGCACGTCGCGACGATCGTTGGTTCCGATCGCATCGCGCCGTACGACGTGCTGAAAGCAGATGAACTTGAGGCTCAGCTCTCCGCCCGAGCATCGCAGGCCAGTATCGGGATCTCGGCCAGCAATACACTTGACGACTTTCGACGCTGGCGCCGTCAGTTTTCATCGAGCTTTGCCGTTCGCGTCGGCCAACGCCTCGCCGAAGGCATCACGACCACGCGTAGTGAAATCGCCGCGATTCTCGAGCGCCTGAACTCCGCGGTCTCCGATGAAATCGACGACTCCATTTCGCGGGCACAGCGCAAGACTGCGCGGGCTCTATGGATCATCCTCGCGATCGCAGGCCTCCTCGCTGCCATTGTCGGCGTGCTTCTTGGTGTCGCCGTGATCGGCCTAGCAGCGGCTACCGCCGCCTTCGCGGGCGTGGCTCTTGGGTGGTTTGTGTCGTCTTTCGTCGCATTTTTCCGCGGCCAGGCGGTGCTCTTCCGAGTATTGAAGGAGTTGCGCGACCTCCAGAGCCAACGCGATGTCGATGAACGGAATCTGCAGCACGCACTGCGTGATGCGCGGCGCCTGCTGGATGCGTACACGCAATTCCTTAGGTGGTCGGAGTTGCTCGGCGCAATGCTCGCCGATCCACTCGGCGCAGACCGTACGGTCAACTTTGAGGAAGCTGACGACATCTCGGGGCTGCCTCCCTCGGTCATCGTAGGGAAAGCCCTCGCCGACGCAGCCGAGATCGAAGTCGTCGCGGCTGAGCTTCGCCGACTCGTTTACGAACCGGGGTGGCTCAACCCAGTCTTTGGCGCCCTTATCAAGAATGCACACCGCAGGCTCGGCGCAAGGGGGATCGAGTTCAGGGAAGCACCCGACCGCCTCTTTGCGCAGCTCGGCGATGGCGAGCACACGGCGCTCCCTGCGTTCAGCGCACACCTCGAAGCGCACGGCACAGATCCGGAAGCCGGCGACGCGCTCTGGGATCAGAGTCTCAGTCTCATCGTTGGCGAGGCCGGGCTGCGTGATCGCCTCCTCACTAGCGTCGAATTCAACGGGCGTGTCACGAGCTATGCAGATTTCCTGGGAGGAATTGATCGCCCTGACACCGCAGGCGATCAGCGTGTCGACGGTTCAGCGCTCCATTCCGAAGTACGCATCCAGGCAGGCAAGACGGCAGTGGCGATGAGCGAGCCTGTCACGGTTTCGCGGGGCCTTAGTCGACTGACGCTCTTGCGTCAGCGCACCGAGGAATTGCCAGCCTACGAATTCGCCGCGACCAAGGTCGCTATGACTCACGCAGAGTCTTCAGTCCCGCCCTGGCCGGGCGACACCGGCAGCCAGGTCCTTTGACACCATAGAGCCCTTCACCCGAAGAGAGAGCAGCGCATATGTCAGAGACCGCCGCTTACGGCGCCATGGACGATCCGGGCAGCCCACGTGGACGCAGATTCGGCGTGATGCGCGAACTCGCAGAGCAGCTCATAGCCGAAGAACACCCGCTAGGCGAGCTGTTTACCGTGCCCTCGCAACGCGCCGTCGCCATGTCAGACGATGTGACGGCCAAGCAGATCCGCGCGAACCCTCGTTTCGCGCCGACCGTGAAAGAACTCGCGGATGCGATCGAAGAGGCTTTTGCCGCTGCAGGGATCAGCGTCGCGTCAGAATCACCACCCGATACCATCGCCGATGCTGCAACTCCAGAGCAGGTCGTCACTCCACCATCGCCCACACCGGCGACTGGAGGCGGCGATCCTGTGGACTTAGCTGGCCTCCGCTTCGCCGTGTATGCGGGAACCGTCCCCCCGGGCGAGATTGCAGCGGTGTCGACATCGCTCACGCCCGATGGCACGCAGGTGCTCACGTGGCCCGCAGGGAACGGCGTTTACGTGGATCGGATCGTGCGCGGCGATCAGCACCCACCGTATAACCCCGACAGCGCGACCGTCGTCGCGGTTAGTGCGGGTGGCCCCGTCGAGGACCGCGAGCCGTTCCATCATGCCGTGCGGCATTATCAGGTATGGCGCCACTCGGGCCCCACACTCTCCGAGGCCGCACTACAACAACCCGTCCTCGTCGCAATGAGCGTGGTGGTCGCACCTCCGCGAGACGTTCTGATTGGCGTGGATTCAGGCGCGGTGGTCACTGCCACTTGGGACGCCGAGCCGGGCACTGCTGCCGTAGCGGTCTATCGCGTGCCTGCCGAAGAAGCTTTCACCGCCGGGCTCGGAAACCCCAGCTACCGGATCCAGGCGGACCGTCCGCTACGCGGCGGCTTCTCCGACGCCGACGCGACCCCCGGTCGACGCTACGTTTACCAGATCCTCGCCGAGGCGAACGTCAACGGTGAGACCCATACATCGACCCCGACCCTCCGCGAGGTCCATTACGAACCGCACGACCCAGTTACCGACCTCGCACTGACACTCTCAGAGGACGAAGACGGCGCATGGTTCGACCTCACGTGGACGACGCCGCCGAGCGGCCGCGTCACGATCTATCGCACGAGTAGGCCACCAGCCGCCGGCTACGACGTCAAACCCATCGCCGTCGGAGCACTAGTGACCGCGGGACTCCCCGATGAGGCGCGCCTAACGCACCCAGTGGACAGAGATCACGGCGCGTCGACAATGCACCGCGTGCCCTGGCCTCGCGAATGGTCGAAAGCCTTCTTCACGCCCGTCGTGGAGCTTAGCGACGAGGCCTATCTCGGCAACACAGTGACGGGCATCCGGGTTCCGCCCGTGCAGCGCGTGAAATTGATCGAAAGGGTAGAGCAGAAGCTTGTCACGTTCGATTTCCCCGAGGGCGCCAACGATGTACGCGTGTACGTCGGGCCTCGTGATATGCCCGTCCTCGAGGCCATCACCGGCCCGGCGGTGGCCTCGATATCCCGCAACGACTATGAAGCGCGCGGCAGCTTGCGCCTCACGCGACAGCAACTTCCCCAGCAATGCGCCCTCCATTTCGTGGCGTACTCGTCGCATGGCACAGAAACGGTCCGCAGCACCCCCGTGTCAATCGAATACACTCCCGTGCTCCTCGTGGACTACCAGCTGTCGTTCGGTCTCGGTCTGACGGCGTCCGCCCGTCGTCCAAAGATCACGATCCGGAGCGAGCGGGACCTGAGCCTCGATCCGGGTGTCGGATTCGTCCTGGCGTTCCATCCCGATCGTCTTCCGCTGACCGTAAGCGATGCCACCGCGCACATCGCTCTTGTCCGCGATGTCGAGGAGGCAGCGGACGCGGTGCAACGCATCGAGGTGGGCCGACTTTCGACGAACGGCCACGCCGAGCCGGGCTGGAAAGCCGAGCCGGCTGCATGGTCATCGGTGATCTCGGGATCGGGCTACGTGCGCCTCTTCCTCGACGATCCGCGCTACCAGCCGTACATCGCCCTGCTCGACCCACCCGTCGGTGATCTGCGCGTCGGAGGGCTCATCCGCCGATGAACGACAAAGATCGCGACCGCCCGCGGTGGGCTCAGCTGACATACGGCTCTCTTCCTGCGGACACCGCGACCGGCGCATCCGCAGGTTGGCGGGTCAAGGAGACGCGGGGTGCGCCGAACGAGGAAGAGATGCAAGAACTGATCTCCTTCGCCGTCACACGCTTCGAGAGTCACGTCCCGTTCCCAGGAGTCGGCCAACGCTCGGAAGTGTACGAGGCGCTACCTCGACGCTTCGGATACACCCACCTCAACCACGCCGGCGTCTACTGGCACGCCGCCCAGGTCGACGCGGACGGCGCGGGACGCGCCGGGAACGTCTTTTCTCACCTGATCCTTGACCGAGATCCGGACGTCGTGGCAGAGCGTCACCACCCCATCTCGCTGTGGCGCTCACCGGATCTATTGAGCCCGCACCAGTATGGGAATATCGCAGCCTCAACTCTCCCGGACGCACCTCCGGATCCCGGCGCTGAGGTCACACGACAGAACATCCTCGATTTCCTTTTCGACCCCGGGTACTGGCGCATAGGAACACTCGCAGTCCTCGTCGACGCCGCGTGCGCCGCGCTCGCGGGAGGCCCCCGCGTCGTGCTTCACCTCGATGACCAACGCGAAGTCGCCCTGTGGATCGGCGCCGTCTCTGCGCTGCTCTCGCTTGCGGACGCGCGACGACTCGGATTCAGTTTGTACGAACGGTCGGCAAGCGATCACGGCAACTCAGTGGAGCGTGCATTCGCGCGGGGAGTGCTCATCGCGGCTGTCCCCCGAAGTGATGCGGTGCAGCTGGAACGGGACGTGATCGTCCTCGACCCGCACACCGAGATCACCGTGGGCTCGCCCGGCGAGTCCCACGAGCTCCCGGGGGGATTTTCCATTCCCGCAGGTCCTGCATCGCAACTTGTCACGTTGAGCATGTTCACGAGAGATGACGCCGCCGTCCACATGGACGGGATCGACTCAATCGCGCGACGCACCGGTGACGCCACGATGCTCGATCCGATGTGGCCTCTCGCGATGAGCATCCTCCTGTTGCGCACCGATTACCCCGATGCGGCGGCGGTTGCGGAGAAGATCGTCGTGCGAGCGACGCCCGCGTCAGCGGGCGCAGATGCCGAGCTGCGGGACGCAGCAGAGGGTGCGACACAGCGGGCGCTGAGTACCGAGCCCTCCGCACTATGGCAACACCTTCGGCACACGCCGCCAGCGTCATACACATACCAGCTCATCGCAAGCACCTATCTCGCGCACTCGGTCACCAACCCCACCTGGCTCACCGCAGAAACAGTCGCACCGGTCCCCTTCCCCCCGCCCACCTCGATCGACGCCTTCCTCCCCGCAGCGCAATCAGCGTTGACCACCGCTCTGGAGCAGCCCCCCGACCTATCGCGGACTCTCGCGCGGCTGCGCCTCGTCGGCTTTGTAACCCGGGCGCTGGAGGGGCGCCCCACTGTCCCGGCTCTCGAGGAACGTCTCGCTGATCTCGCCGCACAGGAGGTCGAATTGCTCGCAAAGCTCGGCACCGGCGCCGTATCTGCCGCGGCCGCAGCGCAGCTCGATGACGCTACCCTCACGACCTATGTCATTCCCGCTCTCGACGCGCGCACGGTCATGAGCCCAGTCTCGGTCTATGCGACACCCCCCGCAGTGCTCCGTGCCCTCTTCGGCCGCTCGCCGCTGCTCCAGTTCTCCGGGGCGGCACCGCGAACACCCTTCGAGTGGGATGCTCTCGCCCTCGACGTCGAGTCGACCGGCGACCTTGCCCGTGCGCAGCTACTGACGACGCAATACCTTTCACGGTATGGAAAATGGGGAGCGGTGCCCGCGGACGGTGCTGCCGTGATGGCGATCGTCGCTTCGTCCTGGAGCGGGAGTGAACTGATCCGGGTCACAAGCGATGAACTGACAGGGGTTCCCGTCCAAGCGATCATCAATGGACTCATGCGGTCCACGTACGAGGAAGCCGCACGCATCAAGCGACTGCCGGGACTTCATCGAAACCTCGCGCATCTTGCATCCACGGTGCAGAACGCGAAGTCGATCGAGAACTTCCGTGCTCCAGTTGGCACCATCCAGCTATCTTCAACCCCAGCCACCGACGCGCACATGCTCGAAAGGCTCGTCGGGAGTCTTAGCATGGTGCTTCACGACGAGAGCCTGCCCGCGCCGACAAAAGACGCGGCGTTGCGTTCCTTGGCTCCTGCAGTCACCGCACTCACCATCGCGACGATGCAGTCCCCCGCGCTTAATGCGCCGCCCCGGCGTGACGCGCAGGTCATCCAGGCCGCCATTCGAACGGTGAAAGACAACCCCGACTTGGCGGCGCTGACACTCCCGTATCTCGACGCCCGCGCGCGGGAAGCATCGTTGCGTGCAATCACTTTTGTCAGCCTCGTAGCCGCTGTCGCCGCGAGTGCAGACGAGTTGTCGAAGCGTCCCGGCGACCCGTTGCGACCCGCGCTCACCCAGATCCTCCTGCCTGACGGCAGCAGGCTGCTCGACGTCATCGCCGAACGCGGTATCCACGGAAACGGCGATGCCGCCAAGCTGGACGCCATCGCGCTCGCGAAGCAGATCTCGTGGTACTTCCCAGACGACCGCGCGCTTCCCGAGAAGCTGGCGAAGAAGTGGATGAGGGAGCACGGACCCAAGGGCCCCGGCTTCGTCGAGAACATCGGAGGCTTCCTGCGACGCCAGAAAGGTGATGACTGATGCAGCGCACCGTCCTGAGGGAACGCGAGCAGCAGGCGAAGGTGCCCGCGACTCTTCTTGTCGTACGCGCCTACGCAACCCCCCCAACCGTGCCCGTGACGGTGAGAGCTATCGCCCGCGACGGCGCCGATGTTCCGCGTCCGCCCGTTCCGCCGCCGCCCGGCGCAATCATCGTAGGGCTGGATCACCTCGACGGCGTGACCCTTCGCGTAGACGCAGAACATGTCTTCCCACCAGCAACCACAGTTCGCCTCGTCGCCGAAGCGGGGACCACCGCAGTCGAGATCGGGCCGATTGCCACGGCCGGCCTAAGCTCCGAGGAAATCGCGACCCTACGCGTCGAGAACGGACAACTCATCGTTCGAGTCGCAGCTGGAGACGGCGAGATCGTTGCCCTCTCCGAGCTGGGTGAGCGCGCACGCGCGGAAGCGGTGGACATCATTGACGCATCCCGATTGGCTGCATCCGAACGTATCGAAACACACCTTGTCGTGGACGGATCGGCGTCCTTTCGCGCGCTCGGAAATGCTTCGGTGCGGAATATCGCCGACGTCATGGCAGGTATCTGCTCTGTCGTAGGTGACGGAGACGTGCGCGTCGTGATCTCGGGGCGCGATAACGCCCGCCCGTCGGTCTCACGCCCCGACGCTCTTTGCGAGACCGTCATTACCGCCCTCACAGCAACACCTCGATCCAGCGGCGCGGGGCTGTCCAACCGTGAACTGTACCCAGCCATCGCACGCTCAGGGGCTACGTCGTGGGTGGTCACTGATGACGTCCCTTCCGACCTCACGATGCTCGCGCAGCGGGCCAGCGGCGCCGGCCATAAGGCTCACCTCGTCATCTTCGGTGACATCTCCCTCGCCCCGGGCCCAGCGGTCGGGGGCATCCCCGCGACTTTCATTGACCTAGCGACTTGGGGAACCGAGGTGACTCCCCCCGACACAGCCGTGGCAGAGGTCGTCGCCTCCCTCCTGCGCGGCATCTCACCAGATACCGACACCCGGACCGGAAAGGCCCCCCGATGATCAAGTGCCCTCAGTGCTTCTCTACCCTGGGTGTCGAACAAAAGGCGTGGGTCTGCGATAACACATCGTGCGCGACAGACGACCAAGATCCGATTGCTACCCGCTTCCACGGAGCACACGTACCCGCGCGCCCTGTTTACCTCGACGATCGAGTAGCCCACATTCAGCGGGCGAAGCAGGCGGGTCGCCCCGCGGGAGCGTGGCCACCTCCGCAGCCGGCATGTCCTGCGTGCGCGCGTGCAATGGCAGATGCCTGTCCTGTGTGTCGGTTTGTTCTCCCCCCACAGTGGGGAGCCGCGAACGTAACATGCGTCGTCATGAGCGGCGCGCGCGCGACCGGCAAGAGCCTGTATGTCGCTATGGGAATCGACCGCCTATCGGATCTTCTTCTTACCCACGCCAACTCTCAGCTGCAGCCACTTTCTCCGGATATCGCGCGGACATTCCAGGTCAACTACCGTGACCCCCTGAACGCGAGGGGGACACTCGAGTCCACCCCACGCTCCGACCTGCAGGGCGCCTACCAGAGGAGTCCGCTCATCTTCGATCTAGGAAACGTCCGGGGCAAGCGCCAATTCCTCGTCCTGCGTGACGTCGCCGGGGAGGACATGCAGAACCTCCCAACCGAGCGCGAGCATTTCTCGTTTTTTGGCCGGGCGGATGCGGTGCTCTTTCTCTTCGATCCGTTCGCGGTGAAGGACGTGCAAGCGAACCTCGCCGGAGTGGTGCCACTTCCGCCCGAGATCGGCGATGATCCGGTGAAGGTAATGGGCAACGTGCTCACGCTCGTGAGGGAAGGGGCAACGTCGAGTACCCGACCGCCCGTAGGTGTGGTCATGTCCAAGTTCGATGCGCTCGAAGAGTTCCGCATGCTGACCGACCGCCCTCAATGGAGCGAGCTGATGGCACACCGAGGTGCCGCCTTCGCACGGGACCCCAGCGAGAACGGACTGGCCTATGACTCAGCCGACGGCGATCTCCTGAGCGCCGAGATCCGGAGTCTCATTCTCAAGCTCGGTGGGGCGGGAATCGTCGCAATGCTGGAGAATCCAGCAGACCGCAAGCCCATCGAGTGCCGATACTTCGCCGTATCCGTGCTCGGCCACGCGCCACGCGGCGAAATGCTCGATGGGCGTGGGATCACGCCGTTTCGCGCCGTCGATCCCCTCAAGTGGGCACTGAGTCTATCGGGTGCTCTCTAGGCAGACGATACAATGGGACCAGATGCTTGGGTCGCCCTATTCTGGCAGACAGCCGCTCTCGCTGTCGCGGTGTTGGTGGCCGCCGGTGCTCTTTTTGGCGGAGCAGTCGCCCGATGGGCTGGTTATCCGCTCTGGGCGGGCATCCTGCTTGGGATCTTCGCGCCGCTCTTGGGGCCAGTTGTCGCTGCACTCGTTGCCATCGGACGTAGGAGCCGCGATCCCCACCCGAAAAAGCGCCGCAGGCGGCGGCTGAGCGGACTCTGGCTTCTCGCCCCCCTATGCGCAATCGGCGCGTCCTACTTCTCACCATGGTTGTCAGCGCGGTTACCAGGGCTACCAGGAATCCAGGTCTTCGCCGCAGGGCACTTCATCGACGTTCTGCTCCTTACAACTTTTGTCATCGTCGCGGCCGCAACTGCACTCGTCACGAGTGGGGGGTATGTGCAGATGGGATCAATCCTGTTGCTCACGCCTATCGTCGCGTGGGTCGCCGTACTATGGCTCATCTCCGCCATGACCAACGTGGCCAACAGCGTGATCGGCGGCGTCAGCGCCGCCATGCCGACGACGAACGAACTATGGGGCTTGTTCGGAGTCGATCCAGGTTCCGCGCCCGCGAGTCTCCTTGAAGCAGGGCTGGGCAGCTACGACCTCTCGGAAGCCACGAAATCAGTATCAGTCGAACTCGGTCCAGGCTGGTTCTTCATGCTGGCCGCCGCCGCAGCTGCCGCAACTTGGGCTTGCTGGGCTGCGTTCGTGCCGCCCTCGTCCAGAAAAACAGTTGCTCAGCCTCGCCCCGATGATGGCGATGCGTCAGAGCGCGGCCCTCTTATCTCGGGAGCATGACTCACGAGGAGGAGGGTGGCGGGCTGGCACTACGCATGGCGCAAGACGCGATCACGCCGCAGCTCGCAGCGACTGATGAAGGAGCGCAGCCTATGAAGAGGTGCGGGAAAGGTCATGGACCCGCTCGAACTACGAAGTTCTGTGTCTGATCGCAGTCCAAACTGGCAGCGTCACTTGGACGCAACTCGGGAACTATCGCGAAGTTGATCGATCGTGATTTCACACAGTGAGTCGCGCCGCGGCTTCGCGATATCGAGCTAGACGAACTCAAGCAGCATCCCACTCCTTGTCTGCGCGCCGTGCCGCACCACGCGTATCACTGCGACGTTCCCTGGCCCTCGGTCGAGGATCTGGAACTGGCGACCCTCGGACGGGTGCACTGGCACAAGAAGCAGCGCCTCCGGGGCTACTTCGACGACGCCCCCACCCGCTGAGTTTGAAGAAGCGTTCTATCCAGTTCTCGTGCGCCGCCGACACCAGCGACGCAGGCGCTAGTAGGCAGATCCGGAACTACCCACCCTAAGCCTCCGCGAGCGGATGATGGCGCTCATCGAAATTCCCCAGAGTTGCTCATCGGAATTCCTCAGGTCGCGTGGTCAGGTTAGCGCAGGTTCGTGCCGGTCGTGACGCGGCGGAGTTCGTCTGCGGCGGTGGCGTGGTGGCGGAGCCGGTAAGAGGCTCCATCGAGGGTGATCACGACGGATCGGTGCAAGAGCCGGTCGAGCATGGCTGCGGCGACGGTGGTGTCGCCGAGGATCTCGCCCCAGGCTCCGACCGGCCGGTTCGTGGTGATCACGATGGAGGTCTTCAGGTAGCGCTGGTTGATGACCTGGAACAAGGCTGAGGCGGCCTCGCCGGGTAGTGGCAGGTAGCCAAGCTCGTCGATGATGAGCAGGGTCGGACCGGCGAAGAAACGCATCATCGTCGACCACTTGCCTTCGATCGCGGCGCGGTGGCAGCGGGCGGCGAGGTCGGCGGCGGAGGTGAAGTAGACGCGGTAGCCGGCGGTGACGGCGGCGTGGCCGAGGCCGGTGGCGATGTGGGTCTTCCCGACGCCGGGCGGGCCGATCAGGAGCACGTTGGTGGCGGTGTCGATGAACCGGCAGGTGCCGAGCTCGGCCAGCAGCGACCGGTCGATGCCGGATGCGGCGTCGTGATCGAAGTCGTCCAGGGTCTGCCCGGTGGGGAGGTTCGCGAAACGGAACCGGCCAGCCAAGCGGCGGGCGTCGGTGGCGGTGACCTCGACTCGCAGTAGGTGCTCGAGGGCCTGCGTCAGGGTCCATCCTTCGGCTTGCGCCTGGTCGAGGACGGCGGGGAGGGCGTCCGCGGCGTCGGCGAGTTTCAGGTCGGTGAGGTGGCCGCGCAGCTGTTGATAGACGCTCGCTGCCGTCGTGGTGGCTGTGGTTGTGGTCATCGGAGGGTGTTCCTGTTCTTCGCGGCCTGCTCGTAAGCGGCCAGGCTGATCACGGTCGAAGGCTGCGCTGCAGCGCTGGTGAGGGCTGCGGCAGCGCGCAGCGCGGCGCTGCCGGGTGGGATGCGTTCTTTGCGGCGGTGCGGGCGTCCTGGTGTCGCTGACGCCATCGCGATGGCCTCCAGTGCGGTGACATGGCCGCTGTCGCGGATCGTGACGCCGAGGCCGGGTTCGGCGACCTGGTGGCGGGCGACGACCGTCCCCGATGCGGTGGCGATGTCGATGATGTCCGCGCCGAGCCGCTGCCGGACCTCGACTTTCGCGGCGGCGAGTTCGGGCGGGACGGAGTAGCGATTCCCGCGCCAGTCGATCAGCGCTTGCCGGGTCGCGGTGCGCTCCTCTGTGATGATCAGCTGCTACGAGGCCTACCGACGAGCACCCGACGCGTTACGACGGGCCTACAACCAGGCGTTCTTTACACGCATCCTGATCTGCGAGGACGAAGACGCGAACGGAAAACTCACCGACCTCTTCGAACTCGTCTTCGGCGCAGCCTCAACGCCCGCGGAAGATCTCAAGGAATCAGAAGAGGCCGAAAACACAGGGTTTTCGGCCTCTCAGGGTTCTAAAGACGAACTTTTGGTGCCCCTGGAGGGACTCGAACCCCCAACCGTTTCCTTAGGACGGAACTGCTCTTCCATTGAGCTACAGAGGCTGGCGGCATCCATTCTAGGCGGCGCCGGGAGCGAGCGAGCCGCGCGGCATCTGAACATGGGAATCCCCTGGGTATGGCGCTTGTGAGGTTGCGACGGCCGCCAACTCTCGGAATCGTGGCTGGCCCAGAGACCGCAACGGAAGGAGAGCACCAATGCTCACCATGACCGACACCGCGGCTGAGGCCGTCAAGACGATCGTCGCCCGCGTGCCGCAGGCAGCTGACGGCGGTCTTCGCATTCGAGACGCTGGCGCAGAGACCGGCTTCGAGCTCAGCGTGGCACCAGCTCCCGAGCCCGACGACACCGTCGTTGTGACCGAGGGCGCACGCGTGTTCCTCGACACGGCGGCATCGCTCGCGCTCAACGATCGCGTCCTGGACGCACAGCTGGAGCAGGACGGCACCGTCCGCTTCGCGCTCGCCGCACAGGGCTGATCCCCCAGCGACAACGGCCCCCGATGACTTCGGTCGTCGGGGGCCGTTTTGGCGCGGTGGGGGCAGTCCAATCGGCGGATGCTGGCTCGCGGCACCACCACGAGACCTTGTGTTTTCGCGGATCCCGTCCCCGACCGGGCCACGCACGGCAGGGTGGCCGTGGGGTGCGGCATCCGTGACGGGGTGACATGGAGGCGGAAGGGAGCCACCGTGTCCGTCATCATCCTCGTTCTGTTCATCACGGCCATCGTCGCGAGCGCGATCGGCATCGCACGCGCCATCGCTCGCGACGGTTATGGGCGGCGCCCCGAGGTCAGTGTCTACGACTCTCGACGCCCGACTCTGTGACGATCAGTGGAAGTCTCGCGATCGGTGCTGCACCCCGACACGCAGGTCTTCGAAGCGGTCAGCGAGAACGTTCGTCACCCCCTCGGGCGAGCGTTCCAGCATCCCTCGCACGATGAGCGCAGGGGCATCGCGCGCGACGCGCCGATACCTGTTCCAGACCCCGACCGAGCAGATGACGTTGACGACGCCGTGCTCGTCCTCGAGGTTGAGAAAGGTGATGCCGGATGCCGTCGCGGGCCGCTGGCGATGCGTAACGAGTCCCGCGACCTCGATGCGGCGGCCGGTTTCGTGCGTGCGCAGTTCGCGCGAGGTCAGCACGCCGCGAGCATCGAGCGGCGCCCGGTAGTGCGTGAGCGGGTGATCGTCGGTCGAGACCCCCGTCGCCCAGAGGTCGGCGGCCAGGATGTCGTAACTCGTCGGGTCTGTGAACAGCGGCGGCTGGACCGACACGAGCGAATCGGGGAGATACTCGGCGCGATCCTGGGCCGCCGCGCCCGCGAGCCACACTCCCTCGCGGCGGGAGATCCCCAGCGACCCGAAAGCACCAGCGGTAGACAGAGCCTCGAGCTGCACCTCGGTCACTCCCGTCCGGCGGACCAGGTCACGCAGGTCGCGGAACGGCCCGTGCGAATCTCGCTCGGCGACGATGCGCTCGGCGGTCGGCTGCCCGATGCCCTTGACCCCCGCGAGACCCAACCGCACTGCGAAGTTTCCGTCGCGCCGGTGGGCCGCGGATTCGTCGGGGGCGTCACGATCGAACAGGCCCACCGGGGGCTGGGTGCGGTGCGTGCAGGCATCCATGCCCGTCGGCGTCGGCATCCGCGTGGGAGGGCATGGCGTTTCGGGAGGTTGTGACCATTCGGGAGGGTCAATATCCCCCGCAACATCCTCCCGAACGTCCTGCCCCTCCCGGATGAACGGAGGGACGGATGCCGCATCCGGCATCAACGGCTCGACCCCAGCCCACACTCCCGAGGCGTGCAGATCAGGACGGCGTACCTCCACGCCGTGGCGGCGGGCATCCGAGACGAGGGTCGCCGGCGAGTAGAACCCCATCGGCTGGGCCCGTAGCAACCCCGCCAGGAACGCGGCGGGATAGTGCAGTTTGATCCACGAGCTCGCGTAGACGAGCAGCCCGAACGACAGGGAGTGGGATTCAGCGAACCCGAAGTTCGCGAACGCCTGGATCTTCGCGTAGATCGCATCGGCGTCTTCGCCCACGAGGTTGTTGCGCGCCATCCCCTCATACAGCTTCTCGCGCAGCGACTCGATCCGCTCGAGCCCGCGTTTAGACCCCATCGCCCGGCGCAGCAGATCGGCATCCTCGGGGGTGCAGTCGCCGATCGCGACCGCCATCTGCATGAGCTGCTCCTGGAACACCGGCACACCGAGCGTTCGCTTGAGTACCGGTTCGAGCTTCGGATGCGGATAAGTGACCTTCTCGTCGCCGAGTTTGCGCCGCACGAACGGATGCACCGCACCGCCCTGGATCGGACCGGGACGGATGAGGGCGATCTCGATCACGAGGTCGTAGAACCGTCGCGGCTGCAGGCGCGGCAGCAGCCCCATCTGCGCGCGCGACTCGACCTGAAAGACCCCGATCGAATCAGCCCGGCACAGCATGTCGTACACGGCCGCTTCTTCCTTGGGTAGGGTCGACAACTCCCACTCCTCCCCCGTCGCCTCGCGGATCATGTCGAAGCAGTACTGCAGGGCCGCGAGCATCCCGAGCCCCAGCAGGTCGAACTTCACGAGGCCCATCCAGGCGGCGTCATCCTTGTCCCACTGGATGACGGTGCGGTTCTCCATGCGCGCGTGCTCGATCGGCACGACCTCGCCGACAGGCCGCTCAGTGAGCACCATCCCACCCGAATGGATGCCGAGATGCCGTGGCGCCTTCATCAGTTCCCCCGCATACGCGATGACCTGGTCGGGGATGTCGTGCTCGGGGCCGCTCTCCAGCGACGCCCCCCAACGCTCGACCTGCTTGGACCAGGCATCCTGTTGCCCCGGCGAATACCCGAGCGCCTTGGCCATGTCGCGCACCGCATTCTTGGGGCGGTACTGGATGACGTTCGCCACCTGCGCGGCGCGATCCCGCCCGTACGTGGCATAGACCCACTGGATGATCTCTTCGCGCCGGTCGGAGTCGAAATCGACGTCAATGTCGGGCTCTTCGTCACGCAAGCTCGAGAGGAACCGCTCGAATGGCAGGTCGTAGGCGATCGCGTCGACCGCGGTGATATCAAGCAGATAGCAGATGGCGCTGTTGGCCGCCGACCCGCGCCCCTGACACAGGATGCCTCGCCGCCGCGCCTCCTGCACGATGCCGTGCACGATAAGGAAGTACCCGGGGAAGTCCTTCATCTCGATGACGCCGAGTTCCCGTTCGATGCGGTCACGGTTCGCGGGCGAGAGATCCGGATACTTGCGGGGCACCGCCTCCCACACGAGATGTCGCAGCCACGTCATCGGGGTGTGCCCCTCGGGGACGGGGAGTTTCGGGAGCGCGGGTTTGGCCCGGCGCAGCGGAAAGGCCAGTTCGTCGGCAAGGGTCACGGTGTTGGCGACCGCGCCGGGATACCGGGCGAACCTCTCGGCCATCTCCGCCCCCGAGCGCAGGTGCGCGCCGGCATGGGAGGGAAGCCAGCCGTCGAGCTCGTCGAGCCCCCGGTTCGCGCGTACCGCTGCCACCGCCGCAGCAAGTTGCGCGCGCGTCGGGGCGGCATAGTGCACGTTGTTGGTCGCGAGCAGCGGCAGGCCCCTATCGGCGGCGAGCGCGGCGAGGATGTCGTTCTCACGCGTGTCTGACGGATTGCCGTGGTCAATGAGCTCGACATGCACGGCGTCCAGACCGAACAGGGCGACGAGCTCGTCGAGGGCGGCGGCTGCGGCATCCGGCCCTCCATCGGCGAGCGCACGACGGACAGCGCCCTTGCGGCATCCGGTGAGCACCGCCCATTCCGAGCGGCCGCGGGTTCCGGTGAGCCCGTCGAGGCGCTCCTCCCCTCGGGCGAAGGCCGCGAGCTGCTCGAGATCGTAGTGCGGACGCCCCTTCTCGGCGCCCTGCAGCTGGGCGCGCGTGAGCGCGGAGGCGAGACGGTGATATCCCTCCTCTCCCCGGGCGAGCACGAGCAGATGGGCGCCGACCGGGTCGGGTTCGCCGTTCTGCCGCTTCGGAAGCTCGAGGGAGAGCTCGGCGCCGAACACGGTCTGCAGGCTCAGCTGTTCGGCGGCTTCGGCAAACCTCACGATGCCGTAGAACCCGTCGTGATCGGTGATCGCTAGGGCGTGAAGCCCCAGCCGCTCGGCCTCTTCGGCGAGGTCCTCGGGTGAGGATGCTCCGTCGAGGAACGAGAACGAGGAGTGCGCGTGGAGCTCGGCGTACGGCACGGTCTGGGCGGGTCGCTCGATCGGCGGAGCGACGTATGGCCCACGCTTGTGCGACCACGCAGGGCTGTCGCCCCCGTCCCCGGGCGGCGGCTTCGGGCGGCGGCGGTCGCTGAGCAGCCGTTCCATCTCTGACCACGACACCGACGGGTTGTTGAATCCCATCAGTCGTACCGCCCCTCGGCATGCCACGCGCCCTGCTCGCACACCAGCAGCCAGGCTGTCTGGTCGGCATCCACGACCTGGAACCGGTGAGCCCGCCGCGCCCGTTTCGCATCCCAGGCGCGTTCGATCACCGGCCACGGCCCCGCCCACGCCGCCACCGCCCGCCGACGCCCGGTCTCGATCATGAGCGTCGGCGTGCCGGTGAGCTGCCCGCGTTCATCGACCGAGACGGTGACCCCGGATGCCGACACCACCTCGACCGCGACCGGATCAGCGAACACCGTGGCCGGGAGCGGATCGGGGAGGCTCCCGGGCCAAGGACGGGCGCGTTCGGCGGCGAGCGTGCGGTGGTCGCGAGGCAGCCGATCACCCCATGGCACCCACACCTGCCGCTCGGCGAGCCAGCGCCCACCACCGATAGCGGGAGTCACAACCGCCCGATGACCGAGCATCGCCTGCACCCGCGAGAGAGCGTGGTGCACCCGCTCTTCGGGACCGGAGCCGAAAATCGCTGGGGTGTGGTGGGATGCCGCATCCACCGCCTCGGGCGAGATCCGCACGAGTCCGACACCGGTCAGAAGGTCGGTTGCGTCTTCGGCGAGTTGCCAGCGCACCCGGTCCACGATCGCGGCAGCATCGAACGACCCCGGATGCAGCCACACCCGCTCGCTGCGCTCGCCGCGGTCGCCGACGAGCTCGATGCGCACCTCGGTGCACACCAGGTCGATCGCCCCGAGACCCGCGATGAAGGCATCCGCGCTCTGGCGCACCCCGAACGCGACCTGCTCGGCAAGCTCGAGCGGCGGTTCGAAAGCGATCTCACGCGCGAGCTCGGGCGGCGGCACACGGGGCTCGATCTGCCGCGAGTCGCTGCCTGCGGCCAGCGCCCGGAGTCTGACTCCTCGCTCACCCAGCCGCTCATGCACACGCTCTTCGGGCATCGCGGCGAACGCACCCAGGGTCTGGATGCCGAGGCGTGCGAGCAGGTCGACGATGCCGGGTCCCGGGTCTGCATCAGCGAGTGCGGCGACCGACAGCGGGGCGAGAAACGCGGATGCCGCTCCCTCCGGCACGACGCGGATGGGATCAGCTGCCGTGGTCGCACTGCGTGCAGCCTGCTCGGCGGTGAACGGACCGTCGGCAACCCCGATGCGTACATCGACGAGGCTGAGTTCCCGCATCCGTTCGAGGAGGACCCGCGCCGCGGCAGACTCACCACCGTAGTAGCGGGCGGGGCCGCGAGCGCGGATCGCGCACAGTCCCGGGCGAATGATCTGTACCCCCGGCGCGCGTTCTTCGAGCTGAGCGACGACGGGCGTGAATGCGCGATGATCGCGTACCGGGTCGGACGACACGATCGCAAGGGCCGGGCAGCGTGCCTGCGCATCACGCCGACGCAATCCCCGGCGTACCCCGTCACGCCGTGCCGCGGCAGAACAGGCGACAACGAGATTCTTCTCGATCACGGCGATCGGGTCGGCAGGGTCGAGCGGATGCGGTCCGTCTCGGGTCAGGGCGACGACCGGCCAGTCCGGCATCCAGACCACGAGGCTTCGCGTCGGAGCCCGCAGGGATGAGTCGGCAGGCATGTCACCCGGCTTCCCGGACAGATAGGGCTTCCCGAACTGACAAGACCTCCTGAACCGACAACGCCTCCCGCTCACTTGCGCCGCGCACTGCGGGAGAAGTCCCTCGGGCAGCGTCGACCACCCCTCCAGGAGCCGGGAGCAGCACGGGTCCTCGTCGGGGGGTCGACAGCCGCCGACTTGCCACTGTGACGGTGACCTCTCGCGCATCCAGATATCCGTGCCCGCGACCGAGCCCGCTCCAGCCCGGGTCGCTCACCGACAGCCACGCTTCGGCCTGCGGCCACGGGCCCTGCACGAGCAGCACACCATCGCGATCGCGCAGGCGTGCCGCGAATCGGGCGGCATCGGCATCCGACACCCGCCCCGGCGGGCGCACCGCAACCACGGGCAGAACCTCGGCGACCGTCGCCGCCACCGCGAGCCACCGCGAGCCCGGGTCGGGAATCATCACGAGCCGCGACAGATCCACCCCGAGCCGCTCGGCGGCCTCGGCGCCCAGGTGCGGCATCCCGACGACCCCGCACCAGGAGCCCGCCTGCGAAGGCGGCGCGAGCAGGGCGAGCAGGAGCGAGACGGATGCCGAACCCGGAGCAAGCGTGTACACCGACCCGGGTCGCAAGCCGCCACCGGGAAGGAGTCGCGACAGCGCCGGATAGGCCGGCAAGGCCGGAGCATCCAGGGATCGACCCTGCACCTGCTCGACCTTCGCGCGGAGGCGATGCACCTCGGCCAGCCGGTCACGGACGTCGGCGATGGCCTCCGCGCGCTGTGCTCCCATGATCGCCCTCACTCCCACAGGTTAGAACGCATGTTCTAATGCGTCAATGCGATGAGAGCACGATACGTGAGGCATCCGACATGGGGAGTGTCACTAGGTCACCCGACAGAACCAATAAGAATAGATACTTTGTTCGAGTAGAGGTTGAGGGTTTCCCGGCTCAGCCCGCGACGATCTCGGCGGTTGTGGCGATACGCGCAAAGCCGCCACTCTGCAGCACGAGCGCCGTGCCGGCCATGAGCTCAGCCGCCGACCGGCGCACGACACCGAGCCCCGGGATCTCTTCCTCCAGATCGAAGGTACGCGTCGCATCCAGCACGACAGTCACGTCATAGCCGAGGTTCCCACCCATTCGCGCCGTGGTCTCGACACACATGTTGGTCTGGATGCCGCACAGCACCAGCTCGCCGATCCCCCGCTCTTGCAGCCAGGCGTGGAGGTCGGGCTCGCCGTAGAACGCGGAGTTCACGTTCTTGGTCACCAGCACTGCGGCATCCACGTTCGCCACGACATCAACCAGCGCGTTGCCGGGGTTGGACGGATGCAGCGGAGATTCCGGATGCCGAGAGTCATGCCGCACGACCACGACCGACTCCCCCGCGAACGCCTCGACCAACCGGGCGACATTCGCCTCGCAGTCGGGATTTGCCGTCGGCCCCCAGAAGTCCAGGTCATCAAACCCCCGCTGCATATCGATCACCACGAGCGCGCGCGTCATGCCCCCATCCCACCACGCCGCGCCGACACGGGAGGCGGCGCATCCTGGACTGGCAGGAATCCGTCGACAACCGACACCCCCGTCTGCGCGTTCGGGAGGATCTGGTCACTCGGGAGGGTGGATGCCGCATCCACACCCTCCCAAGCATCCGTCCCCTCCCGAGGGGACGCAGCCCGCCGCGGCACGACCGCGCCCAGCACGATCCCGGTGAGCACGAGGCCAAGCCCCACAACCTGCGCGAGGCCAAACGGCTCCCCCGCGAGGAAGACACCCAGCACCACGCCGGTCACGGGGTTCAGCAGTCCGACAAGCCCGACGGTCGCGGCGGGCAGGCGCCGCAGCCCCGCGAACCAGACGGTGAACGCGAGCGCTGTCGACACGAGCGAGAGGTACGCGAAACCGAGGGCCGAGGTCGGCGTCAGCGCCGGCGGCGGACCGTCCACGATGAGGGCGACGGGCAGCAACATGAGGCCACCCATCGTCAGCTGCCACGAGGCCATCGTGAGCCCCGGGATCTCGTTGCCCCACCGCCCCGTGAGCACGAATCCGAGCGAGGACGAAAGCATCCCCGCGAACGCGGCGACGAGTCCCCATCCTTCGATGGGCTCGCCGCCGACACCGACCAGCAGCGCGACCCCGACGAGCCCGATCCCCGCGCCGATGGCCGCGAGCACGCGCGGGCGCTGACGGCGTAGCATCCAGGCCAGCAGCATCATGGCGGCAGCCGACGCCGACATCACTGTCGCCGCAACACTCGAGGGCAGGCGCTGGCCGGCGACGTAGACCAGCACGAAGAAGCCGCCGACGTTCAGGATGCCGAGCACGGCGGCACGCCACCACCACACCCCGTGCGGGAGGCGGCGCGAGATCAGCAGCAAGATGAGTCCCGCCGGCAGGGCACGAAACAGCGCACCCCACAGCGGAGCGTCGGCGGGCAGGAACTGCCGCGTCACGAAGTACGTGCTTCCCCAGGCGATCGGTGCGATCGCGGTCAGGAGGAGCCACCTCAGGGACTTGTCTTCCATGGAAACTAACAATGCCTTCCATGGAAGATTTATTCCGATACCGTGAAACCATGGATGCCGCCTCCGACCGCGTCACACAGATCCAGGCCGAATGGCATCGCGAGCGCCCCGACATCGACACGTTCCCACAGGGCATCATCGGGCGTCTGCATCGCATCGGGCTGCTCCTGGACCGTCGCCTCGACGAGGTCTACGCGAGCTTCGATCTGAGCTACGCCGAGTTCGACATCCTCGCGACCCTGCGCCGCGCCGGCGCCCCCTACCAACGTCGCGCGGGCGAGCTCGCCGACCACACGATGGTCACCAGCGGCGGCCTCACCAAACGCGTCGACCGTCTGATCGCGCGCGGACTCGTCGAACGCCGCCCCGAAGCATCCGACGCCCGCGGCAGGCTCGTCGGGCTCACGGATGCCGGACTCGCCCTCGTCGACGAAGCCTTCACCGCCCACATGGCCGGCGAGCACCGCATCATCGAGGAGCTGGGGACGGATGCCGAAACACTCGAGCCGATTCTGCGCCGCTGGCTCGGCATCCTGGAGCCGCCCGCGTAAGCGTCACGCGGCGAGCGCGAGATAGGGCTCCCACGACGGGTCGGTGCGATCAGTCCCCCGCACCGTCCACTGCGCTCCGCGCGGTGCTCCCGGCGTCAGGCGTAGTTCCCAACCCATTTCCTGCGGCGTGCGGTCGCTCTTGAGATTGTTGCACTTCAGACAGCACGCGACGAGGTTCTCCCACGAGTCAGCGCCACCCCGAGAGCGCGGCAAGATGTGGTCGATCGTGGATGCCGACCTGCCGCAGTATCCGCAGCGATGCGCATCACGGCGAAGCACTCCGCGACGAGTCACCGGGATCGTGCGTCCGCCGGGAACCCGAACGTAGCGGCTGAGCAGGATGACCGCGGGCCGATCGTGCGCGCCATCCGTACCCCAGACAGGATCCTCGGGGATGTGCTCGATGACGGTGGCTTTGTCATTCATGACGAGCACGAGCGCCCGCTTGAACGACACGACGGCCAGCGGTTCGTAGCCCGCATTCAACACCAGAGTGCGCATTGCTGTCCTCTCGAACGGCCCGAGACGGCTTCCCGGGATTCTTCGACGTTCGACGTGGTCAGAGCGCGCAAGGCATGAAAAAAGGCGCTGTCTCTACAGACAGCGCCCTGGAACCACAGCGAAGCTGCGGTGTCCGAGAACATGATGCCGAAGGACGAGGCGCCCCAGTGCAACCGTGGTTCGGCTGCGCGGTGTGCTGCCCATCGGACTCTCTCCCGTTCTCTTACACGTCGCGACCAGGCTAATGCACCTCACGACACCCGAAGGTCAACGAGGGTGAACGAAACGTGGCGTGTCGAGGAACGAAACCGGGCTCAGCCGGCGTTGGCCTGCAGCCATGCCATGGGGTCGACGAGAGCACCACCGACGCGCACCTCGAAGTGGAGGTGGGTGGTCGTGGCCGAGCCCGTCTGACCCATGAGTCCGATCATCTGTCCGGCAGATACGGTCTGGCCAGCCTCGACGGTGCGGCTTCCCCACATCATGTGCGCGTAGAGCGTCGTGACGACCTGGCCACCGATGACCGAGTCGATCACCACGGCGTTTCCGTAGCCGCCGAGGCCATCCTGCGCGGCGCGCACGACCCCATCCGCCGCCGCGAAGATCGGCGTTCCGCCCGAGTTGAGCATGTCGAGGCCGTTGTGGTTAGGACGCGTCGGGGTGCGGAATCCGTTGATCGCCCAGTCGCTGTGGAAGCTCGCGACCGGCCAGCGCACGGCACCCGAGCCCGGAGCCACCATGTTGATATTGACGGATGCCGAGCTGGAAGCAAGCGACGCTGCGGAACGAGCTGCGGCGGCCGCTGCTTCTTCGGCCTTCTTCTTCTCGATCTCTTCGGGAGTCGTCGCCGAGTAGCTCTCCCGGTTGAGGTCGGTCGTCGCAGCGTCGGATGCGATCACGATCGACTGCGCGTCGCCTTCAGCAACCTGCTGCAGGGTGACCGACTCGTCGGCCTGCTGAAAGGCGCCGTACGCCGGCAGGGCGACAGTGGCCACGAGACCACCGACGATCGCAAGGGTGACGATGTTACGCACCGGACCACGCGGGCTGGCCTTGGGGCCCTTTCGAACGGCGGGGCGGGCAACGGATGCTGCGGGTGCGGGCTTGGCTGCGGGCTTGTCCACCGAGCCGCGACGGATCCGAGCGAGACGCGAGGTTTTTCTGGTCGACGGGCCCGCGGCATCCACCGGGGTCGAATCGTTCTCTTCAGCCAACTAAGTCCTCCGGCGCCTCTGCGCCGGAGCGCCGGCTCGTCACGTTTCGGTGCGGAAGCTGCGCTCCGCTCGATCACGGGTTCACCGTTCGAATGACGAGCCGTGAGGCAATTCGATCGGGGTCCGAGGTCGTGCTGGACTCGCTCGGACTGTACGAGGCTACCCGAAGGTAACGAACATGTCACGCTGGCGGCCGGAGATAACCCGCGATTGCGCCGTGTGGAGGAACGGATGTCGTCCCTCGCGCCCCGCCGTTACGCGTGGTCGTCGACGAGGAAGATGTGACCGGCCACCTCGACGGGCAACTCAAGACCCTCGTCGGAACCGTCCATCTCAACCAGGACGTATCCCTCGTTATAGCGATAGCTCCCGTGTGCCCCGGGAAGCACACCGGCCCCCTTGAGCTGCTGGAGCAACTCGGGATCGACCTGGGCGGGTTCGGCGAGCCGACGGATCGTTCCCGTGATCGGCTCCCCCGCGGCGTCGAGCTTGCGAACGAGCCCCACCACGCCGGATTCGAACGTCAGCGCCGGGACGTCACCGAGCTGGTCGAGTCCGGGGATCGGGTTCCCGTAGGGCGACTCGGTGGGGTGATCCAGCAGCTCGACAAGCCGACGCTCGACCTGTTCGCTCATCACGTGCTCCCACCGGCAGGCCTCATCGTGGACGTACGCCCAGTCGAGTCCGATGACGTCGGAAAGCAGCCGCTCGGCGAGGCGGTGCTTTCGCATGACGTCAATGGCCTTCTGGCGCCCGAGATCGGTGAGCTCCAGGCTCCGATCCTCGGTGACGACGACCAGGCCGTCCCGCTCCATGCGTCCCACCGTCTGCGAAACCGTCGGGCCCGAGTGCCCCAGCCGCTCCGAGATCCGCGCCCGAAGCGGAGTGATGTTCTCTTCTTCGAGTTCGAGGATCGTGCGAAGGTACATCTCCGTCGTGTCGATGAGATCTGTCATGCGGGATCCTCGTGTCTGCATCCTCGTGGGGGTAAGACGAGCCTAGCCTTTTCCCCGGCCCCCGGTCCGGGCCTTCCCCGGCGC
This sequence comes from Microbacterium sp. NPDC076895, assembly GCF_040687115.1. NCBI lineage: Bacteria > Bacillati > Actinomycetota > Actinomycetes > Micrococcales > Microbacteriaceae > Microbacterium > Microbacterium sp. NPDC076895. Next base: position 43,291 of record NZ_JBFBMQ010000013.1, read on the forward strand.
AACCATAGAATCGGGACATGGTCGAGTTGCCCCGAGAACTGCTTCCCGCTGACGGCCGATTCGGCTGCGGACCCTCGAAGGTCCGTGGCGCCCAGCTCGAGGCTCTCGTCACGCGGGGGGCCTCTCTGCTGGGAACATCGCACCGTCAGGCCCCGATCAAGAACCTCGTCGGGAGTACCCGCGAGGGGCTTGCCGAGCTGCTGCGCGCGCCCGAGGGGTACGAGATCATCCTCGGCAACGGCGGATCGACGGCATTCTGGGATGCCGCGGCGTTCGGCCTCATCGAGCGTCGCAGTCAGCACCTGGCATTCGGGGAGTTCGGTTCGAAGTTCGCCGCGGCCGCGAAAGCGCCGTGGCTCGAGGAACCGGATGTCCGCAAGACCGAGCCGGGCACCGGCGGTGTCTCCGAACCGGTCGAGGGTGTGGATGTCTACGCGTGGCCGCACAACGAGACCTCGACGGGCGTTTCTGCTCCCATCGCCCGCGTCACCGCGGACCCTGGTGCGCTGACGGTCATCGATGCCACGAGCGCCGCGGGTGGCATCGACTTCGACGCCGCCCAGGCCGACGTCTACTACTTCGCGCCGCAGAAGAACCTCGGCTCCGACGGTGGGCTCTGGTATGCCCTGGTCTCCCCGGCGGCAATCGAACGGATCGAGCGGATCGCGGCATCCGATCGGTACATCCCCGAGTTTTTGAGCCTGAAGAACGCGATCGACAACTCACGGCTGAACCAGACGCTCAACACCCCGGCGGTAGCGACCCTCCTCATGCTCGATGAGCAGGTGCGGTGGATCCTCGACAACGGCGGACTCGCCTGGGCCGGGGCCAAGACTGCAGCCACCTCGGCGACGCTGTACGCGTGGGCCGAGGCAACGGCGTACACGACGCCTTTCGTCACGAACCCCGCTGACCGCTCACCTGTCGTGGTCACGATCGACTTCGACGAGAGCGTGGATGCCGCGGCCATCGCCAAGAGCCTGCGCGAGAACGGCATCGTCGACACCGAGCCCTACCGCAAGCTCGGGCGCAATCAGTTGCGCATCGCGACGTTCGTCTCGATTGACGAGGATGACGTGCGCCGGCTCATCGGGGCGATCGAGTACACCGCCGAGCGGCTCTAGGGGCGGACTCGCGACGCGCGCGGCCCCGCCGGGCGTCCAGCAGCGCCCGATACACTGCCTCGTGCCCGAAACTCTGCTGAACCCTGGCCGCGATGCCGAGCAGTCGGCATCCATCGATCCGGTTGAACTCGAGATCGCACTGCGCGTCATCGACGCCGCTTCCTCGCTCGACCCCGAAGACCCGGCCTACATCGCCCTGCGCCGCCAGACCAGCAAGCTCTACAAGGACGTTAAGCGGCAATCGCGCAAGGAGAAGCGCAAGCGCATCGCCGAGGCCGACCGCGCGGTCGTCGCCGCCACCGCGACAGGCGCCCCCGACCGCATCGACGACGAGACGCGCGGCATCCCGCTCGCTGCCCGCACCTCGATGCCCTTCGCCGGCGAGCTGATCAAGGCACGCGCCTGCTACATCTGCAAGCAGGACTACACGCTCGTCGACGCCTTCTACCACCAGCTGTGCCCAGACTGCGCGTCGATGAGCCATGAGAAGCGCGATGCACGCACCGACCTCACCGGCAAACGAGCACTGCTCACCGGCGGCCGCGCCAAGATCGGGATGTACATCGCGCTGCGGTTGCTGCGCGATGGCGCCCACACCACGATCACGACGCGCTTCCCGCGCGACGCCGTGCGCCGCTTCTCGTCGCTGCCCGACAGCGCCGACTGGATCCACCGCCTCAAGATCGTCGGCATCGACCTGCGCGACCCCGCCCAGGTGATCGGCCTTGCCGACTCGGTGGCATCCGAGGGCCCACTCGAGATCCTCATCAACAACGCAGCCCAAACCGTGCGTCGCTCGCCGGGGGCCTACAGGCCCCTGGTGGAGGCCGAGCTTGCCCCGCTCCCCGATGGACCTCTGCCTGAGCTCGTCACCTTCGGGCACACCAACGACGCCCATCCCCTCGCGCTCGCGCAGTCGGTATCCTCACACCCGATCCTCGCTCCAGCCGCGCGCACGGCCGATGAACTCACCGCGGAGGCGATGGCGGCCGGCTCCGCGTCGATCGAACGCCTGAAAACCGGCACCGCGATCGACGCAGGCGGACTCATCCCCGACGAGGACCGCATCAACAGTTGGACCCAGCACGTCGACCAAGTCGAACCCCTCGAGATGCTTGAGGTGCAGCTGGCCAACATGACCGCGCCGTTCCTGCTCGTGAGCCGCCTGCGCTCGGCGATGGCTGCATCGAGCGCGAACCGGAAGTACATCGTCAACGTATCGGCGATGGAGGGCGTGTTCGGCCGCGGCTACAAGGGCCCCGGCCACCCGCACACCAACATGGCCAAGGCCGCGCTGAACATGCTCACCCGCACGAGCGCTCGCGAGATGTTCGAGACCGACGGCATCCTGATGACCGCGGTCGACACCGGCTGGATCACTGACGAGCGGCCGCACTTCACCAAGGTGCGCCTTGCCGAGGAGGGTTTCCATGCCCCGCTCGACCTCGTCGACGGGGCGGCGCGCGTGTATGACCCGATCGTGCGCGGCGAGGCCGGCGAAGACCTGTTCGGCATCTTCCTGAAGGACTACCGCAAGGGCTCCTGGTAGTCAGGCGGGCAGAAAGTACTCGCGGGCGAGAGGGGCAATCTCGATCCCGGATGCCGTGCCGGCGGTGACCCAGCGCAGCTCGGCGATCTCGGCAGCCGGTTCGGGCCGTTGATCGCCGATGTCGACGCGGAAAACGTCGGCGACGACCTCGAAGCCCGGTTCGTTGGCCGCACTCGCCGCGAAGCTGCCAAGCGCCTCCAGGGCGTCGGAGTCTACCCGGAGGCCGACCTCTTCGGCGAGCTCGCGCATGAGCGTCTCGGCCGGGGTCTCATTCGGCTCTGGCTTGCCACCGGGCTGCATGAACGCCGTCGTCCCGGCCTTTCGCACGAGCAGCAGCCGCCCTTCGGCGTCAGTGATCACCGCGGCCGAGACATGAATGCGGCGCGGGGCAATGGCATCCGAAGTCATCCCCGCAGGTTAGTCCTCGTCACCGTTGTCGAGGTCGCCGCTGTCGAGGTCGCCGCTGTCGAGATCGTCGTTCGAGTCGTCATCGAGCTCATCGATATCGACACCGTCGACGTCTCCGCTGTGCAGGAGCCGCGACCCGTCCTCGTCGAAGTCGTCGGCATCAAGATCATCGACATCATCGAGGTCGTCGTCCTCGTCGTCGGTGTCCTCGTCCTCGTCGGCCTCGTCGGAGTCGTCATCCTCATCACCGGATGCCGTCTCGGCAGCAAGCGCCGCCTGAGCAGCCTGGTAATCAGCCAGGCGCACCGCCCACGGCACCCATTCCGGTGCGAGCAGCGCCTCGTCGCCGGGCAGCAGCTCAGCCTCAAGAACGGTGGGTTCTTCTTCGTCGACCCGCGCGACGCTCACCGTCCAGAACCACCCCGGGTAGCCTCGCAGCGTCGTCTCGAACCGGAGCGATACGACGCCGTCGGGCTCGACGGTGTAGCCGGCTGCGGGGCCGACGGTGGCCGCCGGAGTGATCTCGTGCAGCGCCGCCAGGGCGAGGTCGTGTGCGGCAACCAGCGTCGGGTCAGGCGTCGAGCTCATCGGCCACCTTGCGCAGCACGGCGGCGACCTTCGCACCGTGTGCACCGCTCGGGTAGCGACCGCGTCGCAGGTCCCCGCCCACACCGTCGAGCAGCTTCACGAGATCCTCGATGATGATCGCCATGTCGTCGGCGGGCTTGCGGGAGCGCTTGGCGAGGCTGGCGGGCGCTTCGAGCACCCGCACTGACAGCGCCTGCGGGCCGCGCTTTCCGTCGGCGATACCGAATTCGAGGCGCGTGCCCGCCTTCACCGTCGCCCCAGCGGGCAGCGCGGTGGCATGAAGGAAGACATCCTGTCCTTCGTCGGAGGAGATGAAGCCGAAGCCCTTTTCCTCGTCATAGAACCTGACCTTGCCGGTGGGCATGGGAAACCTCGTTCTGAACGGCGCCGCAGCGGGGCGGCAGGAGTGACGCAGGGACCGATCGATCCCGCGGTTAAGCCTAGAGCACCGCGACGGAGTAGTCTGGGGCGGATGAGCACGCGTAGCCCTGGCAGCGACCTTCCGGTTCGCACGATCGACCGCGTGCTCGCGTCGATGTCTCTCGGACTGCTCGCGCTCTCGGTTCTGTCGTTCTTCGCGATTCTCATCGGCTCCGCGTCGCACGCCGATTTCAGCACCGGCCTGTGGCCCGCTGTCGGCATCATCGTCTACATCGCCCCGATCCTCGCGTTCGCGATGCTGCTGACGGTGCTGATCATGACGTTCGTGCGAAGGGCGCGGGCGAACCGGAGCGAATAGATGGCGGGCGACGAGCGAACCCTCGCCACCTGGCTGGCATCGCTCGATGACAACGCCCTCGCAGACCTGTTCACCCGGCGTGGCGTCTCACCCGCGGCATCCTGGCGCGACTTCTTCGATGCCGCCGAAGCGCTCCTCGATTCAGCGTCGATAGACCGGGCGCTGGCACGGCTCGATCGTCGCGAACTGGCCGCGCTCATTGCCGCCGGCGCCGGGGATGTCGCCACCGAGACCATCGTGGCCTGGGGACTGGCGCGCCCTGGCGGCGAGGTCTACTCTCCGGTGCAGGAACGAATCGCTACGCTCTCGAGCACCTCCGGTTTCGCGGATCCGCCCGCCGACGTTGCCGAGACCGCGAGCGGGTTCCCCGGGCCCGCCCCGGCTTCGGCAGCCGAGACCGCGAGCGCCGCAGAGCGGATCTTCACGGCATCGGCGTCGCTGGCCGACGTACTGTTGGCGGCCCTGCACGTTCCGCTGACCCTCACTGGCGCAGGCGCAGTCAGCGCCGCAGACCGCAAGCGCCTCACCGAGTCGGGCGCGATCGGCGCGCCCGAGGACCTCGACGATCTGATTGCCGCAGGCCTGGCAGCAGGGCTGCTCACGCCGATCGGGCGAGAGCTCGTGGTCACCGCCACGGGCGAGCAGTGGCTGGATGGCGGCACCGTCGCCCGGTGGACTGCAATCGCCGATGGCTATCGCCGCAGTCTCCCAGCAGGCCTTCGCACCGCGCAGGGTGGAGTCCTCGACCCTGCGGGCTGGGCGGGCATGTACCCGCTGAGCCCTGAATGGCCGGCGCGGGCGGCAGCGCTGCGGCAGACGGCGCGGCGGTGGGGCATTCTCACGCCAGACGGGGCGGTTCCACCGTGGTCGCGTGGCCTCGTCGAGGGCACAGCTCTCGACACTGATGCTTTGCGCGATGCCCTTCCGGCCGAAATCGACCGGATCTACCTGCAAGCGGATCTGACAGCTGTCGCTCCCGGCCCTCTTGCCCCGCGGCATGACCTGCGCCTACGCAGGATCGCGCGGCGCGAGTCCCGCGCGCAGGCATCGACATACCGCTTCACGGCGGAGTCGATCGGGGCTGGCCTCACCGACGGAGAGAGCGCCGAGTCGATCCGCAACTTTCTGCGCGAGCTGTCGCTCACGGGGATTCCCCAGCCGCTGGACTACGTCATCGAAACGACGGCAGCCCGACACGGATCGGTCACGGTCCGCTCGGATGCCGGGAGCCCCAACACGATCGTAGAAAGCAGCGACCCGCACCTCCTCGATCTCGTCGTCATCGACCAGGCCCTGCGCCCCGTCGGGCTGGTGCGGCACGGGGATGTGCTCGTGAGCCGGGTCGGTCGTGATCACCTGTTCTGGGCGCTGGCCGATGCCCGCTACCCCGTTGTCGCGCTCGACGAGCACGGAGCGCCCGAGTCACTCCGGCGCCGAACGGCTGCGCAGACTGCGTCAGCAGAACCGGCGGGCGATGTCTACGCGCGCCTGATCGGGTCGCTGCGCGCCTCGGGCGGCGACGGCGACGCGGCCTGGCTGGAGCGCGAACTCGAGCAGGCGGTGCGCACGAAGTCGATCATCGTGGTCACGGCACAGATCAGCGCCGCCGAGACCCGCACCTTCACGCTGGAGGCTACGGGGCTCGGCGGTGGCCGGCTCCGCGGCAGAGACCGGGGCGCGGATGTCGAGCGCACCCTCCCGATCTCGACCATCGTGAGCGTCTCCCCGGCCTGACAGCAGTCCGCACCGCTACCCCGCAGGTAGACTGGACCGCTATGGCTGACGGCCCCCTCATCGTTCAAAGCGACCGGACAGTGCTGCTGGAAGTGGCACATCCGGATGCCGAATCCGCGCGCCACGAACTCGCGATCTTCGCCGAACTCGAGCGCGCTCCCGAGCACATCCACACCTACCGCATCACACGGCTCGGCCTGTGGAACGCGCGGGCAGCCGGGCACACCGCCGAAGACATGCTGGGCACGCTCGACCGGTGGACACGCTTCCCGGTGCCACCGTCAGTCGCGATCGACATCCGCGAGACCGTCGGGCGCTACGGACGCCTTGTGATCGAGCGTGACACGGTCGCGGGATCCGACGAGCCCGCGCTTGTGCTCCGGTCGACGGATGCCGCGGTGCTGGCCGAGGTCACGAAGAACAAGCGCATCCAGCCACTGCTGGTTGGGCATCCCTCCCCCGACACGTACGTCATCGATGCCTGGGCGCGCGGGCAGATCAAGCAGGAGCTGCTGAAGATCGGCTGGCCCGCCGAAGACTTCGCGGGGTACACACCCGGCACGCCGCATCCGATCGACCTCGCCGAGCAGGACTGGCACCTGCGCCCGTACCAACGGCAGGCCGTCGACGCGTTCACCGACGGCGGCTCGGGAGTGGTCGTGCTCCCCTGTGGGGCCGGAAAGACGCTCGTGGGAGCCGGGGCGATGGCCGACACGAAGACGACGACGCTGATCCTGGTCACCAACACGGTCAGCGCACGGCAGTGGCGCGACGAGCTGCTCAAGCGCACGAGCCTCACTCCCGAAGAGATCGGCGAGTACTCGGGGCAGGCCAAAGAGGTCAAGCCCGTCACGATCGCGACCTACCAGATCCTCACGGCCAAGCGGAAGGGACAGTACGCGCATCTGGCGCTGCTCGATGCCCTGGACTGGGGTCTCATCGTCTACGACGAGGTGCATCTGCTGCCCGCCCCCGTGTTCAAGCTGACCGCCGACCTGCAGGCTCGTCGAAGACTGGGGCTCACGGCGACGCTCGTGCGCGAAGACGGCCGCGAGGGCGATGTGTTCAGCCTCATCGGCCCCAAGCGGTTCGACGCCCCGTGGAAGGAGATCGAGTCGCAGGGCTTCATCTCCCCCGCCGCCTGCTACGAAGTGCGCGTCGACCTGCCGGCCGGCGAGCGGCTCGAGTACGCGGCGGCGGCGGATGACGAACGCTACCGGCTCGCAGCCACCGCCCCCGCGAAGATCGGCGTGGTGAAGGATCTCGTAGCCCGGCACGCCGGCGAACAGACCCTCGTGATCGGACAGTACCTCGACCAGATCGACGAGATCGCGCGGGCGCTGGGCGCCCCGCAGATCACGGGTGCCACCCCCGTCGATGAGCGCGAGGAGCTTTACCGCGGCTTCCGGGAGGGGCAGATCCCCGTGCTGGTGGTGTCGAAGGTCGCGAACTTCTCGGTGGACCTGCCCGAGGCATCCGTCGCCATTCAGGTGTCGGGGTCGTTCGGGTCACGGCAGGAGGAGGCGCAGCGCCTCGGTCGGCTTCTCCGTCCGAAGCAGTCGGGGAACACTGCAAGCTTCTACACGCTCATCGCGCGCGACACGGTCGACCAGGATTTCGCGCAGAATCGGCAGCGGTTCCTCGCTGAACAGGGCTACAGCTACACGATCCTGGATGCCGACAAACTCGCCGCGTGACCCGGGGAAACCGCCGATCCGCGCGATATCCAGCATCCACACCAGCGGAATCACGATAATGGGGGCATGAGCGCACCCCGCATCCTCGTCGTCGACGACGAGCCGAACATCCGAGACCTGCTGATGACGAGCCTGAAGTTCGCCGGCTATCAGGTCAAGGCAGTCGCCAACGGCGCCTCGACGATCTCGGCAGTTCTCGAAGAGGAACCCGACCTCATCCTGCTCGACGTCATGCTCCCCGACATGAACGGCTTCAGCGTCACCAAGCGCCTGCGCGGCGCTGGGTACACCGCCCCGATCCTGTTCCTGACAGCCAAGGACGAGACCGAAGACAAGATCACGGGTCTGAACGCCGGCGGAGACGACTACGTCACCAAGCCCTTCAGTCTCGATGAAATCGTCGCACGCATCCAGGCCATCCTGCGTCGCACGATGCAGACCGACGAAGAGTCGGTCATCCGCGCCGGAGAGCTGACGATGGATCAGGACACGCACGATGTCTCGGTCGGGGATGTCTCGATCGACCTGAGTCCGACAGAGTTCAAGCTGCTGCGCTACCTGATGCTCAACCCGAACCGTGTGCTCTCGAAGTCGCAGATCCTCGACCACGTCTGGGAGTACGACTTCAACGGGGATGCCGGCATCGTCGAGAGCTACATCTCGTACCTGCGGCGCAAGATCGACCCGTACTCATCCGAGCCGCTCATCCAGACCAAACGTGGATTCGGCTACATGCTGAAGGCTGGCAAGTCGGCGTGAGGCACCCGTCAGAGTCGGTGTGAGCACTACGTCCGACAAGACCGACGCCGTCACCGGGTGGTGGCGCAGCCTCAGCCTGCGCGCGAAAGTGACAGGCGTTGCCGTGTCGATCCTGGCGCTCGGGCTGATCGCGACCGGCATCGGCACGACGGTGTTCCTGCGCAGCCAACTCTTGGCGAGCGTCGACACGCAGGTGTCGCAGCTCGCAGGCGCGGGCGTGAGTGCACTATTCGATATCGACCTTCTCGCTGATCCAGCCTTCGTTCCGAAGGCCGAGTCTGTTCCGACCGACTATTTCGTCGCCATCTACAACCAGGATGGCGACTTCATCGCGAGCGCCGGCGGCGGACGCCAGATCAATGAACCTGACTTTCCCGCGGAATACCTGCCGACCGAGACCTCGGTAACCCAGCAGCAGGAACCGTTCACGATCCCCGGCACGATCCCCGGCACAGAATTCCGCGCGGCATCCGCTCTCATCGAGGTCAAGGGCACCACGGTCTTCTACACGCAGATGATCGCGGTTCCGCTCACAACGGTGACTCAGACCCTCGCGACCTATCTCGGCATCTACAGCATCCTCTCCGTCATCACCGTCGTGCTCGGCGCCATCGCCATCCGGCTGCTCGTCACGCTCGCGTTCCGGAGCCTCACCCAGGTCGAGAACACGGCGATGGAGATCGCGGCCGGCGATTTCGGTCAGCGCATGACAGACATCGCCCCCGGCACCGAGGTCGGCAGACTCAAGACCGCGATCAACGCCATGCTCGGGCGCATCGACGCAGCGCTGGCCCAGCGAGATGCCACGGTGCGCCAGATGCGCCGGTTCGTCGGCGACGCGTCGCACGAGTTGCGGACGCCCCTGGTCACGGTTCGCGGCTACGCCGAGCTGTACCGGATGGGAGCCATCCGCACCGACCACGACGTCGCCCAGTCGATGGAGCGGATCGAGAAAGAGGCCATGCGCATGGGCCTGCTCGTGGAAGACCTCCTCGCCCTCGCCCGGCTCGATGAGCGCCGAGACATCGAGTTCGCCCCGGTCGACCTGCGACCGCTCGCGCGGGATGCCGCGCTCGATGTTCGCGCCGCCTCTCCCCAAAGACCTGTGGCTGTGATCGATACGACCATCGTCGAACCGACTGAGCCGCGTCCGCCGCAGACCGAAACCGACACCCTCGAGACACCCAAACGGCCACGGTCCGCCTTCAGCCGCGCGGGCTCCATCCTGCTGCGTCGCCGCCCGAGGGACGCGCGCGGCACGGCGCCGACCACCGAGCAGATCGTCATCGGACCCCTGGACCTCGGGCCATCGTCGTCGGCACCGGTTGCGCTCCCCCCGATCGTGCTCGGCGAAGAGAACCGCATCCGTCAGGTGATCACGAACCTCATCGGCAACGCTCGCCGGTTCACCGCTGAGGACTCCCCTATCGAGCTGCGCATCGGAGTGGATGCCGCGGCGCAGTCGGGCTGGATCGAGATCGTGGACCACGGTGAGGGAGTGCCGGATCAGATCAAGGACAAGATCTTCCAACGATTCTGGCGCGCCGATACGTCACGCACGCGAGAGACCGGCGGGTCCGGGCTCGGGTTGTCGATCGTCGCCTCGATCGTGGAATCGCTGCATGGCTCGGTACGGGTGATGGACACCCCCGGTGGCGGCGCGACCTTCCGTGTCGGATTCCCGCTCGCCAGACACCTCGACCCGGCCGATCACGCCTTCCTCGAAACGCAGCCGCTTGACCGCCTGCCGTCTGACCTGCGGAGCGACCCCCCGGCCTAAGCCCCGCCCACCTCGAAGGGCTCCTCCCCAGGACACGTACATCGGTGGCATGTACGAGTACGCGTGTTCCCCGGCGATTCAGTCCGAGCCGCGACCGTAGCGTGTCACCCACACTCACGACACCGGGAGGTTCTTGTGGCCGTCTATTCCGTCGACAGCGACGCGGTTTTCGCCGCAACGGCAGGTGTGCGGGCCACCGCAGACCGCGTTCGCGCCGAGACGCATACCATGCTCGCCCAGCTCACCGGCCTGCAATCACAGTGGACCGGCGCGGCATCGCTTGCCTTCGCCGGCGTCATCGACCAGTGGCGCGCAGCCAACGCACAGGTCGAAGAAGCCCTGGCCACGATCGGGGTCGCCCTTGAGACCGCAGGACACCAGTACGCGGATGCCGAACAGATGACCCTCGGCCTGTTCCGCTGATCGCACGAGAAACGACCGAAGGCCCCTCCGCATGGGAGGGGCCTTCGGCGTGAAATGCAGCAGGACTCAGAAGTCCATGCCGCCCGACGGGTCGGCGGGCATGGCCGGAGCCTTCTCGGGCTTGTCGGCGACGACGGCCTCGGTCGTGAGGAACAGCGCGGCAATCGACGCGGCGTTCTGCAGAGCCGAGCGGGTCACCTTGGCCGGGTCGATGATGCCCTGTGCGAACAGGTCACCGTACTCACCGGTCGCAGCGTTGAGGCCGAATCCGGGCTCGAGCTCGGAGACCTTGTTGGCCACAACACCGGGCTCCATGCCTGCGTTGAGGGCGATCTGCTTCAGCGGCGCCTCGATGGCAACGCGGACGATGTTCGCGCCCGTTGCCTCGTCACCGGTGAGCTCGAGAGTCTCGAACGCCTTCTTGCCGGCCTGGATGAGAGCGACGCCACCACCGGGGACGATGCCCTCCTCGACGGCTGCCTTCGCGTTGCGAACGGCGTCCTCGATGCGGTGCTTGCGCTCCTTGAGCTCGACCTCGGTAGCAGCTCCGGCCTTGATGACGGCAACGCCACCGGCGAGCTTCGCCAGGCGCTCCTGCAGCTTCTCGCGGTCGTAGTCGCTGTCGGTGTTGTCGATCTCACGACGGATCTGGGTCACGCGACCCTCGATGAGCGCGGCGTCGCCGGCACCCTCGACGATCGTGGTCTCGTCCTTCGTGATGATGACCTTGCGGGCGCGGCCGAGGAGGTCCAGCGTCGCGTTCTCGAGCTTGAGGCCCACCTCTTCGGTGATGACCTGGCCACCCGTGAGGATCGCGATGTCCTGCAGCTGAGCCTTGCGGCGGTCGCCGAAGCCGGGAGCCTTGACGGCAGCCGACTTGAAGATGCCGCGGATCTTGTTCAGCACGAGAGTCGCGAGAGCTTCGCCCTCGACGTCCTCAGCGATGATGAGGAGCTCCTTGCCGTCCTGGATCACCTTGTCGACGATCGGCAGCAGATCCTTGATGTTCGAGATCTTCTGGTTCGCGATCAGGATGTAGGGGTCTTCGAAGACCGCTTCCTGACGCTCGGGGTCGGTCACGAAGTAGGGGTTCAGGTAGCCCTTGTCGAAGCGCATACCCTCGGTCAGCTCGAGCTCGGTGCCGAACGTGTTCGACTCCTCGACCGTGACAACGCCTTCCTTGCCCACCTTGTCGATGGCCTCGGCGATCAGGGCGCCGATCTCGGGGTCAGCTGCAGAGATCGACGCGGTAGCGGCGATCTGCTCCTTGGACTCGACTTCCTTCGCACCAGCGAGCAGCTCATCGGTGACGGCCTTGACGGCCTTCTCGATGCCCTTCTTGAGCGAAATCGGGTCGGCGCCGGCCGCGACGTTGCGCAGGCCCTCGCGCACGAGCGCCTGAGCGAGCACGGTTGCGGTCGTGGTGCCGTCACCGGCGACGTCGTCGGTCTTCTTGGCGACTTCCTTGACGAGTTCCGCGCCGATCTTCTCGTACGGGTCGTCGAGCTCGATCTCCTTGGCGATCGAAACGCCGTCGTTCGTGATGGTGGGGGCTCCCCACTTCTTCTCGAGCACGACGTTGCGGCCGCGGGGGCCGAGCGTCACCTTGACGGCGTCGGCGAGGGTGTTCAGGCCGCGCTCGAGGCCGCGACGGGCCTCCTCGTCGAAAGCGATCATCTTTGCCATGTGTGTCGTCCCTCCCGGACGGGGCTAGGTCTTAGCACTCACCGATCTGGAGTGCTAACCCATTCTGGCACTCGCCCATGGGGAGTGCAAGCCGCGCGCGACGAAGACGACGAAGAGACGGATGCCGCGGCATCCGTCTCTTCGGAAACTCAGTCGACGCGGTCTCTAGACCACGCGGACCGACTCCGCCTGCGGGCCCTTCTGGCCCGTCCCGACGGTGAATTCGACCTTCTGTCCCTCTTCGAGAACACGGAAACCGGTCATGTCGATGTTCGAGTAATGGACGAACACGTCTTGACCGTCATCGACGGTGATGAAGCCGTATCCCTTCTCGGCGTTGAACCACTTCACGGTGCCTTGGGCCATGGGTACTCCTGATGCTGGTAGGACACCGTCATCGTATGCACCGGAATCGACCCGAAACGATCGCCGGGCGAAGTATTGACACGCGCGTCTTCACCTTGTTACGGCCCGGAAACACGCGGGCCGCGCCGGTCAGTTCGTCGGCTCGGGAGTGGGGACACCGGCCGCGGTTCGGTCGAGGCCGATGACGATCGTGAGTTGCTTCGTGGCGCCTTCGTCGGCCTCGGTCGCGGGGTCGTCGGTCGGCTGATAAATGGTGCTTTGCGCAACCGCGGCCCCGCCGATGACGTTCGCGAGCCCCAAGGCTGCCGCGTAGTCGGCGTCCGTCGCGTAGTAGACCGTCGTCTCGGGGAAGTCGTCGGTTCCGGCCTGCCCGGCCAGAACGGTCTCGGGGACCCACCCGGCTGCGATGAGCTGGTCTTTCAGCTGCGTGGCAAGCCCGGTCTCGGGCGTCGCGTTGAGAATCAGGATCGAATAGGACGTGTCGACGACGGGGTCCACCGTGACCGTCGGGGTCGGTTCGGGAGCGGGTTCAGGAAACAGCACGATGCGCCCCGAAACCACGAACATTGCGAAGATACCGACAGCGATCAGGATGACGGTGGCCAGCGCCGCCCAGAAGAAGACGACTCCGCCGCGCATGTGTGGCTGCTCCGCGCGGTGCGCACCGACCCGACCGACGTCCTCGGGCAGGTCGTCGAATCGATCGCGCGGGAACTCGGAGGTCGGCATCAGACGATCGTACCGATGCCGCCTACCGAAACCGTGCGTGTCCGCCCGGCAGAGTCCCCGCTCGCTGGACCGGAGCGCTTGCTTCCCCGGGCGCTCTCCCGGAGCCTGCGCAGTCGTCCCATGAGCAGCGGGTCGTATGCCTGCGCATCGACCGAATCCAGCATCCGCACCAGCAACTGGTAGTAGCGGGCCGGCGACATACCTAACGTCTGGCGGATCTGCTCTTCTTTTGCCCATCCGCGAAGCCGACACGACGACTCGAAGTCGAGGATCGCGCGCTCACGCTCGTTCAGGGGCACGGTGAGAGGTTATCGGCGAGCGCCGACATCCGGTGCGCGCCACTCCACCCACGCGCCGAGTGGGTCGACGACGGCGAGCGCGCGCTCGTCCATACCCAAGACGAAGCCGGGCCAACTCGCAGCATCCGCACCCCAGCGGTCGTGGAGCCCAGGCGGATCGATCGAGAGCCAGTGCGTGCCGGGGCGGGCGGAGCGAACTGCGTCTATGTGGTTGCAGAGCTGTATGCGTCCGGCCCGGGCGATGTGGGGCAGCACCCCGGGCGTGGTCACGACCAGCGCGGCGTCGCCGGGTGCTTCGGCTGCAAGCTCCGCGAGGATGCCGTCGGCGGTGGCGTCTCCTGACATGAGCGTCGGGGGTTCCCCACGCACGACGTCGAGCGCCGCGACGATCCGCTCGCGTCGCCCCTGCTCCCCCGGCCAGACGAGCGAGGTCAGAAACCGTCGGTCGATGTCGGATGCCGCGTCCAGTGGCGCCAGGTCGATACCGGCACGCCACACGACCTCCGGCAGACGCAGACGTGGCAGGCCCCGGGCGCCGCTACGAAGCACAACGGGCGATGGGCCACCGGCCGGGTCGAGGTCCTGTCCGTTCTCGTACCGGTACGAGTAGCGATCGGGGTAGAGACACAGGCCTGCGCTCGCACCGACCTCGAGGAGTGCGATCGGGCCGTCGATGAGGCTCAGCGCGGGCAGGAGAGCCGCGCATCGCAGCGGTTCGTTGGTCTGCAGCCCGCGCGCGACGCACTCGGCCGCGACCTCGTCGATGTTGGCCGCCAGCCACTGCGCCCACGCCGCGTAGCCGCCCTCCGCCGCTCCCAGCATCCTGGTCACCGCGAACACGAGCGGAGGCTGTCGCCGATCGGCGGGGATACGCGCGAGCAGCAGCTGCGTGTCAGTATCGGCCGCCACGCCTGAGGCCCATTCCTCATACAGATCAGAGCGGCCCGGCGCTTCCTCGGCCGCGAAACGGCGGTATCGCTCAGCGACGCGGCCGGCCTCGGCATCCGGGGATGACACCATGCCCCCATTCTGGAACAGGCCGCATCCGGTCGGTGCCGCATCCCGGGTCACCTCCCTCCTCCTATCCCTCGTCGCAACGGCGAACGACACGCACGACACGCCGGCAGCGGATGCCACGAGCCGGGGTGTCGCACGGATGCTGCGCCGTTGCGACCGAGGCTGGCGCGCCGGATTCACGGCCAATCTGCGACGTCGAGCGGAACAGTCCGTCACGACTTCGTGTTGACTTGGGTAAGGAGGAACAATGTCCTATCGCACCGAGAAGTCCGAGTCCGAGTGGCGCGCAGAGCTCAGCGCCGATCAGTACGCGGTGTTGCGCGAAGCAGCAACCGAGCGTCCCTGGACCGGTGAGCTGCTCGACGAGAGTCGCGCCGGCCTGTACGCCTGCGCCGCCTGCGGAAACGAGCTGTTCAAGAGTGGCACGAAGTTCGACTCGCACTGCGGGTGGCCGAGCTTCTACGAGTCGGTTCGCCCCGAAGCTGTCGAACTCATCGAAGACCGCACCCACGGCATGGTGCGCACCGAGGTGCGGTGTGCCCAGTGCGGCTCCCACCTCGGGCACGTCTTCCCCGACGGGTTCGGCACGCCCACGGGCGACCGCTACTGCATGAACTCGATTGCGCTGAGCTTCACACCCGAAGAGTCCTGACGGCCCGCCGGCCTCACGCTCGCGCCCCGGGCCGCGCGTGAGGCCACGGCACGACCACGATGGCAACCGATACGACGGCGACGAGAGCCACCAACACCTCGTGTCCCAGGCCGGGGCTCGCCGGCGCCGGCCAGATCGCATCCAGAACAAGAGCCGTCGCGAGCTGCCCGACCACCGAGCCGAGCACGAGCAACAGGACGCCCGTCCGGCGCACAAGAGCAGAAGATAGCAGGATGTAGCCGACTCCCAGCGCTCCGCCCGTGTAGGGCCACGGATCGCTCGGCCACCGCTCAGGCAACCCGACGACCGCAACGTGAACGGCAGCGATCAGCACGAGTGCGATCGTTCCGCCGACGAAGTTGACCGCCGTCGCAGCTATCGCTGAGCCGGTCGCGCCGCGAAGCCGACCGTTCGTGGCCTGCTGCCAGGCAACGCCGCCCCCGGCGAGGAACGGCAAGAGCAGCATCCACCAGGGAACGCCGGTGAGGTTTCCGCCGGTCACCGATATCCCCACGGCGAGAAGGGCGACGGCGCCGCCGACGACGCGCCGAATCGTGACCGGCACCACGCCGGACGGACCGTAACCGATGCGGTCGATCACGACGCCGAAGACGATCTGACCTGCCACGAATCCGACCGTGAACAGGGACACACCGATGATGCCCGCGGTGATGCTCTGGCTGGACACTGTGAAGGCTCCCGCAAGGCCGCCCGCCAGCATCCACCATCGGATGCCGCCACCGCGGATGCCATCACGCAGCGCGCCGAGCCCGCGGCGGCCCGCGGGCGTGAGTGCGGCGATGACGGCGATGAGCACGAGGCCGGAACCGAACGAGAACGCCGCTGCGAGAGTGCTGTCGTCAATGCGGTGACCGAGTTGCCCGTTCGCCCGAACCTGGAGCGCCGTGAGCGCACCGACGAGGGCAGTACCGAGGAGCCCGAGGGCCGTCGCTGCTCTGCCGGACGTCACCGGTTCATTCTGCCGGACGGGGCGGGTGTGGAGCCGACGACGGGACGTGAACCCGTAACCGCCCGATGACAACGTCGAGTCGGCATCCGATCGCGACGCCCGCTAGATGTCGAAGTGTGTGGAGCCGACGACGGGACTTGAACCCGTAACCGCCCGATTACAAGTCGGGTGCGCTACCAATTGCGCCACGTCGGCAGAGCGCCCAGTCTATCGGGGCGCCGAGGTGCTCCCCGTCTCAGGGGGTGGGCGTCGGTGTCGGCGACGGGGTCTGGTAGTACGCGTCGGAATCGATCGTCAGCACGAACTGGGCAAACTCTTTCGGGTTGTCGAGCGCACCCACGTAGACGGATCCGTTGACGAGCACGAGCGGTGTGCCGGTGAGCTGCACGCCGTCGGTGTCGGGGATCGCCTCGACCGCTCGTTCCGTTGCCTTCTTGGCCCACGAAAGGAAGTCGCCGTTTTCGATGCACGCCCGCACGACCTTAGGGCTTGAAACACCGGATGCCTGCGCAATGTCGGCAAGTTCGGTGTCGGAGTATCCGTCCGCGTCGACATCCGGCTGCTGCTCGAGCAACGCATTGTTGAACTTGAAGAACGCTTCGGGGGCGTGGGTGGCAACGCACGCGGACGCCGCCGCGGCGCGCAGTGAGTACTTCGTGCCGTTGGACTTCGCTGTGAGCATCGCCACCGGGTAGTAGGTCAGGCTGACCGCGCCCTCGTTGACCCACGTCGACAGCTGCGCCGCGTTGGCAAGCTGGAACTCGGCTGAGCCGGTCGAGAGGTAGTCGACGTAAACCCGGACCTCGATCTCGGGAGCCTCGGTGGCGACAGGTGTCGGTTCGGGCGTCGCACTGGTGGTCGCGCCGGCCTCCGTAGATGTGCTGTCATCGACGCCCTCCTGCGCGACGACCGCACCGCCGACGTCGGTCACCGCGAAACCGTCGGCCTTGGCCGCAGCGGGACTGAGCGCACTCGTCGAGGTGGTCGAGGTGACTGCCCACGTGACCGACACAGCAACGACGGCGACCACGGCGACGATTCCGACGCCGATGATGCCGGCACGGATGCGGCGCGCTCGCGTCTGCTTCGCGTGAACCATCTGCGCCTTCTCGCGGACCGCTTCGCGACGGTCGCGAGCCTCGGGCGCCGTGGGCTGTTCGCCGCTGGGCGTCTGATCGCTCGACATGAAACCTCTTCACACAACAAGGGGTCGGGCGTACCCGACAGGGGGCCGTGGCGTCGGCCGGGGGGTGTCGCTCAGGTGACGACCACCGCCCACGATGCTAGCCAGAGAGCCTGGGAAAAGCCCAGACATGGCAGCGCTTCGGGTGTGACTTCGCCTGGAGAACCAGCACCGCTCGAGGTGAATCTACTCGTCGGCTTCTTCCTGTTTGCCGCGCATCACCAGAAGGGGATCGGGAGTCCCCACGACGTCGAGATCCTTGTCGTCGTAGTCGAACTGCCCGAGGAAGAACTTCATCGCGTTGACCCGCGCGCGTTTCTTGTCGTTGGAACGGATGATCGTCCACGGCGCATACTTCTTGTCGGTGCGGCGGAACATCTCCTCCTTCGCGACCGTGTACTCGGTCCACTTGTTCAGCGAGGCGATGTCCATCGGCGAGAGCTTCCAGCGCCGCACCGGATCGAGCTGACGCAGCGCGAACCGCGTGCGCTGTTCGGTACGTGAGACCGAGAACCAGAACTTCGTCAGATGGATGCCGGACTCCACCAGCATCCGTTCGAACGACGGGGTCTGTTCCATGAAGGTCTCGTACTCGGCATCCGAGCAGAACCCCATCACCCGCTCGACGCCCGCTCGGTTGTACCAGGATCTGTCGAACATGACGATCTCGCCGGCGGTCGGGAAGTGCTGGATGTAACGCTGGTAGTACCACTGTCCGTGCTCGCGATCGCTGGGCTTTGCCAGCGCAACGACGCGCGCAGACCGCGGGTTGAGGTGTTCGGTGAACCGCTTGATCGTGCCGCCCTTACCCGCGGCATCCCGACCCTCGAACAGGATGATGGCCCGGCCACCGGTGTCTTCGAGCCAGTACTGGAACTTCAGCAGTTCGACCTGCAGACGATACTTCTCGAGTTCGTAGTCGTCCCGGGTCATCCGGTCCGCATACGGATACCCCTCCTGCCACGTGTAGACGGGGTTGCCCTGGGGGTCGATCAGGTCGGGGTCTGGGGTGTGCCCGTCGCGCACGGTGTAGCCGTTCTCGCGCAGGTACTCGATGTAGGCCCGCATATCGCCGGCGGGGACGTTCTCGAACATGGCAGCCTCCGACGGCGCGGTTCGCATCGTCCGCGCCGTGTTCGCATTCTCACCCACGAGAGGGCGAAGCACGAGCCGTGGCGCCACGTCGGGGTGAACATCAGGTGACGATCGCACCCGCCGCCCCGGCGACCTGCCGTGTAAGGCTGGGGTCATGAGAATCGTGGTGACCGGCTCGACCGGAAAGCTCGGAAGTGTCGTCGTTCGAGAACTGAGCGCGGCGGGGCACGAGGTGATCGGCTTCGACATCTCGGGCCGCCCCCAGCCGGGCTTCCTGCAGGTCGACCTCACCGATTACGGGCAGGTGATCGACGCCCTCGCGGGCCTCGGCGATCGCGACGAGCGGGGGCTGGATGCCGTCGTTCACCTCGCCGCTATCCCGGCACCCGGCATCCGTTCGGAGGTCGCGGTCTTCCACAACAACATGGCGGCGACGTTCAACGTCTTCTGGGCCAGCGTCAGGCTCGGCATCCGTCGCCTCGTCTACGCCTCCAGCGAGACCGTTCTGGGCCTGCCCTTCGACGTGCCGCCGCCGTACGTTCCGGTCGACGAGGAGTACGAGCCGCGCCCCGAGAGCGTGTATTCGCTCGTGAAGACCCTCGAAGAGCGGATGGCCCGGGAGCTCGTGCGGTGGCATCCGGATCTGTCGATCACGGCGCTGCGGTTCTCGAACGTTATGGTTCCGGAGGATTACGCCGCCTTCCCCGGCTTCGACGAAGACGCACGGGCCCGCAAATGGAATCTGTGGGGCTACATCGATGCGCGCGACGGGTCGCAGGCCATCGCGCGTGCACTCACGGTCGCACCCGTCGGGTTCGAGCAGTACATCATCGCCGCGGCCGACACCGTGATGTCGCGTCCGAACGCTGAGCTTCTGGCCGAGGTCTTCCCCGATGTGCCGGTCGCCCGCGAGGTCGGCCCGAACGAGACACTGCTGTCGATCGAGAAGGCCAGACGGATGCTGGGCTACGCGCCACAGCACTCCTGGCGCGACGGCCACTGACGGCGGGGCCCGCTCGGTGGCCGCTCCCAGGTGGGAGTGGCATACTGAGCGATGCGCCCGATGACGGGCGTGCGGGCCAAGCCCCCGCTCATCCTCACAACGGATCGTCCGGCACGTACCTGCCGGTGAAGGAGAAGAAGAAATGGCGTCAGTCACCTTTGACAACGCAACCCGCCTCTACCCTGGCGGAACCCGCCCGGCAGTCGACAAGCTCAACCTCGAAGTGGGCGACGGCGAGTTCCTCGTTCTGGTCGGCCCCTCGGGTTGCGGTAAGTCCACCTCGCTGCGCATGCTCGCCGGCCTCGAAGAGGTCAACTCGGGCCACATCCGCATCGGCGAGCGCGACGTCACCGACGTTCCGCCGAAGGACCGCGACATCGCGATGGTGTTCCAGAACTACGCGCTGTACCCCCACATGACGGTCGCCGAGAACATGGGCTTCGCCCTGAAGATCGCCGGCGTCAACAAGGATGAGCGCGCCTCGCGCGTTCTCGAGGCAGCCAAGCTCCTCGACCTCGAGCAGTACCTCGACCGTAAGCCCAAGGCGCTCTCGGGTGGTCAGCGTCAGCGTGTCGCCATGGGCCGCGCCATCGTGCGTCAGCCCCAGGTATTCCTCATGGACGAGCCGCTGTCGAACCTCGACGCGAAGCTGCGTGTGCAGACCCGTACGCAGATCGCGTCGCTGCAGCGACGCCTCGGCGTCACGACCGTCTACGTGACCCACGACCAGACCGAAGCCCTCACGATGGGTGACCGGATCGCGGTCCTCAAGGACGGCATCCTGCAGCAGGTCGGCAGCCCGCGTGACCTGTACGAGGCCCCGAAGAACGTGTTCGTCGCCGGCTTCATCGGCTCCCCCGCCATGAACCTCTTCCCGGTCGACGTCGTCGAGGGCGGTGTCAACTTCGGCACACACCTGGTCCCTGTCGAGCGCGATGTGCTCGCCAAGGCCACCGGTAAGGAGCTGACGATCGGCGTCCGCCCCGAGGACATCGACGTGTCCCCTGCCGATGGCAAGGGCCTCTCGGTGGTCGTGGACCTCGTGGAAGAGCTCGGCGCCGACGGCTACCTGTATGGCCACTCGGAGATCGACGGCAAGCGGACGGACATCGTCGCTCGCGTCGACGGCCGTAACCACCCGAACGCGGGCGAGACCGTCGTGTTGGCGCCGATTCTCGACCACGTTCACCTGTTCGACATCGAGTCGGGCGAGCGCTTGTCCGAGAAGGCCGTCGCCTCGGCCTGATCACCAGTACCTCGTGACGGCGCGGATGTCTCAGACGTCCGCGCCGTCACGCACGTAAGCCCCGGATGCGGAGAAACGGATGTCGTCCACGCAGCTCTCGATCACCGCGAGCACCGTCGACCCTGGCCTTCTGACCCTGCCGTGGTCGGTGCCGCTCGTGGAGTGGCCGTCCGAGACGATCGTGTCGCTCCCGAAGGGCATCTCACGACACACCGTGCGGTTTGCGAGTCTGTCGGGCCGTGTGGTGGCCATCAAGGAGACCACCGAGGAGATGGCGCGGCGTGAATATGACATGCTCGGCAACCTCGACCGGCTGGATGCGCCGTGCGTCGACCGTGTTGCCGTGATCGCCGGGCGCCGTGACGAGAACGGCGAACCGTTGCCGGCTGCCCTGGTGACCTCTCATCTGAAGTTCTCCCTCCCCTACCGGGCGCTGTTCACGCAGGTCCTGCGACCGACAACGGCAACCCGCCTCGTCGACGCCCTCGCGGTGCTCCTGGTCCGCCTCCACAATGTCGGATTCTTCTGGGGCGACGTGTCGCTGTCGAACACACTCTTCCGCCGCGATGCTGGAGCCTTCGCGGCGTACCTCGTTGATGCCGAGACCGGTGAGCTGCACGAGAGCGGGCTCACGGCAGGGCAGCGCGAGCATGACCTTGACGTGGCGCGCACCAACATCGCCGGCGAGATCATGGATCTGGAGGCCGGGGGGCGTCTTGAGGGCGGGGTGGATGCCGTTGAGATCGCCGACGGCATCATGAGCGCTTACCGGTCGCTGTGGCGCGAGCTCACCGAGATCGAGACGTTCGAAGCGCGCGAAGCCTGGCGCATCACCGAGCGCGTCGAACGACTCAACGAGCTCGGCTTCGATATCGGCGAGATGTCGATGCAGACGACAGCCGACGGTACCCGAGTGTCCATCCAGCCGAAGGTCGTGGATGCCGGACACCACCAGCGTCGCCTCATCCGTCTCACCGGGCTCGACGTCGAGGAGAACCAGGCTCGGCGACTGCTCAACGACCTCGACGAGTTCCAGGCGCGCGGCTCACGCGCGGGCGATGACGAAGAGATGGTCGCCCACGAGTGGCTCACCCGGGTCTTCGAGCCCGTCATCCGGGCAATCCCCTTCGACCTGCGCTCCAAGCTCGAACCGGCTGAGGTGTACCACCAGTTCCTCGAGCACCGGTGGTACATGTCGCAGGCCCGCGGGCAGTCGGTCCCCGTTGCCGAGGCCGTCACCAGCTACATCGACGATGTGCTGAGATTCCGCCGCGACGAAGCAACGGTGATGGGCCCGCCCACCGACACCCTCGCCATCCCGATCGTGACGGATGCCATCCCGATCAGTTCCAGCCCGTCAACCGGTCCGACCGACTGGCGCGACCTAGTTTGAGATGCGTCGGCTCAGTAGCCGACGGTGAAGCGGCCGCGCACGTGCTGCGGGTTCTCGATCTCATCGAGCACCGCGACGGCGAGGTCTGCTCCCGAGATGAAGGATTCGCCGTCGGCATCCGTGACGATGACGTCACCGCCGGTGCGGTAGGTCCCCGTGCGCTCCCCCGGGTTCCACGCGCCGAAGCCACCGGCCGGGTGGATGAAGAACCAGTCACGACCAGAGGTGTCGGCCTGCAGATCCTCCAGGATGTCGATGGCCTCCTGCGCTTCGGGTTTGAACTCTTCGGGGAAGCCGCTGTCGATCACACGCGGCCCACCGGGAGCGACGAGGCTCCCGCCGGCACCACCGATGATGCCGATGCGCACGTCGCCGGGGAGCACCGACAGCAACTGCTGGATCGCAGGGCGCACCTTGCCGAGCATGTCTCCGCGACCGGGGATCGCGTTGACGATGACATCGACGCCTGCGAGCTCCGCAACAAGACCCGGGATATCGAGCAGGGTCCCCTCGATGTACGTGGCACCGTGGACCCGCTCTGCCGGCGCGACCCGCGCGACGGAAACAACAGTGTGACCGCGATCAACCGCTTCCTTCACGATGTGTGATCCGGCGTAGCCGGTTCCTCCGAGTACTGCGATGCGGGCCATGGTGATCCTTCCGTCGATGGAGCGGCAGAGGGCCGCCCGGGGAACCAACCCCGGGCGCTGCTCGCCGTACTCCATCTTCGCGCGGATGCAAGTCCCGCGCGAAGCAGCACTCAGATGAGGATCGAGACCGGGTTCTCGATCCGGCGCTGGAAAGCGGCAAGCCATTGCGCCGCCAGAGCACCGTCGAGCACCCGGTGATCGGCCGAGAGCGTCACGGTCATCATCGTCGCGACCTCGATGGTGTCATCAGCACCCACGACCGGCCGTTTCTCCGCCACACCGACAGCGAGGATGCCTGCCTGGGGTGGGTTCAGGATCGCGGAGAACTCGCTGATCCCGTACATCCCGAGGTTCGACACCGAGAACGAGCCGCCCTCGAGTTCGTGCTGCTTGATCCGCCCGGCACGGGCACGGTCGGCGAGGTCACGGACCGTGGCGCTCAGTTCGCTCAGCGGCATCCGATCGACTCCGCGCACGACGGGTGTGAGAAGACCCCCGTCGACCGATACTGCTACCGCGATGTCCACCGAAGAGAACCGCCGCGTCGCATCGGGTGTCCAGATCGCGTTGGCTTCGGGGACCTCACGCAGGGCGGCGACAGCTTTCACGACCAGATCGTTGACCGACACCTTGCCGACGTCTGCCACGTTGATCTGGCGACGCAGCTCGAGCAGCGCGTCCACCCGGCAGTGCGCGACGAGGTAGAAGTGCGGCACCGTCGTCTTGCTTTCGGTCAGTCGACGCGCGATGGCGCGCCGCATACCGGTGTGTGGGATGTCGGTGAACGGCGCGTCTATGGACGCCACGACAGGTGCCGCGGCGGGCTCGGCTGCCACGGAGACGGCGGGTGCGCCGTCGAGGTCGCGCCGCACGATGCGCCCGTTGGGCCCCGTGCCCTCGATCGTGGCGAGGTCGATGTCTCGCTCGCGCGCGAGGCGCCGAACCAGGGGCGTTGCGAAGATCCGCGCTTGCGAGGATCGGGCACCGGCCGATCCATCGCCGGGCTCGAGGTCGACAGATGCGGCCACTCCCGTCTGCGTACCTGCCTGAGCAGCATCCGCGGAGCGTGTCTGCTGCGGCGGCGCGGCCTCGGGCGTCGTTTCGTCGGGCGCTCCGTCGACCGGCCGTGACCGCGCGTTCAAGGCTCCCGCGGCAGCGATCGCCTCATCTGCCGATTCACCGGGCGCCCCGAGAACCGCGATCGACGAACCAACACTCGTGGACTCGCCCTCGGCGATGAGAAGAGCGGCAACGACGCCGGCTTCCTCGGCCTCGTATTCGACGACGGCCTTCTCGGTCTCGATCTCGGCGATGGGCTGCCCCTTGGCTACCTCATCGCCGACGGCGACCAGCCACGTTTGCACGGCGGCGACTCCTGTACCGGTGGCGATCTCGGGCATGCGGATGATCGTCGCCATCATCGGCCTCCCCACGCGGCACGGACCCGGTCGAGCCCGGCGATGACCTCCTCGGTCCGCGCGATGGCGGCGCGCTCGAGCACCCGGGAGATGCTGGGGCTCGCTTCGCCTCCCGTCACTCGCTCGACGGGCTGGTCGAGCCAGTCGAACAAGCGGCGCTGGATCTCGTCGGCAAGCCACGCACCGTAGGAGGTGCCGCGAGCGCCCTGTTCGACGATGAGGACGGCGTTCGTCTTGCGCACACTCTCTTCGATGGTCGTCCAGTCCAGCGAGGCTCGGTCGAGCCATCGTAGGTCGATGACCTCCGCGTCGATGCCGGTCTGCTCGACGGCCTCGAGCGTGTGCCCGACCATCGAGAGGTAGCTGAGGATCGTGACGTCCGACCCTTCGCGGCGCACCGCAGCATGACCGGGGGGCAGAATGCCGTCGAGCTCACCCTCGGGCACGGCGGATGCTGTGTTGTACAGATCGACGTGTTCGATCACGAGCACCGGGTCATCCAGCGCGAGCGCCGCGTTCATGAGACCGACGTAGTCCGCCGCGGTCGAGGGCGCAACGATCCGCCATCCGGGTGCGGTCGCGAACAGACCAGCCGGATCCATCAGGTGTTGCGAGCCGTATCCCGACCCCATCGCGACCTTGGTTCGCAACACGAGCGGAACAGGGTTGTCCCCGCCGAACATGTGCCGCGCCTTGCCGACCTGATTGAAGACCTGGTCAGCCGCCACCCACATGAAGTCGGGATACATGAACTCCACGACCGGTCGGAACCGCCCGTCCAGCGCCAGTCCACCAGCGAGCCCGAAGAAGCCGTTCTCACTGATCGGTGTACCCACGACCCGATCCGGGAATCGATCCGCCAATCCCTTCGTCGCGCCGTTCGTCCCGCCCTTGAGTCGGTGGACATCCTCGCCGAGCACCACGATCCGCTCATCGGTTTCCATCCGTCGGGCCATGACCTCCGCAACGGCGTCGACGAACGTGATCTCGCGTGTCGCCGGCGCGTCGAGGATGGGCAGATCCGCCAACTCACTGGCATCCCCGCGGATGCCGACATCGACGAAGCTCGGATCCGGCCACAGCTCGGGACGGATGCGGCGCCGCCCCTCCCGCTCCGGGTCGGTCTCAACGAGCGCGGCCACTGCTGCTTCCATCGCCGCCTGCGATCGTGCGCGCAGCTGCGCCACGTCGTCGTCGGTGATCTGACCGAGCTTGTGCATCTCGGCAGCAACCCGGGTCAGCGGATCGCGATCACGCCACTGGGCTTCTTCCTGCTTGGTGCGGTAGCCGAACGCGCTTCCTGGGTAGGGGCCGTTCTGATGGAAGTAGCGATAGACCTCGGCCTCGATGATGGTGGCGCCCCCACCGGCGCGCATGCGCTCGGCAGCCTCGGCCATCGCGAGGTGGACAGCGAGCGGATCCATCCCGTCCACCCGCCAGCCGGGGATAGAGAAGCCCTGCCCCCGCACCGAGAGGCGCGTGTCAGCGGTGATCTCATCAACGTGGGTTGACACCGCGTACATGTTGTTCTCGATGAAGAAGCAAACCGGCAGCTTCCAGGCAGACCCGAGATTCATCGATTCCAGCACGGAGCCGATCTGGCTCGCTCCGTCACCGAAGTAGTTGACGGTCAGGTCAGTGGTGCCGGCGTGCTTTTGGGCCCACGCGTTACCCGTGGCCATCGGTGCGCCTCCTCCCACGATCGCGTTGGTACCGAGAGCTCCCGCTTCAAACCACTGCAGGTGCATCGATCCCCCGCGCCCACGGCAGTAGCCCTGCGCCAGACCCAGAATCTCGGCGAGTGTTCGCTGCAGAACCGTCTGAATCGCGGGCGTGACAGGATCGCGGGGGTCGATCCTGGCCCCCGTGACGTGCGTCAACGCTTTGGCGAGGAACTGGTGATGGCCTCGGTGTGATCCGTTCACAGCATCCGTCGAGCGCAGGCCGACGATCGAACCAACAGCCCCGCCCTCCTGACCGATGCTCGAGTGGGCAGGCCCGTGGACGAGACCCTCGGCCGCGAGCGCAAGGACCGTCTCTTCGAAGGCCCTGATGAGGTGCAGTTCCGCGAGCATCGTCCCGAGCAGAGCCGGGTCGACGGCCTTCCAGTCGGCGGCGGTCGTCGTCAGCTGAATCCAGTCGGTGCCGGTTTCCAGTCGTCTGCGTCGCGGCATTTCGCCCATCCTCGCGTCGTTGCGTGTTCAGACCGTTTGTCTGCTGAGACTGTACGGCTGATTGCATCCAATCTCAAGCCTGAGCGATATGAATCGGGCCCCTCATTGAGCATTCGCCGGGTATCTGGATACAATCGGGCGACGGCGCCTGTGAGCAAGGAGGTTCTCATGGCCCTCCCCGGAGTTCGCGGGCTCGACCACATCGGGTTCACCGTTCCCGACCTCGATGAGGCCCACGCCTTTCTCGTCGATGTCCTCGGCGCGATCCACGTGTACACCCTGGACGCCAAGCGGTCGGACGACGACTGGATGGCTGTCCACCTCGGCGTACACCCGCGCACCGAGATTCGCGAGATCCGCTTCTATCGCCTCGGTTTCGGAACCAACCTTGAGGTGTTCCAGTACGACAGCGCTGACGGACAGGCCCCGCAGCCGCGCAACAGCGACATCGGAGGTCACCACCTCGCGCTCTACGTCGACGACATGGATGCCGCGGTGAGCTACCTGCGCGAGCATGGCATCGAGATCATGGGCGATCCGGTCGCCAGCGCCGGAGCATCGGCCGGTCAACGGTGGGTGTACTTCCGCAGCCCCTGGGGCATGCAGTTCGAACTCGTGAGCTTCCCGACAGGCAAGGCCTACGAGGCCACGGCGGCGACCCTCCTGTGGCACCCGAAAGACCCCAGCCGATGACCACTGCCCCACCGACCCTCGACGGGCCACGCAGCCGCGACGGCGACGCTCACGCGCGCATCGCCGACGGCATCCGTCGCGGGATCATCGACGGCACGCGTCCTCCCGGCAGCCGCATCCTTCAGGAGGATCTGGCTGCACGATATGGTGCGAGTCGGGTGCCGGTGCGGGAGGCGATCCGGCAGCTCGAGTACGAAGGGTTGCTGACGGTGGTCCCTAACGCGGGAGCCTGGGTGTCGACGATGACCCTCGCCGAGTGTGAAGAGATCTATCGGATGCGGGAGCGCCTCGAGCCGCTGCTGTTGTCGTATAGCGCCCCTCGCCTCACCGACGACGAGATCGGCGCGCTTGCCGAACTCGCGGATCGGATCAGTGACACCGGTGACGACACCGACGCCTTCCTTGACCTCGACGCTGCGTTCCATCACGCCAGCTATGCCGCAGCCGAGACGACTCACCTCACCGACCTCGTGGTGCGCCTGTGGAATCTCACCGCACCGTATCGGCGCAGCTATGTCTCTTCGTGGACTCCCGACGCCCGCCGTATCGCTCACGAAGAGCATCACCTCATCGTCGCCGCCCTACGCGATCGTGACACCGAGGAAGCCGAACGAGTCCTCGGTGGACACATCCGCCGCACCCGCCGCCAGCTCGCCCGGACGCCGGAGATCTTCTCGCTCAGCGCCGGCTAGACCTCGCCGCGCCGCGACGAGTCGGCGGCAGCATTACTGATCGAGCGCTTCGCGCATCGTCGCCAGGTGCGACAGGTCTGGCGAGAGCTCCCCCGCCTCGATCCGATGCGCCAGCGCGACCACCTGGGCGTTGACGGGGGTACGGATGCCGTGAGCAGCCCCGCGCGCCACGACATGCCCATTGAGGTCATCAACCTCGCTCCGACGCCCCTTGCGCCAGTCCTGCAGCACCGTCGTGGTCGCTCCCGGCACGACGAAGCTCGCGAACAGCTTGTCTGTCATGATGTCGACGACCCGGTCTGGATCACGGATGTCATCCGCGGCCAGACCGAAGATAGGCAGAACAGGGTGGCCATCCGCCACGCCAACACGTAGCGCTTCGTTGCCTGCGGAGATCATGACGTCCCGGTAGCCCGGCGTTCGCAGCGCATCGAGCATCGGCAGCCCCAGGATCGCGGACGTGACCAACAGAGTGCTGTTGCTCACGAGCTTCATCCACTTCGCCGCGAGGATGTCGTCGAAGACCTCTACGGTGCCCGACAACCCGAGGATGCGGGCAAGTTCCGGGATGCGATGAGCTGGCCCTCGCTCATCAACGGTGCCGACGGCGAACCACGACCGGGAGGCGGGAGTGTGTCGATGCACGACGCCCGGGTCAGTCATCGTCGCGGAGCACTCGATGACGCAGCCGAGCGTGCGCTCGGCGCCAACAGCCTCGGCGATGACGCTGGCTGTCATCCCGTTCTGGACGCCGACCAGGACGCCGTCCTCGGCGAGGTATGGCTCGATGAGTCTGCTCACCCACGGCGCGTCGTAGGCCTTGACGAGCATCAGGACGACATCGAACCGACCACGAAGTTCGGCAACCTGGCAGAAGTGACGCACGTCAGGCTGGACATGAACCTCACACTCGGGGCTGATGATCTGCAAACCGTCGACCCGCATCTTCTCGACATGAGCGGGCCATTGCTCGATGAGCGTGACGTCCTCGCCCGCACGGATCAGGTCAGCACCGATCGATGACCCATTGGCGCCAGCGCCTACAACCGCGATTCTTGTCATCACTGACCTTCCCGTCACCCGCGCTGGAACACTCGCACGATACAGCAGCGGCGTACATATGCGCCCTGGAGGCCTCGAAGACGCCCCCATAGACTGCTAGTGTTCACTATTACTGGACACTATCAGCGTAGAGAGCGGACAGCATGATCCTCCACCTCGCATCCTTCCGGTGGGTCGACAGCGTCACCGACGACGATGTCGACCGGCTGACGGCGGCCCTGACCGCGATGGCGGCACAGATCCCCGAGCTTCGGTCGTATGTCGCAGGGCCGAATCTCCATCTGCGCCCCGGCGGAATGGACTATGCCGTCGCCGCGGTCGTGGATGACGAGGCGGGTCTGCATGCGTACCTCGACCATCCCGCTCATGCTCAGGTCTATGCCGACCTCATGGGCCACATGCTCGCCGACCGCGCGGCCGCGCAGCTTCCACTGACCGAGGGCAGCCTGGCATGAATGCCATGCGCGCTGCAGTCCTGCACGATGTGCATGATCTTCGCATCGACGATGTTGCCGTCCCCTCCCCGGGCCCCGGCGAGGTGCTCATCCGAGTTGGGGTGTGCGGTGTCTGCGGGTCGGATGCCACCGAGTTCGGTCGGGGACTCGTCCTCGCCCAGCCGCCGGTCACCCTCGGTCATGAGTTCGCCGGCACCATCGAGCAGGTCGGTCCGGGAGTATCCGAGCTGACGGTCGGCGCAACGGTCGTGTGCGGCGCCGGACTCTCGTGCGGCGAGTGCAAAATGTGTCGTGCGGGGCGCACGAACCTGTGCACGTCGTATACGACCTTGGGTTTCCACCACAACGGGGGCCTCGCCGGATACGTCGTCTGCCCCGCCGAGATCGTGTGGGATGCCTCAGCCAGCGGGCTGACGCTCGACACGCTCGGCCTCGCACAGCCGATGGCCATCGCGGTTCACGCGGTTCGGCGATCCGGCTTGCAACCGGGCCAGGATGCCGTTGTCGTCGGCGTGGGTGGCATCGGTGCCTTCATCACGCACGCTGCGGCGGCGACGGGCGCGCGGGTGCTGGTGACAGACCTCAACGCACCGCGACTAGAACTGGCGCGGGCACTCGGCGCTGCCGACACCGTACAGGCTGGCGACCAGAGCCTGCGCGACACCCTCAGCGAACGCGGGATCGTGCCCGATGTCTTCTTCGAGGTGTCCGGGTCTGCGCCGGGACTCGCGTCGGTCCTCGACGCTGCCAGCCCTGGCGCGACGATCGTCCCGGTCGGTATCCAGCGCGGTGAGCCTGCACTGCCGCTCGGCTCGTGGACCCTGCGGGAGTACACGATCGTCGGCACGGTGGCTCACGTGTACCGGGATGACATTCCCGAGGCCGTTCGGCTGCTGGCTGCGCGCGGCGATTGGTCGGATGTCGCCGCTGACGTCCTTCCGCTGGATGAGGTTGTCGACGGGGCTCTTCAGCCGTTGCTCAGCGGCGCGCCGGGCCAGGTCAAGACACTGATCGACCCATGGACCGAGGGGCGCAGGGACGCCGTTCACGGCCGCTCACACGCCTGACGCGGGCGACCCGCCCAACAGTAGTCCGCGTCAGGGCAGCCGTTCCATTGCCCGCAGCACGTCGACGGCGGACGCCGGTGCGGCGGGCTGGGATACCGCCCCCGGAGCTACCGGCAGCGCCTCATTCTGCGGCCTCCGACCGAACACGAACCACACCCCGCGCGCAATGCTGTCCGAGTGGTTCACAAACAGGTGCGGCCGCATCGAGTCGAAACTCAGGGAATCGCCCGGGTGCAGGACGTACGTATCGAAATCCAGCTGCAGGGTGAGCTCACCCTCGAGGAGGTACGCGTACTCGACTCCCGCGTGGCGCATCAGCCGGTCCTCCACGGAACTGCTGGCGCCGGGCTGGTACGTCACCAGCAGCGCATCGGCAGGGCCTCCGGGAACACTGGCGAGCTTCTCCCAGCGAACGCCGTTCTCCATCTCGATCACCGGGTACTCGGCAGCGCGCCGGACAGTTGACGCATCCGGTGGTGTGGGAACTGGGGCAACGGGCGACGGACTCGCCGTGGGAACGTTGCCGACCAGCTCGTCCAACGACACTCCGAGGTGGTTGGCCATGGCGAACAGAGTCGAGACCGACGGCTGCGTCTTTCCGATCTCCACCTGCGAGATCAACGACGCGGAGACGCCAAGAGCCTGCGCCAGCGAGCGAAGGCTCATGCCCTTCGCAGTGCGCACCTCGCGGAGCTTGGCTCCCAGGCCCTCGGTCATGATCTCCCACCAGCGCAGCCACTGGTCAGCCGCGAACGTCCGCTCATTCTAGGGCAGGACCTGTGCACAGCCGTGGACCGCCGCGTC
Source organism: Microbacterium sp. NPDC076895 (assembly GCF_040687115.1). NCBI lineage: Bacteria > Bacillati > Actinomycetota > Actinomycetes > Micrococcales > Microbacteriaceae > Microbacterium > Microbacterium sp. NPDC076895. The sequence continues at coordinate 74,746 of NZ_JBFBMQ010000013.1, forward strand.
CTACATCAGCACGGTTCCGCGGTCGACCGGCAGGTTCACTGCCGAGACGCCTCGGTTGCGCAACAGGAATTGGGTGGCATCGACCACATCGGCCATCGTCGCGAGTTTGCCACCCGGAGTGTGTCGTTCGTACTGCTCCAAGACGCCCTCGGGCTTGGATGCCCAGAACGGGCTGTCGCCGATGATCCCCGGGTGGATCGCGTTGACACGGATCGGCGCGAGTTCGAGCGCGAGAGTGTTGATCAGGCCCGTGACGCCGCCGTTGATGGACGAGACGGTGGTCGACCCCGGGTATGGCAGATCCTTCGCGCGTCCGCCGAACAGCACGATCCCCGTATCGACAGTCGGTGCCATCCGGTCCAGGAGCGCTCGAACGGTGGCCGAGTACCCGACGAGTTTGAGCGTGACCAGGCGGACCGCACGATCGATGTCGTAGTCGCGGATCGAATTGGCGTCCCGTTCGATAGCCGCAAGGACGAGCCCGTCTACCCGTTCGATGTCGGCGAGTTGGTGCGCGATGCTGTGCGGCTCAGAGATGTCCAGGGCCACACCGCTCGCACCCTCACCGAGACCGCGCGCGATCTCGGTGGTGCGGCCGAGATCGCGGCCCGTGATGACGACCTTCTCTCCCCGCGCGAGACAGTCCTTGGCAATCTCGAGTCCAATACCGGATGTTCCGCCGACAACGACGATGGTCCGTTCGCTCACGGTCTTTCCTCACGCTCTCTTCGCGCCGACGAAGTACAACTGGACATCAGTGTCCAGTAGGGCTTTACTTGAGTGAACTCGACCCACGGGTCGATGTCAAGCACGCCGCTGACGGAGGGAGCCTCGATGAAGAGCACGGGAACGACGGGTACCGCCGCTGTCGATTGGGAGCAGCGCGTCGACTTCGAACGGCTTCGCGATGCGCGCCTAGCGCGCTTGCACGCGGAGCTTGAACGCTCCGACCTCGGAGCGGTGCTCGCTTTCGACTTCTCCAACATCCGCTACATGAGCGGGACGCACATCGGCACGTGGGCGATGGACAAGCTCATCCGATTCGCCTTGCTCACGCGCAAGACCGACCCGATCGTGTGGGACTTCGGCTCGGCGGCGAAGCACCACGCGCTTTACAACCCCTGGCTCGACGTCACGTCGGCAGAGGCAGACGCCGATCCCCATTCGCCGCACGAAGGAGCCAAGCGGCCCCGGCTCGAAAGCGGTGCTCGCGCCGGCATCTCGACCCTGCGCGGAGCCTTTCCCCCGGACGCTGACCTGGCCGGGGACGTCGCGCGAAAAGTGAAGCGCGAACTCGAGAAGTTCGGCCTCGCAAACGAACCGCTCGGAGTCGACGTCATCGAGATGCCCGTCCTGATCGCTCTTCAACGAGAGGGGATCGAGGTCGTGGACGGTCAGCAGGTGTTCATGGAGGCCAGGCGCATCAAGACCTCCGACGAGATCCGACTGCTCACGCAGGCCGCGAGCATGGTGGATGCAGCCTACGAGGAGCTCTACCGGTTCCTGCGTCCCGGCGTGCGCGAGAACGAGGCAGTCGGGGTCGTCGCCAAAACGCTCTACGACCTCGGCTCCGAGTACGTCGAAGGTGTCAACGCCATCTCCGGGGAGCGCTGTTCGCCGCATCCGCATGTGTTCAGCGACCGGCTGATCCGCCCCGGCGACCCCGCGTTCTTCGACATCCTGCACAGCTTCAACGGCTACCGCACGTGCTACTACCGCACGTTCGCCGTCGGATCGGCCAGCCAGGCGCAGAAGGATGCGTACACCCGTGCGCGCGAGTACATGGACCGTGCGATCGCTCTCGTCCGCCCGGGCGCGACGACCGCCGACATCGCCGCCGTCTGGCCCCGCGCTGAGGAATTCGGCTTCCCTGACGAGATGGCGGCATTCGCGCTGCAGTACGGCCACGGCGTGGGACTGTCGATCTGGGAGAAGCCGATCTTCTCGCGACTCACGTCGTTCGATCACCCCGAAGTCCTGGAGGAAGGTATGGTCTTCGCACTGGAGACGTACTGGCCCGCCGCAGACGGCTGGGGGGCAGCGCGCATCGAGGAGGAGGTCGTCGTGACTGCCGACGGATGCGAGGTCATCACGAAGTTCCCCGCGGAGGAACTCATCGTCGCCGGGCGCCGCTACTACACGATCGACGGGCCACTGAACCTCAACCGGGACTCGCAGTCGCATCGCAATACCGTCTGGGGACGCGGCGAAGCGTGAGTACCATCGGCTTCCTCGGGCTGGGCTCCATGGGATCGGCCATGGCGGGCCGTCTCATCGACGCCGGGCATGAGGTTCGCGTCTGGAACCGGTCGCCCGACGCCGTCGCGGCTGCGGTGTCTCGCGGAGCCGTGCGGGTCGACGCTCCCGAGGAAGCACTCGCATGCGCGATCTCGTTCTCGATGCTCGCCAACGACGAGGCGATGCAGGCCGTGATGACGCAGAACCGCATCGCGGTTCTGCGTGGGCGGATCCATGTCGCCATGGCATCGATCAGCCCCGACCTGGCAGCGAGCCTGGCCGATCAGGTGACGGCGGCGGGAGGGACGTACATCGCTGCGCCCGTTCTCGGACGTCCGTCTGTTGCCGCGGAGGGCGAACTCAATATCCTCGTCGCCGGCAGCCCGAGCGCCGTCGGCGAGATCCGGCCCTATCTGGATGCCATGGGAAAGCGCGTGTGGATCCTCGGCGAGCGGCCGTCGGTGGCCAATGCGGTCAAGGCAGCCGTGAACTACAACATCATCCATGCGATGCAGGCGATCGGCGAGTCGGTTGCCATGACCGAACGACTCGGAGTTCCCGCAGAAACCTTCACGGAGTTGCTCTCGAGCACCCTGTTCGGCGGGGTCGCATACAGCGGCTATGGCGACATCATCGCGGCACAGCGGTATTCCCCGCCCGGTTTCCATATCGCGCTCGGGCGAAAAGACCTCGATCTCGCGGAGCAGGTTGCACGCTCGGTGGGCGTGAGCCCCGCCACACTTCCCGCGCTCACCGCCGTCTTCGAGGCAGCCCTTGCCCACGACGACCTGAAGGACCTGGACTGGAGCGCGATCGCAGAAGTGAGCCGGCGAGATGTCCCGATCCTCGGGGAGACAGCCGCTGAATAGTGATACTGGACAAGGGTGTCCAGTAGTGCTTTATTGGGAGCACCGACCGCAAATCAAGGAGGATGAGCGTCAATGCCCGAGAGCCCGCTGCCCCAACCCGGACAGCCTGTCGTGTTCCGGCGGGGCATCGTCGTCACGATGGACGATGCCCATACAGTCCTGCCGCACGGTGACGTCCTCGTCGTCGACGGCAAGATCGCCGAGGTGGGAGAGAACCTCGCCGTTCCCGATGGCACGTTCGAGATCGATGCGAAAGGTGGCATCGTCATGCCAGGGATGGTGGACACCCACCGTCACATGTGGCAGACCGCGATGCGCGCCTACGGCGCCGACTGGACTCTGACCCAGTACTTCGTGTGGTACTACCTGCAGCACGGCATGAAGTTCCGCCCTCAGGACATCGCGGCAGGCAACCTGATCTCGGCGCTCGACGCCGTCGAATCCGGCGTGACGACCAGCGTCGACTGGTCGCACGGACTGCGCACGATCGAGCATGGCGAAGCCGCGTACGAAGCGCTGGCAACCTCACCGGGTCGCTTCGTCTTCGCCTACGGCAACCTCGCCGGCTCGCCCTGGGAGTGGACGGCTGACCCCGCGATCCAGGATCTTCTGGTTCGCTCACGGGATGACTCCCGCATGTTCGGCACGCAGATCGCCTTCGACGTACCGAACCAGGACGACGCGTTCCCTGAGCTTGCCGCGTACCGCGTTGCCGAAGAGCTCGGGCTGCCCGTGACGACGCACGCCGGCGTGTGGGGTGCAACCAACGATTGGGGCATCCGCAATGCATACGACGCCGGTGTGATGAAGGAGGGCTACACATACGTTCACGCGGCATCCTTGTCGGCGGAGTCCTACCAGAAGATCGCTGCGACGGGCGGAAACGTCTCTCTCGCGACGGAATCCGAGGACACGTGCGGCCAGGGCTATCCACCGGTTCATCAGCTGCGGCGTTACGGCATCCCGGCATCGCTCTCGGTGGACACCAGCGTGTGGTTCAGCGCCGACCTGTTCTCGGCGATGCGCGCCACCGTGAACGCGGACCGTGCCCTGGAGCACTACCACGCCCACCAGCTCGAGCCCGCGGAGACCGTGACTCATGTGAAGCTTCGCGCCGAGGAAGTCGTTCACATGGCCACCCGCGGTGGAGCCGCAGCGATCGGCAAGGACCACCTCATCGGGTCGCTCGAGAAGGGCAAGCTCGGCGACGTCGTGCTGCTCAAGAACGACGCGTCGGCCACCTGGGCGCCGCTGATCAACCCCTGGGGCCAGATCGTCTACCAGGCACAGCGCGGTGACGTGCACACGGTGCTGGTCGGCGGTGAAATCGTCAAGTCCGAGGGCGCCCTCGTGGCCGGTGACTTGCCGGGGGTGAAGGCCAAGCTCGAAGACACCGTCTCGTACCTGGAACGCGAGGTCGGTGACGACTGGATCGCCGGGCAGTTCCCCGAGATCCCCGAGGCCGAGGTTCTGTACAACCCGTATCAGTACAAGAAGGACTGATACGGCCCAGCATTCAGTCTGCTCAGCGGCGGCGTCGATCTCGGCGCCGCCGCTGAGTTCGTTCGGCCCTGCCTATTCGGCCCGCAGGGTCGATACCTGGTACAGCGCGACGGATGCCGCGATTCCAGCGTTCAGGGACTCGGTAGCTGCCGAGATCGGGATCGAGACGATCTGGTCGCACGTCTCGGTCACGAGTCGCGAGAGCCCCTTGCCTTCCGAGCCGACGACGATCACGACGGGACGATCGGCGAGCTCGAGCGCGGGAAGAGACACGTCGCCGTCGCCATCGAGGCCGAGCACGAATACGCCCTGCTTCTTGAACTCCTTGAGCGTTGTCGTGAGGTTCGGGGCGATGGCCACCGGAATACGGGCTGCAGCTCCCGCCGAGGTCTTCCACGCCGCCGAGTTGACCCCGGCCGAGCGGCGCTGCGGGATGATGACACCCTGACCGCCGAAAGCTGCGGTCGAACGGATGATGGCGCCGAGGTTTCGCGGATCGGTGACGCCGTCCAGCGCGACCAGCAGCGGCACCTGGCCCGTGCCGATCACCTTCTCCAGCAGGTCCTGCGGGTGCGCGTACTCGTAGGGCGGCACCTTGAGGGCCACCCCCTGGTGCACGCCGTCAAAGCCCGCCATTCGATCGAGCTCGGGCCTCGTGACCTCGAGCACGGGAATCTCTCGGTGCGCCGCGATCGAGAGCATCTCTTTGACGCGGTCATCCATCTCCACACGCTGGGCGATGTAGAACGCGGTAGCGGGGATGCGAGCGCGCAGCGCCTCGAGGACGGAGTTGCGACCGGTCACGGTCTCGGTGTCGTCGTTCTGCTTTGGCCGACCACCGCGGTTCGGGTTCGAGCCCGCGGCCCGCGCTCCGGGTCGCCCCGTGCCCCCGGCAGCGGCGTAGCGCTCCTGCGCAGCCTTCCGCTTGCCGGCAACGTGCCAGCTGCGGTCCTCGGCTTTGGGAGTCGGACCCTTGCCCTCGAGCGACTTGCGGCCCAGCCCACCGGTGCCTTTGGTTGCACCCTTCTTGGTGGACTTGCGCGCGCCGGGGCGCCCTGGCTTGCTCATGCGATACTCCAATGCGTTCCGTCGGGCCCGTCTTCGAGGGTGACCCCGGCAGCCGCGATCGCGTCGCGGATGCGGTCAGCCGCGGCCCAGTCTTTCTCTGCGCGCGCGCGAGCGCGCTGCTCGATGAGTTCTTGCAGCAGAGCGTCCAGCGCAGGCGCCTCCGCACCCGAACTCGATGCCCACTGCGGGTCAAGAGGGTTGAGTCCGAGGATGCCGGTCAGAGTGGCAACCTCTCCCGCCAGCGCTCGTGCCGTTTCGGTGTCGCCGGCGTCGAGGGCGGTGTTGCCCTCGCGGACTCGCTCGTGGACGACGGCAAGGGCCTGCGGAACGCCGAGGTCGTCATCCATCGCCGCCGCGAACGCGTCGTTACCGTACGAGAACCGGCCATAGTCACCGTGCCGCCCCACCCGCTCAAGGAAGGTACGGATGCGGTCAAGAGCCGCCTCGGCCTCGTCGAAGGACTTGGGCGAGAGATCGAGGTTCGAGCGATAGTGGGCGGCAGCCAGGGCGTAGCGCACGACGAGGGGATCGTGCTCGTCCAAGACATCCCGCGCCAGCACGAAATTCCCCAGCGACTTGGACATCTTCTGACCCTCGACCGTGACCAGTCCGTTGTGCACCCAGTAGCGGGCGAATCCGTCGCCTGCTGCGCTGGACTGGGCGAGTTCGTTCTCGTGGTGCGGGAAGCGCAGGTCAAGGCCACCGCCATGGATGTCGAACTGGTCGCCGAGGTAGCGGCGCGCCATGGCCGAGCACTCGATGTGCCAGCCCGGACGACCTCTCCCCCACGGGGAGTCCCACGTCGCATCCCCGGGTTCGTCCGGCTTCGCGCCCTTCCACAGCGCGAAGTCGCGCACGTCGCGCTTACCCCGTGGGTCGGCATCGACAGCCGGCGCCATGTCATCGATCGACTGGCGCGTCAGCTCTCCATACGCAGTCCACGAGCGCACATCGAAGTACACGTCTCCAGCAGCATCAGATCCGGGCTCAGCCGCGTAGGCGTGACCCGCACTGATCAGCTGGTCGATGAGCGCGATCATCTGCGGGATGGATCCAGTGGCCCGCGGCTCGTACGTCGGCGGGAGGATGCCGATCGCAGCGTAAGCGGCGGCGAACTCCCGCTCGACCCGGTAGGCGAGCGCCCACCACGGTTCGGAGTCGGTAGCGTTGGCCAGCACCTTGTCGTCGATGTCGGTGACGTTGCGCACGAAGGTCACGCGGCCGTGGCGCTGGGTCAGCCAGCGCCGCAGGATGTCGAAGGCGAGTGCGCCGCGAAGGTGGCCGATGTGCGGCCCGGACTGCACGGTGGGCCCGCACACGTAGACCGTGACGTTGCCCGGATCCAGCGGCGTGAAAACGCGGAGCTGCTGGGCGCGGGTGTCGTAGAGCTGCAGGGCACCCCGCCCCTCAGCCGTCACCGCATCCGTCATCCCTTCAGCCTACCGGCGAGGCCCTCGGAAACCGCCCCGGTGGCCTCCCGGTGACCTCCCGCTGACCGCAGCCACCACGCCGGACAGGCTGTGATCTGAGGTAGAACTGTGGACGTGACTTCCTCCCGCGCAGCGCTCGAGATCCGCCTCGATGACCTCAGCGGCGAGCCGACCCGGGCGTTGATCGCAGCTCACCTGTCGGACATGCGCTCGATCTCTCCCGAAGAGAGTTGCCACGCTCTGGATCTCAGCGGGCTACAGCAGCCCTCCGTCCAGGTGTGGTCAGCGTGGGTCGACGGCGAACTTGCCGGCGTCGGCGCCCTTGCGCAGCTCGACGCAACCAATGGCGAGCTCAAGTCGATGCGTGTCGCAGACAGCCACCGGGGCGAGGGTATTGGGCGCGCGATGCTGGAGCACCTGATCGGCCGGGCGCGCCAGGTCGGAATGTCGTCGCTGTGGCTCGAGACGGGCTCGACACCGGAGTTTCTTGCGGCCCAGCGCCTGTATGAATCTGCGGGCTTCGTTCGCTGCGAGCCGTTCGGCAGCTATGTGCTCGATCCCTACTCCGTCTTCATGACGAAGAAGCTGTAGCGACGGATGGCGTCGGTCTAGCGCGCCGGAACCACCAGTGCCACGGCGAACGCCGCCACGCCCTCGCCGGTCCCGGTGAAGCCGAGCCCGTCAGTGGTTGTGGCCGAGACCGACACTGGCGCACCGCCGAGAGCTCGGGAGAGCACAGCCTCAGCCTCGGCACGCCGCCCGGCAAACCGGGGCCTGCGCGCCTGAACCTGCACCGAGACGTTACCGACCCGGTACCCCGCCTCGCCGAGCAGTGCGAGCGTCCGGCCCAGGAAGGCTTCAGCGTGGGCTCCGTCGTATTCCGGACGGTCGGTGCCGAAGTGGGTGCCGATGTCGCCGAGCCCGGCCGCCGCCAGCAGCGCATCGACGATCGCGTGAGCCACCGCGTCTCCGTCTGAGTGCCCTGACAAGGCCTGCTCTCCCGGCCACTCCAGCCCGGCGAGCCACAGGGATCCGTCACCGCCGACGGCGTGGACATCGGTTCCGATGCCCACGCGCGGAAGCGGCAGATTGCCCAACGGTGACGAAGCGCGTGGCAGGGGCGACACGAGGGCTCGCGCACGGTCAAGGTCGGCGGGGGTCGTGATCTTGAACGCGATAGCGTCCCCGGGAACCGTCGTGATCGCGTGCCCGGCCGCGGCCACAACCGCCGCGTCATCCGTGTACTCGCGGTCGGCAGCGGTGTAGGCGCTCTCAAGAATGCTGCGCGCAAACCCCTGCGGCGTCTGCGCGGCAGTGAGGCTCGACCTGTCGACGACGCCGACGATGGCGTCCCCATCCATCTGCCGGATCGTGTCGACGACGGGCATGACCGGGACGACTCCGGCAGCGCCGGCCTCAAGTGCACCGATCACCCGCTCGAAGACGTCGGGTGGTGTGAGAGCCCGCGCAGCGTCGTGCACGAGGACATACTCGATGTCTCCCCAGAGCGCAGCAAGGCCAGCAGCCACGGATGCCTGCCTGGTGGCGCCGCCGGCAACGACGGTCAGGAGGTCTCGCCGTTCTCCAGCGGCTTCCTCGGCATCCGTCAGCGCATCGCCCTCGCGACCGCTGGGCGCGACAACGATGACCTGCATCGGTGGCGCCGCGAAGATGCCGCGCAGACAATGGCGCAGGATCGTGTGGTCGTCGAGCCCAACGAAGGCCTTGGGCACGCCGGCGTCGAGCCGGGTACCCGATCCGGCAGCGACGACGATGACGGCGACGCGGGGAACCGGGATGATGCTCACGGATGCCACGCTACAACGCGGCACCACACGCTCAGGAGGCGAGAACCTCGTCGAGCAGGACGCTTGCCTTCTCTTCGTCGGTCTTCTCAGCCAGAGCCAGCTCGGAGATCAGGATCTGCTTGGCCTTGGCCAGCATGCGCTTCTCACCGGCCGAAAGCCCGCGGTCCTGATCACGGCGCCACAGGTCGCGCACGACCTCGCTCACCTTGATGACATCACCCGACGCAAGCTTCTCGAGGTTCGCCTTGTAGCGGCGCGACCAGTTCGTGGGCTCCTCGGTGAACGGGGCGCGCAAAACATCGAAGACGCGCTCGAGACCGTCCTTGCCGATCACATCACGGACGCCGACCAGGTCGACGTTCTCCGCCGGGACCTCGATGATCAGATCGCCTTGAGTGACGTTGAGTTTCAAGTACTTCTTGGTCTCGCCTTTGATGACGCGTTCCTTGACCTCGATGATTGTTGCGGCCCCGTGGTGCGGGTAGACAACCGTCTCGCCAACCTCAAAAAGCATGGAGTTATGTTCCTTTCGGCAAACTCCAGAATACCACAGGGCGCATACGCTAGAGTTCGCCACCCACTCTCCCGCGCGGGCCTTCCGTAGCTTCAGCGAGGCGTAAGCCGAGGGGTCGCAACCCCGTAGAATGCATCGTGAAGCCGTCATCCGCTCAAGGAGGATCCGTGAAATCGCGCCTCATCGCGTCGCTCGTTGTGGGCACCGCCCTCGTCCTCGGAACCTCGGGATGCAGCCTGATCTCCGCACACGCGACGACGATCGAGTATTCGGCAGCCGAAGGAACCAACGTCCCCGACGAGTCGGGTCCCGTGCAGATTCGCAACACGGTGATCGTTGCCAACGACGAAGGCACCGAAGGTAACTTCCTCGCCGCATTCATCAACAACACTGACGAGACCTACGTCGTGCACATCGACTTCGCCGATGGCGTCACCGAGCAGGTCATCGTCCCGGCAGGATCCGTCAAGAGCCTCGGCGAGGATGCTGACCCCATCCTGGTCCGCGAGCTGAACACTCCCCCGGGAGCCACACTCTCGGCATCCTTCCAGTCCGGCGACGGTGTCACGTCCGTTGTCTCGGTGCCGGTTCTGGGCGGCGAACTCGAGTACCTCGCGCCTTTCGTTCCCTGAGTCTTCCCGAACGACACACGTCGGCCCCACCTCTGTTCGAGAGCGGGGCCGACGTTATTGCTGACGCCGGCGCGAGTCAGGACTCGAAGCGATAGCCGAGCCCGCGGACGGTCACGAGCATGGTCGGGTCGCTCGGATTCTTCTCGATGCGTGAGCGGATGCGCTTGATGTGAACATCCAGGGTCTTCGTGTCACCGAAATAGTCGGTTCCCCACACGCGGTCGATGAGCTGACCGCGTGTGAGCACCCGGCCCGCGTTGCGCATGAGCACCTCAAGGAGCTCGAATTCCTTCAACGGCATGCTGATCTCACTGCCGTCAACGGCAACGGTGTGACGGTCGATGTCGAGCGTGACGCGGCCGCCTTCGAGGAGGCGATCGTCCAGGTCAGCCTCCGCGGTGGCCAGCCGACGCAGCACGGCTCGCATCCGAGCCAAGAGTTCGCGGGCCGAATAAGGCTTGGTCACGTAGTCGTCTGCGCCGAGTTCGAGCCCCACGACAATGTCGACCTCGGAGTCCTTTGCGGTGAGCATGATGATCGGAACGGACGACGACGCACGAAGCTGCCGACACACCTCGGTCCCGGGCATCCCGGGAAGCATGAGATCGAGCAGCACGATGTCCGCCCCCAGCTCGCGAAACGAGGCCAGGGCCGTGGGACCGTCTTCAGCGATCTCGACCTCATATCCCTCACGGCGCAGCAGATAAGCGAGCGGGTCGGCGAGGTCTGGCTCGTCCTCCACCAGTAGCACGCGAGTCATGCGGTTTCTCCATTTCCTTCTCGGACCGCGGCGGTGTTTGTCTCCGCCGCGGCCGTTCCGTTCAGCACAGCGGTGGCGCCGCTCGTGGTCAGTACGGCATCAGAAGCCAGCAGCTTCTTCTGCTTCTTCTTGACCTTCTTCTCCTTGCGGGCGCGCTTGCGCGGTGGCCCGTCGAGCGGCGAATCGATCAGGGGAAGCCGAATCGTGAAGGTCGAGCCGCGGCCCTCGCGTGACCAGAGGCGAACGTCGCCGCCGTGGCGCTGCACGGCGTGCTTGACGATCGCCAGACCCAGGCCCGTTCCTCCGGTGCGGCGCGAACGCGCCTGATCTGCGCGGTAGAACCGTTCGAAGACACGGTCCTGGTCTTCTTCGGAGATTCCGATACCCCGGTCAGTGACCGCGATCTCGACCACGCCGTCGGCGGCTTTGACCCCGATCCCGACGCTCGATCCCTTGGGCGAGTAGGCGATCGCGTTGGCGATCAGGTTGCCGACGGCTTCGCTCAGGACCTGTGCATCGCCGCGGACGAACAGTCCCCGCGTGCCCCCGCGGACGAGTTGCACTCCTGCGGAATCGGCCTGGATCGCGTGGGCTTCCACGGCAGAAGCGATGATCTCATCGATCGAGGCATCCCGTTCATCGTTGAGCTCATCTGCTGCCTGCAAGCGTGACAGGTTCATGATGCGAGATGTGAGAGTGGCCAGTCGCGTCGCCTCGGCAGAGAGCCGGGAGGCGAACACCCGCACCTGCGCGGGGTCGTCGGATGCCGATTCGATAGCCTCGGCCAGCAAGCTCACTGCCCCCACCGGAGTCTTGAGCTCGTGACTCGTGTTGGAGACGAAGTCGCGCCGCATCTGCTCAACGCGCTCTTTCTCGGTGATATCGCGCAGGACGAGCAGCATCAGCCGGGAAGTGAGGGGCGTTGCCCGCACGGTGACCAGGCGCAACTCTCCCGGCCCGGTGCCCCGGCGAATGCGGAATGTTGCATGGGAAGCGGCGTCAGCATCGCTGACTCGGCGTGCGACTCCGCGCAGCTCGGGGGTCGGCAGGAGGCGCCCCTCGGTCAGCTCGAAGGGCGCCGCGGACGCCGACGCCGCAATGATCACGCCCGCCGAATCCAGGACGACCGCTGGATCGTCAAGTCCCTGCAGAACCATCCGCGCTCCCTGGGGAACGTCCATGTCGGCACCGTACTCGGCGCGCTCCCGAGCCCGTAGCGCCAACAGGATGACGGTTGCCAGACCTGCACCGATCAGCAGCCCCACCAGGAGGCCAAGAAGGGCGATCTGCGCAGGTTGCATGGAAACAGCGTACGGGCGGCCCGGACGGCGCCATCGCGAGCGGTGGTCGTGCCCACCCCGGGCGCGTCACTATTCACCGGGACGGCACTGTCCGTTAACCTTCGGTGGCGAGAATCACTGGGTCGTCTGGCATCTGCCGGCCGACAACACACGAAAGGGATCGGAATGCGCGAAGTCTTCCACCAGTCGCTCGAAGATGTGCAGAACCGTCTCGTCGAGATCTCCGGGATGGTCACCACTGCGATCGAGAAGGCGACAACGGCGTTCAAGACCAGCGATGTCGCCCTTGCCGAAGAAGTGATCGCGGCCGACGCCGAGATCGACGACAAGGCCCACGAGCTTGACGAGATCGCCATCGAGATCATGGCCCGCCAGCAGCCCGTGGCCCGTGACCTGCGGATCGTCGTGATGGCTCTGCGGGTGAGCGCCTCGCTCGAGCGCATGGGCGACATTGCCGAGCACATCGCTCAGCTGACGCGCCTGCGTTTCCCCGAGCGCGCCATCCCCTCAGGTCTGAAGTCGACGTTCCAGAAGATGGGCGAACTCGACGTCGAAGCTGCCCGCAAGCTGACGCAGCTCCTCGACACCGAGGATCTGGCCCTCGCCGACCAGATCCGCGACATCGACGACCAGGTCGACGATCTGCACGTCAGTGTGTTCGAGAAGGTCCTCAGTGACAGCTGGTCGGGCGAGCCCGCACAGACGGTGGATGCCACCCTCGCGAGCCGCTATCACGAACGTTTCGTCGACCACGCCGTCTCGGTAGCCAAGAAGGTGCAGTACCTGGCTGAAGGTGGCGAGTTCTACGCCGGCGACGGGGCCAGCGCTGGAGAGTAACTCCCCGCCGCACGAACGAGAAGAGCGGATGCCTCACGCGAGGCATCCGCTCTTCTCGTTTCCAACGACAGTCGGTTACTTCTTGCCCTGGGCGGCGACGGCAGCCGCACCGGCAGCCGCGGCCTCGGGGTCCAGGTACTCGCCAGGACCGAGGGGGACGAGGTTCTCGTCGAGCTTGTAGACCAGCGGAATGCCGGTCGGAATGTTGAGCTCGGCGATGTCAGCGTCGCTGATGCCGTCGAGGTGCTTGACGAGGCCCCGCAGCGAATTGCCGTGGGCGGTCACGAGCACCGTCTTGCCGGCACGCAGGTCGGCGGCGATGTCGCTCTCCCAGTAGGGCATCATGCGATCGATGACGAGCTTGAGGGACTCCGTGCGGGGCACCTCACCATCGATTCCGGCATAGCGCGGATCGTGGACCTGGCTGAACTCGCTGTCATCGGCCAGCGGCGGCGGCGGCACATCGAACGAGCGGCGCCACAGCATGAACTGCTCGGGTCCGAACTCCTCGAGGGTCTGCGCCTTGTCCTTGCCCTGCAGCGCGCCGTAGTGACGCTCATTGAGGCGCCAGGTGCGCTTCACGGGAATCCACAGGCGGTCGGCGGCATCCAGCGCGATGTTGGCGGTTTGGATGGCGCGGCTCAGCAGCGACGTGTGCAGCACGTCGGGGAGGATGCCCTGCGCGGCCATCAACTCGCCACCCCGGCGAGCCTCGGCCTGCCCCTGTTCAGTGAGCCGCACATCGACCCATCCAGTGAAGAGATTCAGCTCATTCCACTCGCTCTGGCCGTGTCGGAGAAGGATCAACGTGTATGGCTCGGTCATGGCCCTCATGATATCGGGGCGCGGTGTCGCGGCGGTTGCGAGGTAGGCCGTGAAAGCTCCCCTCGCTGCACACCGGGATCGCTCGCAGCGCTGGCATCATGGGGGCGTGCCCTCTCCTCGCTCCGCGCCGACCGGGCGCCCGACGCGGGGGACAACGGGCACGAATCGGCTGCGTCGCGTCGACCGGTGGATTGCGCGGCATCCGGTGCTCCGTGTCGCATCCGACCCACTGGTCGTCGATCTCGGGTACGGCGCGACCGGCACCACGACGCTGGAGCTGGCGGCACGCCTGTCGCCGGTCAGGCCCGACATCGATGTCTTGGGGTTGGAGATCGACCCGGAGCGCGTCGAGCGGGCACGCGAACAACTGCGGGCGGTCCGCGCGGGTCTCACAAGTTTTGACCCTGACACCCGGGTCTCGTTCGCTCGAGGAGGTTTCGAGATCCCCGCACCCCGGCGTCCGATCGTCATCCGCGCCCTGAACGTCCTGCGCCAGTACGACGAGTCCGAGGTCGCGGCGGCGTGGTCCCACATGGCCGGTCGCCTGGCGCCAAACGGACTGCTCGTTGAAGGGACCTGTGATGAGATCGGGCGAGTCATGACCTGGGTTGTCGTCGGGCCGGATGCCGCACCTCGCTCCCTCACGGTGTCGCTGCGCCTAGCGGGGCTCGACTCACCGGCGGTCGCCGCCGAGCGGCTCCCGAAGGCCCTCATCCACCGGAACGTCCCCGGTGAGCGGATCCACACTTTCCTCGGAGATCTCACGCGCGAGTGGGACCGCGCCGCGCCGCTGTCGACGTTCTCGCCCGTCCAACGGTGGCGCGCAAGCCTGCAGGCGATGTTCGACGCGGGCTGGCCGCTTACCGGACGCCATCGGTGGCGGCTCGGCGAAGTCACCGTCCCGTGGGCCTCGGTCGCACCGCGCTGAGCCCACCCGGCGAATCAGATGCGTGGGACGGCGTGCGCGGCATCCTCGCCCGACATGCCCGCAGCGGTGAGCAGATCCACGGCAAGGGGCCGAAGCGCTGCGATGAGGTTCTGATCACCGAGCGTCGAATCGGGAAGGACAGTGGCAGGATCCAGCCGCACCGCGACAGCGCGAAGTGCCTCACGGGCGACCGGTTCCAGCGAAATGTCACGCATCGACTGAGCGATGAGGTCTGCCCCGCGGCCGAGGTCAGCGAGCAGATCGGCAGCGACGGGGCGGGGCTGCCGATCATCGACGAGGTACACCGTTCGGCGAGCGATCACCCGAAGGTTGCGGCAGGCAAAGTCCATCGCCTGCCAGATGCGCTGGTGGCGCGCGATCTCATGCCGCTGCGAGCGCAGGAACGGCGAGATGCGAGCAATCCCCATTCCCGATTCGAGCGTCAGCTTCCAGTCGTCGATGTCGGCCTGGAGGGCCCGCGCCTTCTCGAGGCCTCGCTGCGCGCGAACGCGATCTCCGCGGCGCAGGGCACGGATGATTGTTTCGGTGGCGCTCTGGAAGCGGGTAAAGAGCACCTCGCCGGAGGCGACCTCCGTGCGCTGCGGGCTGCGCGGGATGAGCGCTGTCACCAACAGTGCCGCAATTCCGCCGACCACTCCATCGATCAGCCGCAGCATCGGCGAACTGGTCGGGACGATCATGACGATGAGCGACTGAAGAGCAGCAGCTATCGCAAACCCCGGCTGGGGCGAGAGCAAGCGCGCGACGGCAAGGGTTGCGGCAAGTGCGAGGCCCAGCTGCCACCATCCGCTGCCGGCAACGAGGAGCAGCACCTCGGCTACGAGGATGCCGATGATCATGCCGATGACGGTCTCGAGGACGCGACGCGGCCGCGCATCGCGCACAAGCCCGAGGCTCGAGACTGTCACGGTCGCGGCAAGCAGCGGCGCGGGGTGTCCGAGCACATACACCGCGAAGGCATACGCGCCCGTTGCCGCGACCACGATCTGGACGATGGCGATGGATGACGCACGCAGCCGCATCCATCCCGGTCGCGGGCTGAACCTACTCCACCAGCGCACGCGAACCGGGAGCGTCAACGGCGCCGTCTCGTCGGGCGCCGCCGACCGTGACGGGCCCGGGTCTTGCCCGGCGTTCACGACCCGGACGGCGCTGCGGCGCTCGCGCGCCGGGAGAGCCGAGGCAGCCGGGGCACGGATGCTGCAGCACCGGCCTCGGGTGGGACGATCGTCTCGAGCCGGGCGGAGACGGCACCCTCCGCCGTCTCGACAGTCGCGTCGCCGTCGGGGGTCGTACGCCTCACGAGAGCCAATCCGATGGGTCCGTCATCCATATGAAGAGCCACGGAGGTGAGGACACCCACCTCGCCACCCGCGACGCGAACCTCGGACCCCGGCGGCGGCAGGATGCTGTCGGCACCGTCGAGGTGGACCGCCACAAGGCGTCGGGGAGGGTGACCGAGGTTGTGGACCTTGGCGACGGTCTCTTGCCCGCGATAGCACCCCTTGCTCAGGTGCACGGATGTTCGCAGCCAGTCCAGTTCGTGAGGCAGGGATCGCTCGTCGACCTCGCGTCCCCAGCTCGGACGCCACGCGGCGATGCGCAGGGCCTCGACGGCGAGCACGCCGGCCAGCGCCACATCGCCAGCCGCCGCAGCTTCCGCGATGCGGTCGCGCTCGGAAGCCTCGACGACGATCTCTGCCCACTCCCGCGCCTGCCCCGGATGCTCACCGACCGCGTACCCATATCCGCCTGCTGTGACTCCCGGCCACGGGTCACGCCAGACCAGAGGGACCCCCGCGGGCGCGAACGGCGTGAGCCCGGCAGCGTCGGGCGAGACCGCACCGATAACGGATACCTCATCGACGAGTCGGATCTCGACCCGCATCCGGAACCGCATCTTCGTCAGCCAGGCCACCAGCGGTTCGGCATCCGCGGTGTCTACCAGGAGCCAGGCGGTCTCGCCGTCGTCGACGATTCCGGCGGCGTGCTCGATGTGGCCGTTCGGATCCAGAATGAGCAGCTCGCTGCTTTCTCCCGGCGCGAGCCCGGCGACAGCCTGCGAAGTGATCGAGTCGAGCCACGCGAGCCGGTCGGGTCCGGCGACGCTGACGACTGAGCGGTTCTCGAGCGGAGCGACAGCCTCGCCCCTTACGAGTCGGCGCTGCTCGACGAGGGGGTTACCGACGTGCATCAGGATGCCGTCCTCGACCACAGCACCGGGTACCCGCTCGAATGCGGATGCCATCAGTCGACCTTCGCGAGTCGCGCCGAGGCGTGGGAAGCGAGCGCTTCCCCGAGTGCCGCAATATCCCACGCCCAGAGCAGGTGAGCATCGACCAGCCCGTACATGCGGGTCGCCGCGGAGTACGGCTTCGCCGATGCGGTGCGGATGACGGCATCCGTGGCGATGTCGATGCGGGGACCGCGGATCTGCCCGAGATAGAGCTCGCACACGCCATCGGAGTGCACGAGCGAGACCTCGATCTCGAACCCTCCCTCGGGGGTTCGGAGGGCCTCGACATCGTCGACCGTCAGCGGCGAGCCGCCGGCGGCGGCGGGAAGCAGGCCGGGCCCGGGCATGGCGTCGGTCGCGGGGATCGCCAACCGCCAGTATCCGGTTTCGCTCACGAGCGCTGTCCGTGGCCCGGCAGGATCCTCGGCATCCAGCAGCCAAGCCTGAGCCGAGTAGTTGAGATGGTCGCCGCCGTCGTGGCTGAAACTCACCCGGTGATGAAACTCACCGGTGAAGTGCGTGCCGTCGGTGTCGTAGTCGATGACACCGGTGCCCTCCCATACGCCCACCAGCCACGACAGTGGCGCAAGCTCGGCGGGGAGGTCGGTGGGAAGATCGATCACGGCGCGTCAGCGCTGGCCGCGGTACAGATTCTTCACGACGACACCCGAGACGAACACGATCGCGAGCGACGCGAGCGCAAGAAGGCCCACGAAGAAGAGTTCGAGCGCTACCAGGTCCATAGGCCCACTCTATCCCGGATTCGCCGCGATCACCCGGCTCAGGATCATTGCGGGACGATCGAGGCGAGCCCGAAGCCGAGGCTGATCACGCCGAGCACGACCGCCGCCCCCAGAGTGCTCAGCGCGACGCGCTCGACGAAGGCCTGAGACCGCCCATAGGCCAGCTGCACCGCGAAGGCCAGCACGACACACAACCCGAGAGCTACGCCGAGCCAGGCGATTCGCCACTCGGCAGGCACAAAGAAGCCGATGATGGTGCCGGCGACCGCAGCGGCCACCCACACAGTGACGATCCCGCCGAAGGCACGGCGTGGAGCAAGCGGTGGCAGGTCCATCGCCCCATTGTCTCCTATGTGCGGAGGACACCCTAAACTGAGGGGCGCGGTGCGCCTCCGGCACCGGGAGGATGTCAGCGTGGCACAGCTATTGGTTCTGAGTTCCGCCCCAGGCGGAGGAGCAGCCCTGCCCGCGCTCGAGCTGCTGAGTCATCGCACGCGGCAGATTCCCGCCGAACCCGCCCAACTGGTGAATGCGCCCAGCGCCGACATCGTCTTCGTGGATGCCCGCACCGACCTCGTGGGGGCCAAGTCACTGTGCAAGATCCTGGGCACGACGGGGCTGGATGTCCCACTCATCCTCATCGTGACCGAGGGTGGCCTCACGGCGGTTTCGCCGGATTGGGGCGTCGATGACGTCATCCTGGTCACCGCGGGTCCGGCCGAAGTCGATGCGCGGGTACGCCTGGCGATCGGCCGGATGGCCAAAGAACAGGTCTCCACGCGTATCCAGACCTCGGGCATCACGATCGACGAGTCGTCATACTCGGCCAAGGTTCACGGGCGCCCGCTCGACCTGACTTACAAGGAGTTCCAGCTCCTCCACTTCTTCGCCACCCACCCGTCGCGGGTCTTCACCCGCGAACAGCTGCTCAGCGAGGTGTGGGGATACGACTACTTCGGGGGCACCCGAACCGTCGATGTGCACGTCAGACGGCTCCGGGCCAAGCTCGGCGACCTCGAGCAACTCATCGGCACCGTGCGCAACGTCGGATACCGCTTCAACGTCTACGAGGATGACGCGCCGCCGCCGCCGCGCGAGCGCACCGACGCCTGACGACGAAAACTGTTCACGCGCGAGTCACGTAGCGCTGACAGGATGGAACCATGATCGACCACGAGGTTCTCGACACCGGGCTCGGCGACGAAGATGACGACGACTTCGACTCAGCGGCAGCCGCCGATGATCTCCTGCCCATTGACCGCTTCCTGGATCGTGAGCTGAGCTGGCTCGCGTTCAATCAGCGTGTCCTTGAGCTGGCAGAGGATCCGGGTCTGCCGCCGCTGGAGCGAGCGAACTTCCTCGCGATCTTCGCGAGCAACCTCGACGAGTTCTTCATGGTCCGCGTCGCGGGGCTCAAGCGCCGCATTGTGACCGGACTTGCGGTGCCCACCAACATCGGCACCTCCCCCGAAGACGCCCTCGCCGACATCTCGGAAGAGGCACACCGGCTACAGCTGCGCCACGCTGACGCCTGGAGCCGCCTGGTCGCACCGGCGCTCGCGGAGGCCGGGGTCGAGTTCGTCTCGTTCGCGTCACTCGGTGACGATGAGCGGTCCCGCCTCTCCGAGTACTTCCACGACCAGGTCTTTCCCGTTCTCATGCCGCTGGCCGTGGACCCGGCCCACCCCTTCCCATACATCTCGGGCCTCTCGCTGAACCTGGCGATCCGCATCCGCAACGCGCGGACGGGGCGTCAGGAGTTCGCGCGTCTCAAGGTGCCGCCGATGCTGCCCCGGTTCGTCGAGATCTCACGCGAGGGCGAGCGCGTGCGCTACCTCGCGCTCGAAGACCTCATCGCCAACCACCTCGGCGATCTGTTCCCGGGGATGGAGGTCCTCGACCACCACGCGTTCCGCCTCACCCGCAACGAAGACATGGTCATCGAAGAGGACGAGACCGAGAACCTCATCCAAGCCCTCGAAGCAGAACTCATGCGCCGCCGGTTCGGCCCTCCGATCCGCCTCGAGGTGACCGAGGACATGGACGAGCTGACCCTGAAGCTGCTGATCAGCGAGCTCGATATCACCGAGCAAGAGGTGTACCGGATTCCGGCGCCATTGGACCTGCGGGGGCTGTTCGGGCTGAGCCGCCTGAACCGGCCCGAGCTCAAGTACAAGCCGCACCTTCCCACGACGGCCATCGCGTTCCAGCCCGGCGATAACAACGAGCGCTCCGACATCTTCAGCGCCATCCGCAGCGGAGATGTCCTGGTCCACCACCCGTACGAGTCCTTCGCGACGAGCGTCCAAGCCTTCCTCGATCAGGCGGCCAAGGATCCCCAGGTCCTGGCGATCAAACAGACGCTCTATCGCACGTCGGGCGACAGTCCCATCATCCAGTCACTCATCGACGCCGCCGAAGCCGGCAAGCAGGTTCTCGCCCTCGTCGAGGTGAAGGCCCGCTTCGATGAAGCCGCGAACATCGTGTGGGCGCGCAAGCTCGAGAAGGCCGGCGTCCACGTCGTGTACGGCCTGGTCGGCCTCAAGACCCATTGCAAGCTGGCCCTGGTCATCCGCGAGGAGGAGGGGACGCTCCGCAGCTACTGCCACATCGGCACCGGCAACTACAACCCCAAGACCAGCCGGATCTACGAGGACTATGCGCTGTTCACGGCCGATGAGCAGGTCGGGCGAGACCTCACGCGCCTGTTCAACGAGCTCTCTGGCTATGCGATCGAGAAGAAGTTCAAGCGCCTGCTGGTCGCGCCGCTGCACCTGCGCAAGGGGCTGCTGCGCCTCATCGAGACCGAGCGTCGCAATGCTGTTGAGGGCAAGCCCGCCCGCATCCGGATCAAGGTCAACTCGATGGTCGACGAGCAGATCATCGACGCGCTCTACCGCGCAAGTCAGGCTGGCGTTCCCGTGGAGATCTGGGTGCGCGGTATCTGCTCGATCAGGCCGGGCGTGCCGGGGCTGAGCGAGAACATCACGGTGCGCAGCATCCTCGGCAGGTACCTCGAGCACTCGCGGATCTTCGCGTTCCATAACGGCGGCGATGAGCAGATCTACATCGGCAGTGCCGACATGATGCACCGAAACCTTGACCGCCGGGTCGAGGCGCTCGTGCGGGTGACCGACCCGACCCACCTCAGCCAGCTGATGACGTTCTTCGATCTCGCGATGAGCGACGCCACCAGCTCCTGGTGGCTCGACCAGACGGGCACGTGGGTGCGCCACCACCTCGACGAACACGGCAACCAGCTTGCCGACCTGCAAGACCTGACCATGACCGATGTGCAGAGCCGGCGACGGGCGCGAGCCACACGATGACCGATACTCTCACCGTTCCGGACCCCACCATGTCAGAGAACATCGTTTACGCAGCCGGTGGCGTGCTGTGGCGCCTCGTCGAGGGCAAGCTTCGCATCCTGCTGATCCACCGAACCCAGTACCGCGACGTCACCCTGCCCAAGGGCAAAGTCGATCCCGGCGAGACCCTCGCCGAGACCGCGGTCCGCGAGATCCACGAAGAGACCGGTATCCGCGTCTCATTGGGGGTCCCCGTGGGTGTGTCGACGTACCACATGCCCTCCAAGCGCAACAAGGTCGTGCACTACTGGGCGGCAGAGGCCACGGATGCCGCCATCAAGGCCTCGTCGTTCGTCCCGAACAAAGAGATCGCCGCGCTCGAATGGGTCTCCGCGAAGAAGGCCCGCGCGAAGCTCAGCTATCCGGTCGATGTCGAGATCCTGGACAAGTTCCTCGAGATCCGCGACAAGGATGTGCTGCGCACCTTCCCGATCATCGCGCTGCGCCACGCCAAGGCCGTGCCGGCCGACGAGTGGGACGGATCGGATGCGTCGCGCCCGCTGGCTCTTCGCGGACGCAAGCAAGCCAACGCCCTCGTCGGGCCACTTCTCGCGTTCGGCGCGCGCCGGATCGTGTCGAGCCCCGCGGTTCGGTGCGCCAAGACCGTCGGGCCGCTTTCTGCCGCGCTCGGGCGCCGTGTCGACTATTCGCCGCTGATCAGTCAGGACGCATGGGAGGAGGGCGCGACAGACGCCCGTACGGTCGTCGGAGCGCGGGTCCGCTCCCGCAAGCCCGCGGTGCTCTGCAGCCACGGGCCCGTGCTTCCCGAGATCATCCAGGAACTCGCGATGGCAACCGGGTCGTTGATGGGTTCGCACCTGGGCAACGCGTCAGGGCTGTCACCGGGCGGATTCTCGGTCGTGCACCTGTCGACCGACAATCCGGGTTCAGGGATCGTGGCGATCGAGACGCACCAGCCCTCCGTGTGAGCGGACCGATCCGGCTCGGTTGGGCAATGGCCCCGGACCGTCGCTTGCGCCGCGAGGTCGCGTGGCAGCTCGTGCGAGAACTGATCGGTCAGCCCGGCATCCGGATCTCGAACCGATGCCCGCGGTGCGGCGCTGACCACGGTCCCCTCGAGGTCGAGGGCGCGGCGGTGACCGCGAGCGTGTCCTACGCCGCAGCATGGGCGGTGGTGGCGCTGGCGCCCGCTGCCGCCGGGACCGTGGGTGTGGATGCCGAACCCGAGGTCGACCCCCGGCGCGACCGGACGGGCCTGACCGGTGTGCTCGGTGCTCGCCCCGCCACGACGCGCGACTGGGTGCGCGTAGAGGCCGCGCTGAAGGCCGATCGGCGGGGGCTGCGCGTCGAACCGGGGCTCGTGCGGGTGACCGGCACCGACAGCACTGACGGCACTGGCGATGAGACCGGCGCGCCGTGGCGTGCCCGCGTCCCGGGGCGCACTCGCGCGATCTTCGGCTGGGACCTCGACGGACCCCCGGGGGTTCTCGTCAGTGCCGCGCTCGCCGACCTTGAACCTGCCGACAGCTGATATGTGACTGATCCTTGTCAAGTGGCAGGGGAAAGAGCACCCGGAGTGATCGAGCTCCGGGTGCTCTTTCGTTGGGTCGGCGGTGTC